>NZ_JBXWNE010000004.1:0-319054 GCF_059610225.1 Ruegeria sp. YTSA105
TTGCCGTAACTTCGAGACAATCTCTTCCGGCTTCGGTCGCTTGTTTGCCATTCTAGGTCCTCCGTTTCCTAAACATAGCCGTGGACCAGTTCAGTTGGGGAGGCTCAGCGGCTGGGTTTTGCCGGTGCTGATCCGGGGATTGAGAAACAAATGCCGCTGCCCATCGGGCGCCGTGTTCGCGCCTGCTATGACGTGTTGTTGGAAGACCTTGAAGAGCATCCAGGCAGTGACGTCATTCATTTCCTGTTGCGCCGCCCAGCTCTGAAAAGCATCGTGCGCCGCATCCAAACCATGAGCAGGCGCAAATACGCCGAAATCCGAGCCAACCTTGCGGACCGGAACGTGCACCCCATGGATCTGTTGCGCTGCAACCTTGCCTTCTTTGGCGTCAGCAAGTTCGACCCTCGTTCGAAGCTATGGGTACGTAACACAATGTATCAGGGGGCACCGCTGATTGATGACATCGGCCAGACCTATGAAAGCTGGTTCCTGCCACTGAAACCGCAGATTGAGGAGGCACAGGCATGAAAGTATCCCGTAACGAAATGATCACCGCGCTGTCCCGCGCCTACGAAGGAGCCGGGCACGAGATCGGTGACTATGAGGACGCTGGCCAATTGGTCACTTGGTTGCAAATGGCGGGTCTGAGCGGGTTCGACCGTATCAGCCTGCCACCACGGGCCCCCAAGGGTGGAGCGACTCCGCGGTTGGTGTTCGAAAATGGCGACATCGCCGTTCTTGATGCAGGTGGCGCGGATGTCTGCGAGCACGGCTCATTGGCGGCCTATCTGATGCACTCCAAGGCCAACAAGTCGGGCTTTGCGATCATCGAACTGGCCAACTGCCGCTATCCTGGTCTAATCCTGCGAAGCCTGTCGATGGTCGCGCAGTTGGGCGTGTATATCTCAGCCTATCGGAAAGATCAGGTTGGATCACACGGAGCGAGCTTTGAAAGCGGCGCGACTTTCCCGCATTACTGGCGATTGGATAATGCAGATGACAGAAAAGAAATCTCGACCGTCACTATCATCTGCACAAATCAGCCTGCATTGCTGGCGGACGCGGTGACACGTCAGGTGGAGCAACCCGAACTTCAGCGGTTTGAAATTTCGGCGGCGCAGCTAGCAGCCAACTATAACCAAGCTTTGGAACAGGGGATTGAGGTTGACCCCGGCCAATGGGACGCCCTGAACGCCGCCGCTTGGCCCATTCTCGTTCGCTCAGATACGCAATCCCGCTCAGGCGCCGGGCCCATGTGAGGCTTGGGATATGAGCCAGCGCTTGCTCCGTTTGCAAACAAAAAAAATGCCGCCCCGATTGGGGCGGCGTCGGACCGGAACTCGTTCAGCATGTATTCCCGGTGAATCGGCGCTGGGTCGCCAAAGAACCTTTTGACCCTGCGCGCCATGAGCCAGGGGTAGTGCACAGAGCCAAGGTCTGATGTGCGTCAATCCTGCCGGTTATGTTCGCGGTAGCTCGGACATTCTGGCAAGGATGTCCACACCCTGCTGTTTCCAGAAATGCAAAAGGTCGATGAATATCCAGTTCTCGGCCAACTTATCCCCGTCTCGCCGATAGATATCTATCACCCGAAATTCACCGGCTTTGTCAGTTGCAGGCATTCCCATGAACCCGCCAGTTGGACGGGCTGTGAAGTTCGGCCAGCCAAAAAAACCGCCATAGTGACCCTCTGCCAGGCGGCATATGTGTTTGGTTTTCGACCGGTCAGTGAAACCAGCACGGAAAGGGCCTGCATGCTGTTGGGCGTAGCGTTCGATCGTGTAGGTCGCCCCGATCCCGGATGGCCCCCACCAGATCATGTCTTCGGACCATGTGCGCCGTAGTTCGTCCTCAAGGCTGAGGCCGCTGTTCCATTGGCCCAGATCGGAGATCATAGAGTTGATGGCCGCCAGAGTCCGCTCTCCTTCCGCCGCAGGTTGCGGACCGACCATCAGGCCGTCATGGGTCATGGGCCCCGGCTGCACGAGCTGCGCGGCTGTCTGAGGCGGGAACGGCTGCAATCCGGCCTGCATCATGAAATGAGGTATGTCGAAATACATCGCCGTTTCAGTGATTTTTCCGTTTTCGACCTTGTTGAATTCGCAATAGCGCAGAAATGTCATTTTGCCGTTTGGCGAGATACCTAGCCAATCTTTGTCGAACAGCCCCATGAGATGGCCCATTGATGCAACCCAGACCGAGGTGAAACCGTCCATCTCGTTTTCTCCGGCCATGAATACGTCCATACGGCGCTGCATTCGGGTCAGGCTTTGTTTCAGCGGAAGCCAGAACTGGGCACCTACGTCACTGGGGCCATGCAGTTCGTCAAAGGGATGGAATCCGCGCCACAGATAGTCATCGGCGCAATATTTCGAGATCACGTCAGGGACCGCTGATTCTTCAGCTCGGCTCAGAGCTTCATAAAGATCCAGAACAATATTTTTCTCGGCTTCGTAAGGCATATTCTTTTCTTTCAGTGCTTTACCAGGAATTGAGCACAGGTTTTCTGTATAGTGAAACGTAGATTTGCAAACGCATGCAAAAAAAGCTTGCCTGATGTTCCATCAGATGTCTATGCTCTTGCAAACGTATGCACGACAAGTGCACATGGGAGGACAGAATGGCCGAAATTCAACTTCGCAGTGTTGGGAAACGTTGGGGATCGTTTGTGGGGGTGGATAATTTCGACCTGACTATTGCCGATAAAGAGTTTCTGGTTCTTCTTGGCCCATCAGGCTGTGGCAAGACGACGACCATGCGCATGATTGCGGGTTTGGAGGACGCCAGCGAGGGCGACATTCTGATAGATGGCGAGCGTGTCAATGACATGGAGCCCAAGGACCGCGATGTCGCCATGGTGTTTCAGTCCTACGCGCTCTATCCGAACATGAATGTTTATGAGAATATCCGGTTCCCGCTGAAGGTGCGCGGCATCGACCCTTCCACACATGACGAAAAAGTGCGCCGCGCTTCGGCCATGGTCGAACTGGATGACTTTCTGCATCGCAAACCGGCAGAGCTGTCGGGCGGCCAGCGTCAGCGCGTCGCTTTGGCCCGCGCCATTGTTCGCGAGCCAAATGTCTTTCTGATGGACGAACCGCTGTCAAACCTTGACGCCAAGCTGCGTGTTTCGACGCGCGCGCAGATCAAGAACCTCAGCCACGAGCTTGCCGTGACCACGATCTACGTGACTCATGACCAGATCGAAGCGATGACTCTTGCAGATCGTGTGGTGATCATGAAGCAGGGTATCGTGCAGCAGGTTGGCTCTCCGACCGATATTTACGATGCACCCGCAAACACTTTTGTGGCCAGCTTTATTGGCAACCCGGCAATGAACCTTATCGATGGTCAGGTTCAGGATGGGGTGTTTCGGGCTCAGAACACTGAGGTGCATGGGCTGAATGCGTCGGACGGCCCGATTACGCTGGGCTTTCGCGCCGAGGACGCCAATGTCGTGGAAAGCGGCGGCGAGATTAACGGGCCCATCTACACGCAGGAGCTTTTGGGCGACAGCACGATGGTCTCGGTTCGGATCGGTGGCGCGCTGGTTTCGGTCAAAGCCGACAAAACCTATCGCGCTGAAATCGATGATCAGGTTTCAATCCATATCCACACCGATCACTGCCACTTGTTTGATGCGCAAACCGGAACGCGTTTGGAGCGCTGAACAGAAAATCCAAACCCGCATTGCCGGGTTTAACGCAGGTGCAGACTTCGAAGATGCACCCATCTACCTAGGGAGGAATACAAATGTTTCTGAAGAAAATTGCATTGGCTGGGTCCTTGGCCGCCTTTGCCGCCAGCGCAGGTTATGCCTGTGAAATTAGCGGGCGCGTGAATATCGTTGGTAACGAATTTGCGGCCATTCAGGCCGTCGCAACCGGCGCGAAAGAATGCACAGGCGCATCGGTCGATTCAAACCTGACCTCCGAGCACCAGACCATCAACGTGGCTGGTCTGTCCGGAAACCCGTCTGAATACACCAGTGCCATCATCGCCAACAGCTCGATCGTGGCGTTGATGAACGAAGATGTTATTCGGCCGCTCAACGATCTGGTGGAACAGCATGGTCAGGACCTGCAGCCAGGTCAGTTGATCAAGATTGGTGATGACATTATGGCCGTGGCGTTCATGGCGAATGCTCAGCACCTGATGTATCGTAAGGACGTGTTGGAACAGGCCGGTGTCGAAGTGCCGACAACCTATGAAGAATTGCTCGAAGCGGCCAAAGCCATTCGCGAGCAGGGCATCATGCAAAACCCGGTTGGCGGCGCCTATGCGTCGGGTTGGAATCTGGCACAGGAATTCAACAACATTTTTCTTGGCTATGGCGGCAGCCACTTCAAAGCCGGAACAGCAGAGCCCAACGTGAATTCTGAGGCTGGTGTCAATGCGCTGAACATGATGAAGGCTTTGTCGGAATATATGAACCCCGACTTTCTGACCCACGATTCCAATGCCACTAATGCCGAATACCGTGCTGGTAACGTTGCAATCATGAACATGTGGGGTTCACGCGCATCGCAGCAAACCACGACCGAAGGCGTGCTTCAGGAAGTGATCGACGGTCATGCGATCGGCGCACCACTGACAGTCGGCGGCGGCTCGACGCCGGCATCGACCCTGTGGTGGGACGGCTGGACCGTCGGCAAGAACATCTCGGATGAAGAAGCCGAGGCTACGTTCATCGCGATGAAACACGGTATCCGTCCTGACATGCTGAACGATGAAACCACGCCGCTGGCGGTATGGTTGATCGAAGGCTACGAGCCTGGTGCGGACGCCGAAGGCGTGTTTGAGGCGGCCAAAATGGGCACACCGCCTTATCCGATGTTGCCTTACATGGGCCTGATGCACAGCGCGCTAGGCAATGAACTTTCAGACTTCATGCAAGGCAAGGAAAGCGCTGAGCAGGCGCTGGCCGATGTCGAAGCCGCATATCGCGCCGCTGCCATCGAACAAGGTTTCCTCCAGTAGGGCCTGACTCGTGCGGGCGTCTGTAAGGGCCGCCCGCACAAACCAATTCACGTGGGGATTGCGACATGCGCCATAAGACCTTCCTGTGGTTCTTCCTGCCCACCGGGCTTGCGATGCTGCTGTTCATCGCGATGCCGATAGTCTCGGTGGTGACCCAATCCATTTTCGCGCCTCATCCGGCCGTTTTGTTAGAGGTCGAAAGCTGCACCCCCCTGATCGGCTGCACGACAGAGACCACGATTGATCAAGAGGCAACAGCAGCCCTTCGCGCCGAGAAACCACTGGGCCGATTTGTCGGATTGGACATTTACCTGGACCGTGGCCACCTGGCGATCCAGGAAATTGGACAGATCTGGGCTGCGAATGAAACCTGGGGCGGTTTCTTCTCAAAGATCGGTAATTTGCCCTTTTACAGGGCAATGGCTTTTACGCTGACCTTCACGTTTGTTGTGACGCCGCTCACAATCATTTTGGGGCTGGTGATTGCGCTGGCAATCAACTCCCTGCACCGAAATCTCAAAGGGCTGCTGATCTTCTTTTCGCTTCTGCCGATGATCGTCACTCCGTTGATTGGCTCGCTTATCCTGTTCTGGATGATTGACAGCCGCGGGGTCATCGGCAACGCCCTAGTATATCTGGCCGGGGATCCGGATTTTAGCCTGAAGGCCTCAACCGGGCTGATGTGGGTGGCGCTGATGGTTTATGGAGTTTGGCACGCCGCTCCATTTGCATTTGTCGTGTTCTATGCGGGGTTGCAAACATTGCCCCAGGATCAAATCGAGGCCGCCCAGATAGACGGGGCAACCCGCTGGCAACAGGTTAAGTTCGTGGTCGTTCCTCATCTCATGCCACTGGTCACATTTGTTGCGTTGATTCAGTTGATGGACAACTTCAAGGTGTTTGAACCGATAATCGGGTTCAGCGCAGGTGCGCACGCACAATCCCTTAGTACATTCATCTTCAACGACTTAGGCGGTGAAACCCGGCAGCTTTCTTCCGCGGCCGCGACCTCTGTGATCACGATAATCGGAGTCGCCATTCTGCTGTCACCGGTGCTTGTCCGCACCTGGCGCGACTTCAAAGGAGCAAGATAATATGGCCAGCCGCGCACAAAGAATGCCTAGAAGTCTCCGGATCGCCACGTCCTTATTTGTGATCCTATGGTTCGTTCTGGCCGCTTTCCCGTTCCTCTGGACGGTCTGGGGTTCGTTCAAGGTAGAGTTGGATTTCTTTTCGATCGCCGACTGGACCAATGCCATCACCGGAGCACGGACCGAAGCCGTCTATGGCTCGCCCTTCACAACCACAGGGTACGAGGGCGCCTGGATACAGGAAGAATTCTGGCGGAATGTTCTCAACACGGGGATCATCTGTTTCTTTGTTGTCACCATCTCGCTCACAATCGGAACGCTGGGGGGCTATGCCCTGTCCCGGTCGACCTACAACTATACGTTCTGGCTATTGATCACGGCACTTATCTTCCGGGCTATGCCACCGATTACGCTGGTCTCGGGATATTTGCTGCCTTTCTTCGAATGGAACATCTGGGGGATCCTTCCAACCACGATCATCGTGCTTGTGGCGATAAACCAGCCGTTCACTCTGTGGATGCTGCATTCTTTCTTTAAGAATATCCCAAGCGAGCTGGATGAAAGTGCCAAGGTCGACGGATGCAACCAGTTCCAGGCATTTCGTCGCGTGATCATTCCGGTGATGTGGCCAGGGGTGATCACCACCGGGCTGTTCTCGTTCCTGCTGGCCTATAACGATTTTGCTGTCGGGGCGATGCTTCTGTCCGAAAGCAACCGCACGATGGTGCCTGCCATTGCCGCGTTTCTTGGTACAACGCAGACTGAAGGTAACGTGATGTTCGCGGTTGCGGCTGTGGTTTCAGCCACAGTTCCACTGTTCATTCTGGTCATGTTCTTCCAGCGACAGATTGTGGGCGGTCTGACGGCCGGGGCTGTGAAAGGCTAACTCTGATGGGACGCACTCATCCTCAGTCCGTATCTGCCCATGCGCATACAGCCAGACTGAATGTGGCTGCGCGCAGGACCCGGCGGCCGGGACGAATTCCATTTGCTTTGATGCGCGCGGGACCTTGCGGGGCGCTTCTCCGAACACGCCCCGAACAGACCCCATTGAGACAGAGAAGATGAAAAACCTCGACCGTAAACCCTTTCTGAAATTCACCGAAGCACAACGCCATCCTGGCAACTTCCGGCCGGCATTTGACGCCTTCTTCGCCCCCGGTGCACATGTCAACGTGGTGCATCCCTTCAATGAGGTCGCGGGCGGCCTCGGGCTGCACGATCACGTCATCGCCCCGCTCGCCGCTGCCTTCGACGGGCTTTTTCGGCGCGATGACATCGTCATGGCCGGCGAATTTGACGGGCAGGACTGGATCAGCGCCACCGGCTATTTCGTTGGTCGGTTCTCGCGCGACTGGCTCGGCATCCGGGCCACAGGCGAGCTTGCCTATCTGCGCTTCGGCGAGTTCCACCGGATGCAGGACGGCAAGGCGGTGGAAAGCTATATCTTCTTCGATATTCCAGAGCTGATGCTGGCCGCTGGACAATGGCCGATCCCCGACAGCCCGGGCAAGACCCGCGGCTTCACCGGCATGATTCAGGGCCCTGCCAGCCATGATGGCATATTGACCACTCCGCAGGATCCTGCCGAGGGTGCCAAGAGCTATCATATGGTCACAGAAATGCTGGCCGGGCTTGCTACCGAGAACGAGGCTTGGCGCCCCTACTGGCATGACAACATGGTCTGGTACGGCCCCGGCGCCTTCGGTTCTTTCGTCGGGATCGAGAGTTTTGCCAGCTTCCAGGTGCCTTTCGAAGCCACCTTTGAAGGCTGGTCCGGCGGCACTGCGGGCAACGGTATGACGGCGCATTTCACCCGCTATGGCGAAGGTAACTACGTATGCTCGGGCGGTTGGCCCTCGTTAACTGGCGTCCAAGTGAAACCTTTCCTCGGCCAGTCCGCAAGTGGCAAACGCGTCTTCATGCGGGTCTGCGATTGGTGGCGCCGCGAGGACGATCTGCTGGTCGAAAACTGGGTTTTTGTCGATGTCCCGCATGTGCTGTTGCAACTGGGCTATGACCTCTTTGCTGAAATCGCCGAGCAGGCTGCATGAGCTGCTCTGCCAGACATAACGCCGTTGCGCGCCATCCGGCGCTCAACCGGATGCCAAGGGATTTTCTGACGGCGGATTAATCCTCGCCCTCCACACAGAAGACCCCTTGGTAACCATAAAAGGAAGAGAAACATGAAGGGCTCCCGCCCCGAACAGGCCGTGCTGACACGTGACACGGACATGAGCAAAACCGACGAGACCCGCGCCGTGATCGAGGGGATGGTCGATGGTTTGAACGACCACCGTATCGAAGACATCGGCGAATTCTTCGCCGAAGGGTTCCGCTGGCTTGGCAACCAGGGTTGCGGCACCAAGACGGGCCTGAAGGAATTCCAGGAAAACTGGCAACGCCCGTTCCAGGCTGCGTTTTCCGACAAGACCTGCATCGACGAGGCCCGGCTTTATATGGGCGAGTGGGCGGCAGCTTTTGGCCGCCAGGAAGCAACCCATTCTGGCGAATTTCTGGGGATTGCGCCCACCGGCAAGCGCGTCGAGATCCGTTACATGGATTTCTGGAAAGTTGTCGACGGCAAGATCGTCGACAACTGGGTGAATGTCGATTTTGCCCATGTCGCCTCGCAGCTTGGAGTCGATCTGTTCCAGGGCAAAGGGTGGGAAACATTTGACCGGGGAGAAGAAATTCCGCCCCGGCCCGAAAATTGAGGATTAGGACAATGGCTATCGAATATCTGAAAAGCGGCAAACCCGAGGCCGACCGGGCCGAAGATGACGCCAAAACCCGCGCTGTCGTTGAAGCGACGCTGAAAGACATCGAAACCCGAGGTGATGCGGCAGTGCGTGATCTGTCGGAAAAGTTTGATAATTACTCGCCGGAAAGCTTCCGCCTGAGCCAGAAACAGATCGACGAGCTGATCGCCTCATTGACCGAACGCGAGCTGGCCGACATCAAGTTCGCTCAGAAACAGGTGATAAACTTCGCCCAGGCGCAGCGTGACTCAATGCTGGATATCGAGGTTGAAACCTTGCCGGGGGTCATCCTCGGCCACAAGAACATCCCGGTGCAGTCTGTTGGCTGTTATGTTCCTGGCGGTAAATTCCCGATGGTTGCGTCGGCGCATATGTCGGTTGCGACCGCTAAAGTGGCCGGTGTGCCTCGCATCATCGCCTGTACGCCACCGTTTCAGGGCAAGCCCAATGCGGCCGTGATCGCTGCCATGTATCTGGGTGGGGCGCATGAGATCTATGTCATGGGTGGTATCCAAGCGATTGGTGCCATGGCGATCGGTACGGAAACCATTGATCCGGTCCACATGCTGGTCGGCCCCGGGAATGCCTTTGTGGCAGAAGCCAAACGGCAGCTCTTTGGTCGCGTTGGCATCGACCTTTTTGCGGGCCCGACCGAGACCATGGTCATTGCCGACGAAACCGCTGCCGATGCCGAACTTTGTGCGACCGACTTGTTGGGGCAGGCCGAGCATGGCTACAACAGCCCCTGTGTTCTGGTCACCAACTCGCGCAAGCTGGCGGAAGAAACGCTTAGCGAGATCGACCGTATCCTCGGTATCCTGCCTACCGCCGGAACCGCAAAAGTCAGCTGGGAGGAGTATGGGGAAGTCATTGTCTGCGACACTTATGACGAAATGCTGCAAGTTGCCGATGATATCGCCTCTGAGCATGTGCAGGTGATGACCGACCGTGACGACTGGTTCCTGGAAAACATGACCAGCTATGGCGCGCTGTTTCTTGGGGCGCGGACCAATGTTGCAAACGGTGATAAGGTGATCGGCACGAACCACACGCTGCCGACCAAAAAGGCCGGACGTTATACCGGCGGCTTGTGGGTCGGCAAGTTCATGAAAACTCACAGCTACCAGAAGGTTGTTACTGACGAGGCAGCGGCAATGATCGGCGAATACGGCTCACGCCTGTGTATGCTGGAAGGCTTTGTCGGCCATGCCGAGCAATGCAATATTCGCGTCCGGCGTTATGGGGGCATCAACGTACCTTACGGCGAAGGTGCGGCTTATCGCGAGGCTGCAGACGCGTCCTCATAAGAGTGAGGTCATTGCTGCAGAACTTGCGCTTGGGGTTTGCCCGGGCACCACGGGTTTTGAAAGAAAAGCAGATAACACAATGCGAGATTTCGCAATGGACACACATTCTACCCATAAGGCCCTGATCGCGCCATTGCGCGAAGCCATGTATAACTTTGACGAAACCGGCGTCCGAGCTGCACTGCAGGCGGTGATTGCGCCCGATGCCGTCATCCACATGCCCCATCCATTCGGCGACCTGACCGGGCCGCAGGAACTCTATGATGCCTGCTACACACCGCTTTTGAAATCCATGCCCGATCTGGAACGCCGGGATTGGATTGTGATGGGCGGGCCGACGCAACATGGTGATGATTGGGTCTGCTGTGGCGGCCACTACGTAGGCACCTTCGTCGCCCCTTGGTTGGACATCCCGCCGACCGGGCATCTGACCCATATGCGGTTCCACGAATTCTACCGCTTTGAAAATCGCAAAGTTGTCGAAATCCAGGCACTCTGGGACATTCCCGAAGTGATGATGCAGGCGAAGGCCTGGCCGATGGCCCCGTCTTTGGGGCAGGAGTTCTGTATTCCCGGCCCGGCGACGCTGGACGGTATCGTGCGGGGCCCCTGGGATGAGGCAAAATCGAAGGCCTCCTGCGACCATATCGTTTCCATGCTTGAACATCTGGAAAAGCATCCCAGTCAGGGTGGCCCCGAAGTGATGGAGATGGAAAGGTTCTGGCATCCGCGCATGAACTGGTACGGCCCCGCTGGGATCGGCACCGGGCGCGGCATTGCAGGGTTTCGCAACTGGCACCAGATCCCTTTCCTAGGTGGCATGCCGGACCGAGGCAAATACGCCGACGAGATCACCTTTCATTTCTTTGGTGACGGTGATTATGCAGCTGTTACCGGTTGGCCGGACATGATCCAGACCATCACTCATGACGGCTGGATGGGTATCGCCCCTTCTGGCCAGCGCATCACTATGAGATCGTTGGATTTCTGGCGATTGGAAGATGGCCTGATCCGGGAGAACTGGGTGTTGGTCGACCTGCTGGACGTGTACCGGCAACTGGGCGTAGATGTCTTTGCCCGCCTGCGCGAATTCAACAAAGCGCGTGTCGCAGGTGAAATTCCATACCCAGTCGGCGAGGTCTGATATGCTCAATTTTCCCAGTACCCCTAGTTTCAGTCTAGGCGGCAAACGTGCGCTAGTCGCCGGGGCATCGTCGGGCATAGGTCTGGCCTGCGCCGTAGCGCTGGCAGAGCATGGGGCCGAGGTCACATTGTCGGCGCGCCGCGCAAGTGCGCTACAAGAGATAGCCGATCAGATGACTGCCAGGGGATGGTCTGCCAAGGTGCTTGAGATGGATGTCACCGATGTCGCAGGAACTGCCGCGGCTGTCGCCGAAAACGGGCCGTTTGACATCCTTTTGAACTCGGCAGGGTTTGCACGTCATAGCAAGGCGGTCGAAACGGTGCCCGAAGATTTTGACTTGGTCATGAACGTCAATGTCCGGGGGGCCTATTTCCTAACCCAAGCCGTTGCCAAAGGGTTGCTTGAAGCCGGGCGTCCCGGATCGCTGATAAATATCTCAAGCCAGATGGGCCATGTCGGCGGGCAGGAACGCGCGGTCTATTGCGCCTCCAAGTTTGCGGTCGAGGGCTTTACCAAGGCGATGGCGCTGGAATTCGGGCCCGCAAAGATCCGTGTCAACACGATTTGCCCGACTTTCATCCTGACGGATTTGTCCCGGCCTACATTCGAAGACCCGACCAAACGGGCCTGGATTTTGGACAAGATCAAGCTGGGCCGCCCGGGAGAGATTGAGGATATTATGGGCGCGGTAGTGTACCTGGCATCAGAGGCGTCGGCTTTGGTTACAGGAACAGCAATGTTGGTGGACGGAGGCTGGACGGCAGACTGATGGTTACTCAGAAGGTTACATCGTTGGACGTTGCCCGGCTGGCCGGGGTCAGCCAATCCGCCGTTAGCCGGGTCTTTACGCCTGGTGCATCGGCCTCGCAAAAAACGGTCGCGAAAGTGCGCAAGGCAGCGGATGAACTGGGATATCGGCCAAATTTTCTGGCCCGTGCGGTGGTCTCGGGCAAAAGCCGGATCATTGGACTTGTGGTCGCCTATCTGAACAATCAGTTCTATCCTGAAGCGTTGGAAAAGCTGACAAACAAGTTGCAAGAGCGCGGCTACCACGTGCTGGTCTTCATGGCGTCGCATCAGGCCGGCAACATAGACAACGTGATCGAAGAAATACTGGATTTTCAGGTTGATGGGATTATCGCGGCTTCGGTGGCTTTGTCGTCGGATCTGTCGGATCGTTGTCTGGCTGCCGGTGTGCCGATGGTGCTGTTTAACCGGGTTCAGGACGACCCGGCCATGTCGGCGGTCACCTCGGACAATATCGCGGGTGGGCGCAAGGCTGCCGAATTCCTTTTGGCCGGGGGGCATAAAAAGATCGGGTACATCGCCGGTTGGGAAGGCGCGTCGACCCAGCGTGACCGCGAAGCAGGTTTCAGGGCCGCCTTGCACGATGCGGGGGCGGAACTGCATGCGCGCGGTGTTGGGAACTTCACCAGCGAACAGTCGCGGGCGGCAACGCTGGAGATGTTTGCCTCGGACCCGCCCGACGCCGTTTTTGTGGCCAATGACCACATGGCCATTGCAGTGATGGACACCCTCAGATTCGAGTTGGGCCTAAGGATTCCCGAAGATGTTTCGGTTGTCGGATATGACGATGTGGCCGTTGCGGCATGGCCAACCTATAGCCTGACCACTGTACGACAGCCTGCAAACCGTATGGTTGCCGAAACCGTGGACATTTTGCTGAGCAAAATCGAAGGGCCCGATATTGGTCCGCACCGATTGGAAATAGATGGACCGCTGATTGTTCGCGGTTCTGCACGTATACCTGAAGGATGGAAGACATGAAGGGATTTGACCCGAAATTCAAAGATTTTCCTGACTATATTATTGGGATCACAAAAGAAATCTGGGAAGATCGGGGCATTGCCACGCTGCACCATTACTATGCGCCCGATATCGTAGTTCGATCCCCGGGGTCAGTTGTCGTTGGCAATCAGGGCGTCATTGCCGCTACCATGGCAACGCTTGCCGAGTTCCCCGACCGCACATTGCTGGGTGAGGATGTGATTTGGTCAGGCACACCGGAAGAGGGCATGCTGTCCTCGCACAGGCTTTTGTCGACTGCGACCCATCTGGGCGACGGTGTCTATGGGAAGGCTACCGGGAAAAAGCTGGTCTACCGTATCCTTGCTGACTGTCACGCCATCAACAACCAGATCAACGATGAATGGCTGATCCGCGACCAGGGTGCGATTGTCCAACAGATGGGTTGGGACCCAAAAGAATATGCCCGCGATCTGATCGCCCGCGAAGGCGGCCCAGAGGCTTGCGCCCAGCCTTACACGCCGGCGAATGATCAGCCTGGACCTTACAAAGGGCGTGGTAATGACAATGAATGGGGTCAGAAATACGCCGACATTCTGAACCGGGTCATGTCTGCAGACCTGAGCGTGATCAGTGCCGAGTATGACCGCGCCGTGCAATCGGAATATCCGCGCGGCACGACTGGTCACAGCTGGGCTCCGGTCGATCGCTTTTGGATGGGACTTCGCGCCTCTTTCCCGAATGCCGAGTTCAAAATTCAACATCAGATCGGTCGCGATGACCCAATGATGCCGCCTCGCGCCGCGATCCGCTGGTCGCTGCATGGCAAGCATGATGGATGGGGTGTGTTCGGCACGCCGACGGGGGCCGAGGTCTTTGTGCTGGGTATCAGCCACGCCGAATTCGGCCCCTGGGGCCTGCGCCGTGAATACACTCTGTTTGATGAAACGTCGGTCTGGAAACAGATCCTTTTGAAAACCGGTGATCTGTAAAATGTCGCATCGTCTCTCAAATCTGGAGGCTGGGCAGGCCCTGCGGCGTTTTCACGCCCACCGGGCCAGCCTGCGTGCCCGGCGACTGAACAACCGCCCGCCTGGTTTCGGAGTTTGACCGCAGCGAACTCCAACCAAAAGGAAGACTGAAATGAGTACCATCCAAAGCCGCATCGTCCGTTATGGCGAATTGAAACCCTGTAAAACCGCGTTCATCGACGCCCATACCCCGGGGTCAGATCAAAAGGAAAACTTCACCATCATCGGCGGGGGCGTATCTGAAAGCCCCGACCAGCATGTCCACATCACCGACAAGATTGGTTTCAACATCGGTGCCGCAGGCCAACCGCCGAGATGCCGGAACTCTCTGCATAGCCACACCACGGCCGAAGTGTTCTTTGTCGCCAAAGGCCGTTGGCGGTTCTTCTGGGGCAGATACGGATCGGCTGGTGAGTTCATTGCCGAAGAAGGAGACATCTTCAACATCCCGACCGGTATCTTCCGCGGGTTTGAAAATGTGGGGCAGGACTATGGGATGATCATGGCGGTCCTTGGTGGTGACGATGCCGGGGGCGGGGTCACCTGGGCGCCGCAGGTTATTCAGGATGCGCAGGCCCATGGCTTGATGCTGGGAAACAATGGGGTTCTTTACGACAGCAAAAAAGGGGAAACGCTGCCGCATAACGTACAGCCCATGCCCTTGCTGACTGAAGAGCAGTTGAAAGCCTATCCCGAGGTCCCCGTCGAAAATGTGATTGGCAATTACGTGGCCCGCTATTGGGATTTGATGGCGCTGTCATCAAACAAGCCTGCCGTTGTGATCGGTGAAAACGGCCTGATCAAAGACAAGCCGGGTTTCGAGGTTGATTTCCTTGGTCGCGGCTCGTGCGTGTCTGATCCGGTCAAAGCCGAAAAGCCTGTGGTCTTGATGCCGGCCAGTGGCCACTGGCGGATTACGATTGAGGATGTCGAAACAACCCTGACAAATGGGGATACCGCACTGGTTCTGCCCGGCGAAAGCTATGGCGTCACGCCTTCGATGACCGGTGACGCGGGGCTCTATCGCGTTACCGCAACCGAAGATCCGGCAGGTACAACTTGGACAGGTGCATGAAACAAACTGCGCTGCCTTCCGGGCGGCGCAGATTAGACTTGCAGAGGGAGAAGAAGGAATGACCCGCATTTCAACCACACATGTAGGGAGCCTTCCGCGTAGTCAGGAGGTCGTGGATTTCATCTTTGCGCGCGAGCGTGCAGAGCCATTTGACGCGGATGCGTTTGATGCCTGTATGACCTCGGCCGTGTCCGAGACAGTGCGCAAACAGGTCGAAGCCGGGGTCGATATCGTATCGGATGGCGAGACATCGAAGATCTCATACGCCACCTATGTCAAAGACCGCTATACCGGCTTTGACGGGGACAGCCCGCGCAACGCGCCAGCGGATCTGAAGATGTTTCCCGGCTTCCTGAAACGTCTGGCTGATGATGGCGGTACGCCACAATATGCGCGCCCAATGTGTGTGGGTGAGGTGCGGTCAAAAGGGCAAGGTGAACTGCAAAAAGACATCGACAACCTCAAGGCCGCCATGGCCGCGCATGGTGTCGAGCGTGGTTTTATGAACGCGGCCAGCCCGGGTGTCATCTCGCTGTTTCTGCAAAATGATTTCTACCCCACGCGTGAAGCCTATCTGGCTGCACTCGCCGATGCGATGAAGCAAGAGTACGAAACCATTGTGGGGGCCGGTCTGGACCTACAGCTGGATTGCCCCGACCTGGCCTTGTCTCGCCATATGCTGTTCTCTGACCTTTCGGACGAAGAATTTGTCAAAGTCGCCAATTTGCATGTTGAGGCCCTGAACCACGCATTGCAGGACGTTCCCGCTGACAAGGTGCGCGTCCATATTTGCTGGGGCAATTACGAAGGACCGCATTGTTGCGACATTGGAATGGACAAAGTGTTCGGCACGCTGATGTCGACCAAATCCCGCTATGTCCTGTTCGAAACCTCGAACCCCCGTCATGCGCATGAATGGACGGTGTTCCGTGACCGCAAAGCCGAAATACCTGAGGACAAAGTGCTTGTACCTGGAGTTGTCGACACCACGACAAATTTTGTCGAACATCCGGAACTGGTCGCCCAACGTATTGAACGGTTTTCGAATATTGTCGGCCGCGAAAGAGTGATCGCGGGCTCGGATTGCGGATTTGGCACTTTTGCCGGATTTGGTGCGGTTGATCCTGATATCGCCTTTGCCAAGCTTGGATCTCTGGCCGACGGGGCTGCATTGGTCACATGAAACCACTTGTAATGTTGCCCGGCATGATGTGCGACGCCCGGCTTTTTGCCCCGCAGATCGCGGCGCTTTCGAGCAGCAATCCTGTCCTCTACGCGCCGATTGGGGGGCATGACACGGTGCAGGCTTTGGCCGCCGAAGTGTTGTCTTATGCGCCCCCGCGCTTTGTCCTTGCGGGTCTGTCCATGGGTGGCATCGTTGCGATGGAAATAATCCGGCAGCAACCGCAGCGCGTCGTCAGCGTGGCGCTGATGGATACCAACCACTTGGCCGAACGGGATGACGTCAAAGCCAAGCGTGGCCCACAAATCGCCTCTGTGTCCAGTGGGGGCTTGGGCCGGGTCATGGCCGAGGAGATGAAACCGAATTACCTGACCGATGGCCCGAACCGCGAGGCAATTCTGAACCTGTGCATGGATATGGCCTTGGGTCTTGGACCGGATGTTTTTATCAACCAGTCCAAAGCATTGCGAGATCGCCCTGACCAAAGCGATACCTTGCGCGGTTATACCGGGCAGGCCCTGATCCTGTGCGGGAAAGATGATGCTCTGTGCCCGGTTTCGCGACACGCTTTGATGCATGAACTTCTCACGAATAGCCGTTTCGAGGTCATCGAACAGGCGGGGCATTTGCCTACACTTGAACAACCCGAACGGACGACAGCGGCTCTGTGCCGTTGGCTGGAGGCACTATGAAAAAACCCTTGCTGGATCTTTTGAAATCCGTCGACACCCCCACCGTTTGCAATGCGATAGAAGTGGCGCAAGGCAGGCGTGGGTTCGACAATTTCACGCGGGGCACAATGCAGTGCTCGGATCCCGATGCGGGCGCAATGGTCGGTTATGCCAGAACGGCAAAGATCGCGGCGGTGAACCCTCCCGATGACCCTCCCGAAGTGATCCGTCAGCGCCGGATGGATTACTACCGGCACATGGCAACGGGCACAGGCCCGGCTGTCACGGTTGTCGAAGATCTGGATTTCCCGGACTGCATCGGTGCTTATTGGGGTGAGATCAATACCACGGTCCACAAAGGGTTTGGCATCAGCGGTGCGTTGACCAACGGCGTGATGCGGGATCTGGGCGATTTGCCGGATGGGTTTCCGGTTGTGGCGGGCTCGGTCGGTCCAAGCCACGGGTTCGTGCACGTCAAAGAGGTGGGCACTCCGGTGACCATCTTCAGCCTCTCGATCAAGGACGGGGACCTGGTGCATGCGGACCGGCACGGCGCTTTGGTGATCCCGCCCGAAGTGGTGGACAGCCTGGAACAGGCGATCCGCAAATTGCTTGAAACCGAAAAGCTTATTCTTGGCCCAGCACGCGCGTCAGAGTTTGATTTTGAGGCCTTTGAACAAGCATGGGCGGCGTTCGAAGCCTCGCGCACGTAAATGCGGCAACAACCGCGCGGCCCAGCCATAGACTAACCCGACAGCGAGCCGATGTGATCCTGAATAGACCCGTCACTAGCGATGGCGATCGTGTCAGAAATCGCGGCTGGGTCACACCCATCTCATGCCCAAATCCGACAGATGCCTTTGAACCCGTCCAGGATAGTCCGAGACGATGGCATCGACACCCAGATCAATCATCCTGCTGATATCCGCCGGTTCATTGACCGTCCATACGGCTACGCAAAGCCCAAGTTCTTTGGCAAGCGCGACGTCCTCAGAAATCACATCTGCGAAATACGGACACCAAAGCGCGCCGCCCGCTTGCTTGACCATTTGCGGGATTTTTTCGCTTTGGCCTCGAAAGTCCGGACAAACGGCCTTGGAGGAATCCTCGCCAACGTCATCGGCATTTTCGGGAAGCTGCGTCAGGTAAGATGAAGGGATGTCAGGTGCCTGCCGCTGACAGACTTCCAACAGGGTCCAGTCAAAGCTGTGCAGCAACACGCGATCGGATAGGCCAGCGGCCCGAACCTGCTGTACCACGCATGCGACAAAGCGGTCCAGATAGGCCGCGTCATGGGCCAGATCCGGATCAGATTTCAGTTCGAGCATCAGATTGGCTTTGCCGTATTCCGGCCGATTGATCAGATCCAGCAGGTCCTGCAGCTTTGGCACGCGAACGCCGTCCAGTTGGGCCTGATCGGGGAACCGTCGACCATAATCCGAGTGTCCGTCCAAGCGCCCGATTTCGAACTGTTGAATCTGGTCGAAGGACAGGGACGAGACTTTGGGTTCTTTTCCGGTCAAAAACTGACCGCTGGCATCCCGAAAGGTCGGCGCGTGCAGCCGATGGTTATGGGTTATGACAGGCACATCATCCGCCGTCAGCACCACGTCGAACTCAAGAAGTGGAACCCCGATGGACAGCGTAAAATCGAAACCGATCATGCTGTTTTCGGGCAGGACGCCGCGTGCCCCCCGGTGCCCTACTACACGGATCAGGTTTTTACCGCCGCGAAACGCCTCGACCTGAGGGAAAGGCATCAGCCCTCGAGCCTTATGCCAGAGGCCGGGTCAAACAGATGCATATGCTCTGGCGCAACAGAAAAACGCATATTGGGATGACGGCCTTCGATCGGATGAACACCCGGAAGGCTGATCGTGATTGCCGCGCCAGAGCCTGACACCTGACCGTGCAGCAAAGTATTCGCCCCCAGCGGTTCGGCTATCTGAACTACGACATCAAAGGGCCCGTTTTCATCAAAGAACAGATGCTCTGGCCGTATGCCCAATTTGAACGGGCCATCGGGCCCGTCCGAGGGGCCAATCTCGGTATCGTTGATCCTGATCTTTCCGCCCTGTCGCTCTGCATCAAAGGTATTCATCGCCGGGCTGCCGATGAATTGCGCAGCGAACAGCGTCCGCGGCGTCTCATAGACCTCAAGCGGGGTGCCGATTTGCTCGGCAACACCACCGTTCATCACGATCATTCTGTCGGCCATGGTCATGGCCTCGACCTGATCATGGGTCACGTATAGCGAGGTGATCCCCAGCTTTTCTTGCAGTTCGCGGATTTCCAGGCGCATCTGGACACGCAGCTTTGCATCCAGGTTTGAGAGCGGCTCATCAAACAGGAACACGGCAGGTTCACGGACAATAGCGCGGCCCATGGCAACCCTTTGGCGTTGACCGCCTGAAAGCTGACGGGGCTTGCGGTCAAGCAGCGGCTCAAGCTGCAACAGCTTAGCGGCCTCGGTCACCTTCTGGTCAATCTGAGCCTTGGGCAATCCGGCGATTTTCAGACCATAGCCCATGTTCTGGCGTACCGACATATGGGGGTACAGAGCATAGTTCTGGAACACCATTGCAATGTCCCGGTCCATCGGCTCCTTGTCATTGGCGCGCTCTTCGCCAATCCGGATTTCGCCGGATGTCACAGTCTCAAGCCCGGCCACCATCCGCAGCAAAGTGGATTTGCCGCAGCCCGAGGGGCCCACGATCACGATAAACTCGCCATCCGCGATATCGACGTCGATGCCATGAATGACGTCCGTCGGGCCAAAGCTCTTTTTGACGTTCTCAAGGGATACTGTTGCCATTTCTTATTTCTCGCTATCGACAAGGCCGCGGACAAAAAGCTTTTGCATCGACACCACCACAAGGACCGGTGGGATCATTGCCAGGATCGAGGTCGCCATGATCGTCGGCCAATGGGCAAAATCATCGCCCGAGGGGAACATCTGTTTGATGCCCATCACGATGGTGTTCATCTCGGGGTCGGTCGTGATCAGCAGCGGCCAGAGATATTGATTCCACCCATAGATGAACAGGATCACGAACAGGGCCGCGATGTTGGTTCGGCTCATCGGGATCACGATATCAACGAAGAACCGCATCGGGCGGGCGCCATCCACCCGCGCGGCCTCGGCCAGTTCGTCCGGGATGGTCAGAAAGAACTGGCGGAACAGGAACGTGGCAGTGGCCGAGGCGATCAGCGGAAAGATCAGCCCCGAATAGCTGTTGAGCATACCAAACCCGGCCACCACCTCGAAGGTCGGGACAATCCGCACCTCAACCGGCAGCATCAGGGTCAGGAAGATCAGCCAGAAAAACGTGTTCCGCCCGGGAAAGCGGAAATAGACGATGGCAAAGGCTGACAGCAGCGAGATGACGATCTTGCCCACGGCAATGCCAATCGCCATCACCAGGCTGTTGAACAGCATCGTTGCGACCGGGACGTTCACGCCTGAGAACAGGGCCGCCTTGTAATTCACCCAGAACTGATCACCTGGCACAACCGGCATCGGGGGCGAGATTATGTCGGCCTGAGTAACGGTCGAGGCCACAAAGGCCAGCCAGATCGGGAAGAAGATGACCAGAACGCCAAGGATCATAAACGCATGGGTCAGCCACAGGCCCGCACCACGTTTCTCGACCATTCCATGTTGTTGGGCCGCCATCAGTAATGCACCCTCTTCTCAACGTATTTGAACTGGATCACTGTCAGCAGGCCGACAACCACCAGCAGGATGACCGATTGGGCCGAAGACGACCCCAGATCTTGGCCCACAAACCCATCGGAAAAGACTTTGTAGACCAGGATAGTTGTGGCTTGTTGCGGACCCCCTCCGGTGATCGTGTGGATCACGCCGAAAGTTTCAAAGAAGGCATAGACAATGTTCACGACCAGCAGGAAGAACGCGGTCGGCGACAAAAGCGGCAGTACGATGGTAAAGAACCGGCGCCAAAAATGGGCCCCATCAATCGCCGCTGCTTCGATGACCGAGCGGGGCACGGATTGCAGCGCCGCAAAGAAGAACAGAAAGTTATAGCTGATGCGCCCCCAGGCCGAGGCGACAACGACCAGCCCCATGGCCTCGGCATCGTTCAGGACGTGGTTCCAGTCATAGCCGAGCTGGCCCAGATACCATGCGACCACACCAACGCGGGTGTTGAACATGAACAGCCACAGCACACCCGCCACCGCGGGGGCAACGGCGTAGGGCCAGATCAACAAGGTCCGATACACGCCCGAGCCCTTGATCAGTCGATCTGCGATGACTGCCAGGAACAAGGCCGGGATCATCGAGCACAGGGTCACAAGCGTAGAAAACACCGCCGTCGTCACGAATGAGGCGCGGTAGTATTTATCGCTCAGCAGGAATTCGAAATTGCCCAAGCCCACGAACTGAGATGACAACCCGAACGGGTCGGGAATGAACAACGATTGCCATACGGCCTGACCAGCAGGATAGAAAAAGAAGACGGCGGAAATGATGACCTGCGGGGCGATCAGCGCAAGCGGCAGCAGCCAGCCGCGAAAAATGACGCGTTTTTCCATTCTATTGGCCCACCAGAGTAGAATGCGGGCCCAACGAGGCCCGCATCAGATTACGACTTATTGATTGGCGGATTCGAACCGGCGCAGCAGCGCGTCGCCGCGTTCCTTCGCACTGTCCATCGCCTCTTGGGCGGTCTTTTCACCAGCCCAGATGGCCTCAAGCTCTTCGTCGATGATGCCACGGATCTGGTCGAATGATCCCAGACGCAGACCTTTCGAGTTTGCCGTCGGCTCTTTCGCGGTCATCTGGATGACGGCGATGTCGGTGCCTGGGTTTTCGTCATAGAAACCAGACGCTCGGGTCGCTTCGCCCGCCTCGGTGGTGATAGGCAGATAGCCGGTGTTCTGGTGCCAGGCTGCCTGAACGTCAGACGAGGACAGGAAGCTGAGGAATTCGCCGACGCCTTTGTATTCATCGGCCTCATGACCTTCCATGACCCACAGTGAGGCACCACCGATGATGGTGTTCTGCGGCTCGGCCGTGACAGCTTCCCAATAGGGCAGCGGGCGCACGTCGAAATCAAACTCGGCTTCGGCTTTGATCCCGGCGTATCCCGCCGAGCTTTCGGTGAACAGGGCGCATTCGCCGGACCGGAAGTTCGCGCCACCTTCGTTGCGGCGGCCCGTGTAGATGAACTTGCCGTCCTTGGCCCAGTCACCCATCGCGGTCAGGTGCGCAACCTGGGCCGGACCGTTCAGCATCAGCTCGGTATCCAGACCGGCAAAGCCGTTATCCTGCGAGGCGAAGGGGACGTCGTGATAGGCTGACAGGTTCTCAAGATGAATCCAGCTTTGCCATGCAGTGACCAACGGGCAATCTTCACCACCGGCCTTGAGCTGCTCCAGCGTTTCCCCGACCTTTTCCCAGGTCGACAGATCGGTGTCAGGATCAACGCCCGCCGCTTCGAACGCGTTGCGATTGACCCAAAGAACCGGCGTGGAAGAGTTGAAGGGCAGGGACAGCATGTCGCCATCTGTGGTCGTATAATACCCTTTGACCGAGCCGATATAGGCGTCCGGATCAAATGACGCACCGCTTTCGGCCATTACCTCATAGACCGGTTTGATCGCGCCCTGGGCCGACATCATAGTTGCGGTGCCAACCTCAAAGACCATCAGGATCTGCGGTTGTTCACCGGCGCGGAACGCGGCGATGCCTGCATTCAGGGTTTCCGAATAGTTGCCCTTGTGGCTTTCAACCACGACATATTCATCCTGGCTGGCGTTGAATTCTTCAACCTGAGCTTTCACAAGCTCACCCAGGCGGCCGGTAAAGGCATGCCAGAACTGAACTTCGGTTTGCGCCATTGCCGCGATCGGGGACAAGGCTGTCGATACGGCAAGAGCGCCAAGCAATTTCGTTTTCATCATTCCTCCCATGCATCAAAGGCGATGCTTCGTTGAATACCGAGCGCTACGCGTAATCGGCACACATGACGATTTCACGACGTTAACGTTACAGAAATATAATTCAAGCCTGATTTTCTGGCAAAAAATATAATACGATGTTATGAAGTGACCGAGATTTGCAGCAAAAACAGGACGCTCCATGAGCCAAACCCTGAGAATCCGGCAGCTAGAAGCGCTTATGGCGGTGACCGTCAATGGCTCGGTCACGGCTGCCGCATCCGATCTGGGGGTCAGCCAGCCCGCGGTCAGCAGGTTGCTTTCAGATTTGGAAAAATCGCTTGGGTTTCAACTGTTCGACCGCCGCGAAGGTCGATTGGTTCCGACGCAAGAGGTCCGCTATCTGCAACCTAGCGTAGAGCGCGTGCTGGAATTGATGCGGCAGATCTCGGATGTCAGTCAGGACATCACGCAACGCAAAGCCGGGCATATTCGCGTCGCCTGCCTTCCTGGCTTCGCCACCAGTCACTTACCAGATGTTGTAGCCGGATTTCTGAGCGACCGGCCTGGCGTCACCATGACGATAGAGCCGGATCGGCCCGAGCGCATCCTGGAGTGGATGATCGGCGAGCAATATGATTTCGGAATCACAGATGGGTTTAATGGCCACCCGGCTGTCGAAAGCACCCATATTGATATCCGCACAGTTTGCGTCTTTCCCGCAGGCCATGCGCTGAAAGACCTTTCGACCGTGACACCGGCAGATATTGCCGATCAGAAGATCATCCACACCCGGCGCGACAGCGACTTTTTCGCACGCCTGTCGCGTGCATTTCAAAACTCGAATGTCGAACTGAACTCGCATATCGAGGTTCGGCAATTCACGGCCGCTTGCGAATTGGTGGTGAAGGGCGTTGGGGTGTCTGTCGTTAGCGAACTGGACGCAGTACAATATCAGAACAGGGGGTTGAGCTATCGGTCTTTCAGGCCATTTCTGCCTCATACGCTGTCGCTGGTGCGACCGGTTTTGAAGCAACCATCGCTGGTCACGCTGGAATTCATAGAACAGTTCAGCGACAGCCTTGGACCTTTCATCGCCGATCCTTAGCTGGATACAGCAGAAAGCGTTGCCCGATTGATTGCCTGAACGCGGCTTTGGGCATTGGCAAAATTTTACAAAAATCGAATTGAGACCCCGGGATTGCTTTACGCGCCCTGAAACTTGTGGGCAAACTGACTTGGTTCATGCCCAGTTCGACGCGTGGCAGGACCTGCCAGCCAGTGTCACACCACTGTTTCGCAGGGCCTGCACAAGTCGCGTCGACAAACGAAAATGAAAGGTGTCACATGCCATTTTCCAACCCCAGCTTGATGTCCCGCCGTCAGTTCCTTGCGACCACCACCGCCAGCGCCGCGGCCATTACACTTCACCCTTTTTCTGCGGCGGCTGCCAATAATCAGGCGCATTTACGGATAATGGAGACGACGGACATTCATGTGCATGTCTTCCCTTATGATTATTACGCCGACAAGCCTCGCGACACGGTAGGCCTCTCCCGTACCGCTTCAATCATCAACGGCATCCGGTCCGAGGCGACGAATTCTCTGCTGGTCGATAACGGAGACTTTCTGCAGGGCAACCCAATGGGCGATTACATCGCCTATGAGCGAGGGATGAAAGAGGGCGACAGCCACCCGATTATCACCGCCTTCAACACAGTCGGTTATGACGCCGCCACATTGGGCAATCACGAATTCAACTACGGTTTGGACTTTTTGGAAAAGGCGCTTTCTGGCGCGGATTTCCCGGTTGTTCTGGCCAACGTCGCAAAGGAACAGGGGGCAAACCCGCGTGAGGATAAAACGCTGGTTAAACCCTATGCGATTCTCGACCGCGAGATTGAAATGGGCGATGGCAGCAAACACCCGATCAAGGTCGGCGTCATTGGGTTTACGCCACCGCAGGTCATGAATTGGGACCGCAAGCATCTCGAAGGCAACGTGCAGGCCCGCGACATTGTCGAGACAGCGCAGGCCTATGTGCCTGAGATGAAAGAGCAGGGCTGCGACTTGATCATCGCGCTTTCGCATTCGGGGATTGGCGATGCCGACCATTCCGACGGTATGGAAAACGCCTCGGTCGTGCTGGCCGGTGTTGACGGGATTGACGCGCTGGTGACCGGTCACAACCACCTTGTTTTCCCGTCCGAGACATTTGCCGACCGTCCCGGTATTGACGTTGCAAAAGGGATGTTGATGGGCAAACCCGCCGTAATGGGCGGGTTCTGGGGATCGCATCTTGGCCTTCTGGACCTGCTGCTGGAGCGCGATGGGAATGAGTGGCGCGTGGTGACCACAACGTCCGAGGCGCGCCCGATTTCGGTTCGCAACGAAGACCGCTCGATCACCGCGCTGGTCGAGGATGATCAGGCCGTTCTGGCCTCGGTCGCCACGGACCACGACGAAACCCTGGCCTATGTGCGCCGCGCGGTCGGCAAGACGTCGGCCCCGCTGCACAGCTATTTCGCGCTGGTTGCGGATGATCCATCTGTACAGATCGTGTCGATAGCGCAGAAATGGTACGTCGAAGAGATGATGAAGGGCACGGAACATGAAGGCCTGCCCATATTGTCAGCCGCGGCGCCTTTCAAGGCCGGCGGTCGTGGTGGCCCGGAGTATTACACCGATGTCCCGGTGGGTGACGTGGCAATCAAGAACGTGGCCGACCTTTACCTTTATCCCAACACCGTCCGCGCCGTACGGGTGAACGGAGCGCAGGTTCGGGGCTGGCTGGAGCGGTCTGCCGGGATGTTCAATCAGGTCGAACCGGGCGCAAGCGACGCGGTCCTGCTGAACCCAGAGTTTCCGTCCTATAATTTTGACGTGATGGACGGCGTCACCTATCAGATCGACCTGTCCCAACCATCGCGGTTTGGACCCAAGGGTGAAGAGGTCAACCCTGGCGCGGCCCGGATCGTGGACCTTGCCTTCAATGGTTCTCCGGTCACGGATGATATGGAGTTCATCATTGCCACCAACAATTACCGAGCGTCCGGTGGCGGATCTTTCCCCGGCGCGATGGGCGACACGGTTGTGTTCGAGGCGCCGGACACCAACCGCGACGTGATTGTCCGCTATATCGTCGAACAGGGCACGATTGACCCCAAAGCAGATGCCAACTGGTCGTTTGCGCCGCTGGACGGCACCACGGTCCTGTTCGAAACAGGCCCGAAGGCGCGTGACTATATGAGTGACGTCAAAGGTGTTTCGATCGAGGATGTCGGTGAGGGCGCAGATGGTTTTGCGGCCTTCCGCATCCAGCTGTAACAGATTGAAAGCAGGCTTATCCCCCTAATTTCTGACCCAATGGTATGGATCGGAGTTGGGGGGTGAGCCTAAATTATTCTGTCAGGCAACTGTCCTGCGAAGCGGCCCGTCCTGGGTCTAGAGTTTGCGTATTCCGTGGAGCGTTAGGGTGCTGACCAAATCAGCGTAATCCTCACGTGCTTTGGTGCCCGCGCCGGAGTTCCACATGTAATACCAGTTCAGCATGCCAAAAACTGACATCGTGGCGCCGCGCAGCTTGTCCTTGTCATCGCCGAACGACTCCGGGGACAGGTCTTTCAATATGTCCCGCACGACATTCACCAGATCCAACTGATACCCGCGCAACAGCTTTTGCTGATCGTCGCTCAGGGCGTTCATGCCGCTGATCTGCACCCGATGTTCATCATCCGCGCCCTGATAGGCGAACAGGATTTCACGCACGGTCTTTCGCAGCCTTTCTTCGGGCGTCAGGCCCGTCAGATCAACCTCGCAGATGCGATCGCGCAGCTCACGCAGATAGGTTTCGAGGATGTCATACAGGATGGCATCCTTGCTGTCGTAATAGTGGTAGATGTTCGCCTTGGAGATTCCGCACTCATTGGCCAAAAGGGTCATCGAAGCGCGATCAAACCCCTGGTCGGCAAACACTTTGGCTGCCGTTTTCAGGATTTGTTCCCGCTTTTGGTCGTGGTCTTTTGCGATTGTCCGGGCCAAGGCTTAATCCTTATCGCGGTTGTCGATGACGCGCTTCGCCTTGCCCTGAGAGCGTTCGACGTCGCCCGGCTCACCTACAACAATTTCTGTTGAAACTCCAACGATGTCCTTGATGCGTTTGGTCAGCATCCGGGCGGCCGCCGTCTTGGACATTTCATCGGTAGATCCCGGAGAGGCTTCGACAAAGACCCGCATGGCATCCATCCGGCCGGATTTATACAGCTCGACCTGGTAATAAGGCGCAAGGCCTCCGGTCGCCATGACCTGTTCCTCGATTTGGCTGGGAAAGACATTGACGCCGCGCAGGATCATCATGTCGTCGCTGCGGCCGGTGATCTTGGCCATGCGACGCATGGAACGGGCCGTTCCGGGCAGCAGGCAGGTCAGATCGCGCGTGCGATAGCGGATCATCGGCAGCCCTTCTTTGGTCAGGGTGGTAAAGACCAGCTCACCAGTTTCACCGTCGGGCAGTACTTCGCCGGTGGCGGGGTCGATGATTTCTGGCAGAAAGTGATCTTCCCAGATCACTGGGCCATCCTTGGTTTCGACGCATTCGCTGGCAACGCCGGGCCCCATGATCTCCGACAGGCCATAGATGTCGACCGCATGCATGTCGAATGCAGCCTCGATTTCCGAGCGCATCGCGTCGGTCCAGGGCTCGGCGCCGAAGATACCAACCTTCAGAGAGCTTTCGCGCGGATCAAGGCCCACCTTATGGAATTGTTCGAGGATGTTGAGCATGTAGGATGGGGTCACCATGATCCCATCGGGTTGAAAATCTGTGATCAGTCCAACCTGCTTTTCGGTTTGCCCGCCACCCATCGGAACGACGGTCGCCTCTAGACGTTCGATGCCGTAATGCGCGCCCAGACCCCCGGTGAACAGGCCATAGCCATAAGCGTTATGCACGATATCGCCCTTGCGCAGACCTGCGGCCCGCAGCGACCGAGCACCCAGATCGGCCCAGTTGTCGATATCGCCTTTGGTATAGCCCACAACGGTTGGCTTGCCGGTTGTCCCGGATGAGGCATGCAGCCGAACCAGTTGGCTGCGCGGCACGGCGAACATGCCGAACGGGTAGTTGTCACGCAGGTCGTTCTTGTAGGTGAATGGAAATTTCGAAAGGTCAGATAACTGTTGCAGGTCATCTGGATGCACGCCGGCATCGTCGAAGCGCTGGGTGTATATCGGCACGTTTTCGTAAGCGTGACGCAGGGACCATTTCAGACGCTCCAACTGGGTGGCGCGGATTTCGTCAACCGAGGCGATCTCGATCGGGTCCAGGTCAGCTTTGTTAGGGGACAGGTCCTCCATCGCGTTACTCCTTCGGTCGCGAAGCTATTCTTGAAAATTCGTGCCACCAATCGCGCGGGACATGCCGCGGAATTCGGCGACCACGTTGCTGTCTTGATTGGTGACGCGCACGTCATAGATGCCGCTGCGACCCGTAACCGAGACCTCGGTCGCGGTGGCCGTCAGGCGATCCCCCAGCTTGCCGGGGGCGAGATAGCTCATCATCGTGTGCTGGCCAACGGTCGCGTGATTACGGCTGTTGCAGGCAAAGGCGAAGGCGCTGTCGGCCAGGGCATGGGTCACGCCGCCATGGCACATGCCGTGCCCATTACAGTGATGCGCAACGACGGTCAGCGCCAGAACTGCGCAGCCTTCGTCCACCTCGACAAGCTCCATGCCAAACCATTTGCTGGCTTCGTCACTCGCCCACATCGCAGCGGCTGATTTGCTGGCACGTTCCTTTGGTGTCATCGTCATTTACCCTGAAAATTGGGCGCGCGCTTTTCAAGAAAGCTGGACACGCCCTCGGCATAATCCGCGCTTTCGCCGCAGATTTTCATCGCATCAGCCTCCAATTCCAGATGATCGGACAAAGAGGTCGCCGCCGCTGCTTGGATACAGTGCTTGGTCTTGCCCAACCCAAGGGTCGGGCCATTGGCCAGTTGATAAGCCAGCATACGAGCCTCTGCCAATAGCTGATCGTCGGGTATGGCTTTCCAGATCAGGCCCCAGTCTTCGGCCTGTTTGGCGGGCAGCGGCTGTGCAGTAAAGGCCAGCCCTTTGGCGCGCGCCTCGCCCAAAAGGCGGGGCAGGTGCCAGCTGCCGCCAGTGTCCGGGATCAGGCCGACCTTGGAAAAGCTCTGGATGAATTTCGCGCTTTCCGCTGCCAGAACCATGTCGCAGGCCAGTGCCAGATTGGCCCCAGCCCCCGCGGCGACGCCATTCACGGCGCAGATGACAGGGCAGTCCAACGACCGGATCAGCCGCACGAGGGGGGCATAGAAACTGCGGACGGTCTTGCCCAGATCCGGCGGCCCGTCCATTTTCGACGGATCGCGGTCACCAAGGTCCTGGCCGGCACAAAAGCCACGCCCGGTGCCCGTCAGCAGCACTGCCCGCGCGCCTGTATCGCGCGCGGAATTCAAGGCAGCCTGAAGCGCATGATGCATGTCTTCGTTGAACGAATTCAGCTTGTCTGGACGGTTCAACGTAATCTCGACCCAGTTCCCGTGATTTTCTACAAGAATCGTATCGCTCATCACTGCCTCGGCCGGTATCGTTTCAACTTTATGATTGCATTAACCGAACGGTTGGTCAATATATAAACGCAAGCCGAATCTGAGCAAATCAAAGGGATGGGTTATGGCAAAATCGCCGGTGGTGAGCGTTGAGCGGAAGGGTGACGTTGCCTGGGTAACGATCAACAATCCGCCAGTGAACGCGACATCCGCTGCGGTGCGTCAGGGGTTGGCCGACGCGGTAGGTGCCATCAAAGGCGCGCGCGTGGCTGTCCTGCGATGTGCGGGTAAAACCTTTGTTGCCGGTGGCGATATGTCAGAGTTCGACGCCCCACCGGTTGAGCCACATCTGCCTGACGTAGTACAGATGATCGAAGACAGTGAAGTTCCCTTTATCGCCTGCATGCACGGTACTGTTCTGGGCGGCGGGTTCGAGATTGCCATGGCTTGCGCTTGGCGCATTGCCGCGTCGGGCACCAGATTTGGTCTGCCAGAGGTCAATGTCGGCCTGATCCCCGGGGCAGGGGGTACCCAGCGTATTCCCCGTCTTGTGGGGATGGAGGCCGCGATTGACATGGCCTGCCGGGGCGAGATCCTGACTGCAGAAACGTTACTAGGGCTGGGTGGCCTTGATCTTGTCGCTGAACAGCCTGAGGCTGCCGTTGAGGCCTTTGCGGCCGAACTGCCGCAGCGACCAGTGCCAGTCAGTCAGCGTAGCCTCACCAGCTTTGCACCGGACCTGATCGAGGTTTCGCGCGCGGAACTTTTGAAACGGTCAAAGGGTCAGCAGTCTCCGCTGGAAAATCTGACGGCATTGGGGTGGGCGACCGAACCCTTTGCCGATGCCTTGCCAAAAGAGCGCGTCCGCCATTTAGCCCTGCGCCAAGGTGCCGAAAGCCGAGCCCTTCGCCATGCTTTCTTTGCCGAACGGAGCGTGTCCAAACCTTCTTTGATCAGAGGCGTAACCCCGCGCGACATCAGCCGTATCGCGGTGGTCGGCGGCGGTCTGATGGGGGCCGGGATTGCAACCGCCGCCCTGAATGGGGGGTTTTCTGTCACGTTGATTGAGCAGAACGCCGAAGCCGCCGCGGCGGCCTTTGGGCGTGTTAAGGGTCTGCTCGAAGGCGCTGCCAAACGGGGAAAGCTGACTGAGGCGCAGATGCAGAGCCGTCTGAGCGCCTTTCGCGCCGTTGACAGCTATGCCGACGCACGGGATGCGCAACTGGCCATTGAGGCGGTGTTCGAGGACATATCTGTCAAACAGCAGGTTTTCGCGGAACTCGCCCGGCATATGGACACAAACGCAATTCTTGCCACCAACACATCTTATCTGGATCCAAACCAGATTTTCGCCGGTATCGACAGTCCGGACCGCTGTATAGGTCTACATTTCTTCAGCCCAGCCCATGTCATGAAACTGCTTGAAATCGTACATACCGGGTATTCGGACCCAGAGGTCATCGCCACCGGATTTGCGTTTGGCAAAAAGCTGGGCAAAGTGGCGGTCCTATCGGGCATTTGCGATGGCTTTATCGGCAATCGCATGCTGGCCGCCTATCGGCGCGAGGCTGATTATCTTCTGGCAGATGGTGCGCTGCCTTATCAAGTGGATCAGGCCATGCGCGACTTTGGTATGCCCATGGGTCCGTACGAATTGCAGGATCTGACCGGTCTTCAGATCTCATGGGCCAATCGCAAGCGCAATGCCGCAACACGCCCACCGGATGAGCGCTATGTCTCTGTGGCCGACCAGCTTTGCGAGATGGAGCGTTTCGGGCAGCGGTCCGGAAAAGGCTGGTATAGTTATGATGACGGCGACCGTACGCCGATCCGTGATACACAGGTCGAGGCTTTGATCGAAGCCAACTCGGCTGAACATGGCATCACCCGGCGCGCGTTTGCGAGCACCGAGATTTCGTCGCGCTTGATGGCGGTACTTGCGAATGAGGGCGCATTGATCATCGAAGAGGGTATCGCCGAAAACGCGATGGCCGTGGATATGGTCCAGATCCATGGCTACGGATTCCCGCGCTGGCGCGGGGGGCCGATGAACTATCGAGATGAAATTGGGGCGCAGCTGTCGCGGGAAATAATGGAGACCGTCGCCTCTGAAAGCCCCGGGTCTTGGAGGATTGCGAGGCAGACCACATCACCATGACTATTGATGGTTACAAAACGGACTATTAACGCAGATTCAATGTATGTTTCAGAGGGAGGAGACAAAACCATGAAATTCAACAGTTTGAGCACGCTATTGGCCTCAGCCGCCTTGGCCGTTTCGGGCACCGTGGCGCTGGCCGCAGATTATACGCTGACCATATCCAGCTGGGCACCGCCGACCCACGGTATCAACGCGAAGATGTGGCCAAAATTCGTGGAAATGGTTGAAGAGGCCACAGACGGTCAGGTCACCGCCGAACTGAAGTTGGGCATCGCTCCGCCACCAGCACAGATGGATCTGATCATGGATGGCGCGGCGGATGCCTCGATCATTTTCCACGGCTACCAGCCGGGGCGCTTTGTCACCACAAAGATGATAGAACTGCCCGGATATGAAGGCTCGGCAGAGGCCGCATCGGTTGCATATTGGCGCACCTATGACGCGCATCTCAAGGCCGCGGACGAGCATCGCGGCGTGAAAGTGATCGCCCTGCATACGCATGGTCCGGCGCAGCTGCATTCCAGCAGCGCGGTGACCACGCTGGATGAAGTGTCGGGCCTCAAGGTCCGTATCCCGGGTGGGGTTGGCGGTGACGTCGGCACAGCGCTTGGCGCGACCGGCATCCAGGTGCCTGCACCGAAAGTCTATGAGACCCTTGCTTCGAAAGCAGCCGATGGCGTTGTCATGCCGTTTGAATCCCGCAAGGGTTTTAAGCTGACCGAGGTTGCCCAGAACGTTTACGAAGTTCCGGGCGGTCTGTATCGCGGGTCGTTCGCCTTTATCATGAACGAAGAAACGTTTGCCGACCTGCCCCCTGAGCTGCAACAGGCGCTGGAGGAGAATGTGTTCGGTGAACCGCTGAGCCGCGAAATCGGCAAGATCTGGGACGAGATCGACGGGATCGGCCGCGAGGCGACCGAAGCCACTGAGGGCAACGCAATCAACGCGGCCTCGGCGGAAGATCTGGAAAAGTTCAACGCGATCGCCGTTGATGTCCGCGCCAAGGTGATTGACGAGGTCAACGGCACCGGTGTTGACGCACAGGCGGCCTATGACATGATCGTAAATGAAATGGCTGCCCAGTAACGCAGTCCGGCTGGCGGGGTCTCTTCGCCAGCCATATTCACCAGCCGGGACCCAATCATGCAATCTCTCGTGACTTTTGCGCGTCGCGTCAGCATCGCTCCGACGCTGCTGGCCTGTATAGCGCTGTTCATCCTGATGGTGATGACCTTTTTTGACGTCATACTGCGGTCTGTCTTGAACGCCCCGATTGAGGCAGCGACTGAGCTGACACGTATTCTCATGGCGATCATGGTGTTTTCGGTTCTGCCGATGATCTCAGCCGGAAAGGGTCAGATCGCCGTCGACCTGACGGACGGAGTATTTTCCCGCTTGCGGCTGAGCCGAGCGCGTGACGCTGTTGTATATATTGTGTCGGGCGTGATGCTCATCTGGCCGATCAAACGCGTCTGGATTCTTGCCGAGCGCGCACGGGACTATGGCGATGTGACTGAATACCTGTCGATCCCGGTATTCTATGTCGGCTGGTTCATCGCCGGGTTCACTGCGATCACGGCCATGGCGATGATTGTCACGGGCCTGATTACTATCTTCTCCCCCCAATCCTTGTCGGAGACCTCTCAATGACCGCCGCACTTATCGGTTTTGCCCTTGTTCTGGTGCTTGTACTGGTGCGTCTGCCTATCGTCTTCGCGATGGGTCTGGTTGGTACGCTTGGGTTCGCCTACGAACGTGGCGGCAGCATCTTTTCGGAGCGCGGCTTGAAGGCGGCGATGTCGATGGTGGGTCGCCAGATCACCGATACGGCACAGGATTACGGATTGTCGGTGGTGCCTCTGTTCATCCTGATGGGCCTGTTCGTGAACAAAGGCGGGCTCGCGCGCGAGCTTTATGCGGTGTCCAATGCATTTCTCGGCCATTTCCGGGGCGGCATCGCCATGGCGACTGTCGCGGCCTGCGGCGGGTTCTCGGCAATTTGCGGGTCGTCTCTGGCGACAGCGGCCACCATGTCCAAGGTCGCGATGCCGGAAATGCGCCGGTATGGTTATGCGGATGAGCTTTCGACTGCGTCGATTGCAGCGGGTGGCACGCTTGGCATCCTGATCCCGCCCTCGGTGATCCTGGTCATTTATGGCCTGCTGACGGAAACCTCGATTGGCAAACTGTTTGTTGCGGGCATTATCCCCGGTGTGCTTGGCATTCTTTTTTATCTTCTCGCGGTGCGCTGGACCGTCTGGCGCAAACCAGAGGCGGGACCGGCAGGCGAACGCCACGGTTGGGTCGAGCGCCTGAGGGCCTTGCGCTCGGTCTGGGCCGTGTTGCTGCTGTTCTTTCTGGTCATTGGCGGGCTTTATGGTGCCTTCGATTTTCAACCGCTGAACCTGACCTTCAGCCCGACCGAGGCGGCAGGGATGGGGGCCATGGGCGCCTTTTTGATTGCCTTGTCGCGCGGCGGGCTTAGCCTGGGTTCAACATTCGAGGTTTTGAAGGAAACCACCGCGACCGCTGCGGCCCTGTTCTCGGTCCTGATCGGGGCGCAGATATTTTCGAACTTCATCAACCTCGCCGGTTTGCCCGAAGCGCTGATCGCCATGGTCACAGCGTATGACGTTGCGCCCTTTGTGGTGATCCTGATGATCCTTGGCATCTACATCATTTTGGGGTGTGTTTTTGAATCCCTGTCGATGCTACTGCTGACCGTGCCGATCTTTTTTCCTCTGGTCACATCGCTGGGATATGACCCGATCTGGTTCGGCATTGTTGTGGTCGTCGTCACCGAAATCAGCCTGATCACCCCGCCCGTGGGGCTGAACGTGTTCATTCTGAAGGGTGTGGTCGGGGATGTGTCGACCGGGACGATCTTCAGAGGCGTCACGCCGTTTTGGATCGCCGATATCTTCCGGCTGGCCCTGATCGTTCTGGTGCCCTGGCTTGTGCTGGTTCTGCCGGAACAGATGGGGGCGATGGGCCACTGATGTTTGCGCTGACCAAGCTGCCTGACGGGTTCCACGATGATCCCTATCCTACCTATAGGGCGCTGCGTGAAGATACGCCCGTCTGCCTGCAACCCGATGGGTCAGTGATCCTGTCACGACATCAGGATCTGGACATCATCTATCGGGACACAACGCGGTTCATTTCGGACAAGAAGGCCGTGTTTGGCCCCAAATACGGGGTGGATAGCCCATTGTTTGAACATCACACCACCAGTCTTGTGTTCAATGATCCGCCCCTGCACTCGCGTGTCCGCAAGGTGATGGTGGGCGCGATGAACCCGCGCGCTTTGGCGCAGATGGAGCCGGGTCTGATCGAACTTGTCGACGGGCTGTTGGATCAAATGCAGGCCAAGGGCACAGTTGAGTTGATCGAGGATTTTGCCGGGGCGATCCCGATCGAGATCATCGGCAACCTGCTGGGAATCCCTCGGTCCGAGCGTGAGCCGTTGCGTGAGTGGTCCTTGGCCATTCTCGGGGCGTTGGAACCGCAGCTGACGCCCGAGCAGGAAGATTGGGGCAACCGCGCAGTCCGCGAGTTCAAAGCCTTTCTGCGCGATATCATCGACGACCGCAGGGCCAACCCGGGCAACCCGGAGACCGATGTTTTGACCCGGTTGATACAGGATGACACCGAGGGCGGCCTGACCGAAGTTGAACTGTACCAGAACTGCATCTTCATTCTGAATGCCGGGCATGAGACCACAACAAACCTGATTGGCAACGCTTTGGATCTGTTGGATCGCCACAGGGATAAGCGGACCGAGCTGTTGGTTAATCCAGACCTGATTTTCACCGCAGTTGACGAGTTTCTGCGTCTGGAAAGCCCGAACCAGTTCGGCAATCGCCTGACCACTGAAGAGGTGGAATTTCACGGACATGTCATTCCAGCAGGAACCGATCTGCATCTTTGCATCGGCGCGGCCAACCGCGATCCGCGGCAGTTTGATTGCCCCGACGACATGATGTTGGATCGCCGTCCCAACAAGCACCACGCGTTTGCGGGCGGACCGCATACTTGTGTTGGTCTGACCTTGGCCCGGATGGAAGGACGGGTTGCCATTAGCCGGTTTTTGAACCGGTTCCCTGATTACCAGATCACGGAAAGTGCTCAGCGTGGGGGGCGTATCCGGTTTCGGGGGTTCGCCCACCTGCCCGCGCAGGTTTGAACTAGCCGCGCTGCTTGTTCTGAAATTTATTGACCGACCGTACGGTTAATAATAAGATATCGCAAACGCCCCCGCGCGCTAGCCCTGCCGCGAGTAAGGAGAGACCTATGACGATCCAACAGATTTCAAGTTTTGCTGCGGGCGAGTGGATTGCGCCGGGGGCAGGTGCTCGCAACATCGCAAGCGCGGTGACGGGAGAGGTGATCGCAACAGCCGGAAACAACGCCTTGGACGTTCAGGGAATGCTGGATCATGCGCGCAATGTTGGTGGTCCTGCGCTGCGCAAGATGACGTTTCACCAGCGGGCCAAGATGCTCAAGGCGCTGTCTGTTCATCTGGGCAAGCACAAGCAGGCGATGTACGATCTGTCCTTCAATACCGGCGCAACCCAGGCGGATCATCTGATCGACATTGACGGCGGTATTGGCACGATGTTCGTCTTTGCCTCAAAAGGGCGGCGCGAGATGCCGGACGGGCATGTCTATCTGGATGGTGAGGTCGAGCAGCTTTCGCGCAATGGCACCTTTCTGGGGCAGCACATTTGTACACCCCTGCAAGGCGTGGCCGTCCATATCAACGCTTTCAACTTTCCGGTTTGGGGCATGCTGGAAAAGCTGGCGCCGACCCTGCTGGCGGGGGTTCCGGCCATCGTCAAACCGGCCACGAATTCCTGTTACGTGACCGAGCTGTGTGTTCGCCTGATGCTGGATTCGGGCATCTTGCCCAGCGGGGCGTTGCAGCTGGTGTCAGGCGGTTTGGGCGACATGCTGGATCACCTGACCCTGCAAGACGTGGTCAGCTTTACCGGCTCGGCGGATACAGCGCTGAAGCTGCGTGCGAACCCTGTGATCCTGGAAAATTCGGTCCGGTTCGTGGCGGAACAGGACAGCTTGAACTGCTCGGTCCTTGGCCCTGATGCCGCGCCGGGAACGCCCGAATTCGATCTGTTCGTCAAAGAGGTTCAGCGCGAGATGACCACCAAGGCGGGTCAGAAATGCACTGCCATCCGCAGGATCATCGCGCCCGAGCCGCATGTGCAGGCCGTGATTGAGGCGCTGTCCGCGCGTTTGGCAAAGACCACCATCGGGGATCCGAAACTGGAAACCACCCGAATGGGTGCGCTGGTCTCAGCCAGTCAGAAGCGCGATGTTTTAGAGAAGGCCGCGATTATAGGGCGCGAGGCCGAGTGCGTCTTTGGCAACCCGGACGACTTCGTGGTCGATGGGGCCGATGCGGATAAGGGCGCCTTTCTGCCACCAATGCTGTTCCATTGCAGCGATCCCGATGCCGCGCAACGTGTGCATGATACCGAAGCCTTTGGGCCCGTCAGTACAATCATGGGCTATCGCGATACCGACCACGCGATTGAGCTGGCGAACCGAGGGCAGGGGTCTCTGGTGGCCTCAGTCATCACACATGATGCTGATGTTGCCCGCAAATTTGTTATGGGGGCAGGGGCCTATCATGGGCGGCTCTATTTCAACAACCGAGACTCGATGAAAGAATCCACAGGCCATGGCTCTCCTTTGCCGCATATGGTCCATGGCGGTCCCGGCCGTGCTGGCGGTGGCGAGGAAATGGGCGGTGTGCGCGGTGTGATGCATTATATGCAACGTACGGCGATTCAAGGATCGCCGGACATATTGACAGCTATTGGCGAGAGATGGGTGCCGGGTGCCGCCGAGGAGGTCAATGCGCCAGCCCATCCATTTACACGCCGCTATCACGATCTGGCCATTGGTGAGACGATCCACACCGCACCGCGGACCGTGACCATGGAAGACATTGAACATTTCGCGGAATTCACTGGCGACACCTTCTATGCCCACATGGATCAGGCCGCGGCTGAGCGTAACCCGTTCTTTCCGGGCCGGGTCGCACATGGATATCTTTTGCTGTCTTTCGCGGCGGGTCTTTTTGTGGAACCGAACGAGGGGCCGGTCCTGGCCAATACTGGGCTCGATAACCTGCGCTTTATGAAACCGGTAGAGGCAGGCGACAGCATCAAGGTGCGCCTGACGGTCAAAAAGAAAACCCGCCGCAATGATGAATATGGCGAGGTGCGCTGGCATGTCACCCTGACCCAACAGGATGATGAGCCTGTGGCCGAATATGAGCTGCTGACCATGGTGGCCTACTAAGATTCTTGGGCCGGATGGTAATTCGATCTGGCCCGATTATACTTGCCGTATGAAAGATTCAGCCCCTGATTGGTTTGAAACCTGCGTTAGCCATCTGACCTCTGAGGGTACGCAACGGGTGTGGTCAGTGCTGGTGACGATATTCGGTGATCTGGCGCAGGAAGAAACAGATCAGATAAGTGGTGCGGTGATCACCGCACTGACCAGCCTTGCCGGGATCAAGGCCGAAGCCACGCGTGTTGCCCTGCATCGGCTGCGCAAGGATGGCTGGATTGAAAGCACCCGCAAAGGGCGCAGCAGCTTTCACCGCCTGACCGCGTTTGGCCGTCATCAGAGTGTGACCGCCGCACCGCGTATCTATGCCAAGGAAGCGCCGGAACCCGGCCTCTGGCATGTACTTATCGCCAGCAATTCGGACTCATCGCGCAAAGAATTGGCTGACCTGATGCTGACTGGGGACTACATCTCTCTCAATCCCGCAACATCGATGGCTCCGGGTCAGGTTCCGGCGGGTCTTGAAGAGCTGATGTGCGTGGAAAGCAGCGCTATCTCTGTTCCTGGCTGGCTTCGGGATCTCTGCGGGCCAGAGGCGTTGAAAACCGCCTATGATCAGTTCTTGAGATCGACACAGATCATCGACCAAGAGATGCCATCTGAGGGGGCGGGCGACCCGATGAAGACGGCCATTCTGCGTGTCCTGATCGTGCATAATTGGCGCCGTATTGTTCTGCGCCATCCCGCCTTTCCTGCAGCGTTTCTGCCCGCTGACTGGAAAGGCCCTGCATGCCGGGCGGCTGTATCTCAGTTGTTGGAAAAACTGCCGCGCCCGGATTTAACATCCTTGGAAGCCGAGCTGGACAGCTAGGTTTTCTTTAGCGTCACCTATCTGATCCGCCCGATGCTGGTCATTCGGCGATCATTGCGGGCGTATCTCTCGCGCTTAATGTTACAGAAAAGCTAAGAAAGAAGAAGAGCTCGTAACATAAAGCTTGCCTCGAATCGATGGACGCCCTAAAAACCGACCATGCGGTCAATGATACGGATCAGCACCTACAGGAGAATTAAGTGATGGACGCATTCATTTGCGACGCGACGCGCACTCCGATTGGGCGATATGGGGGGGCTTTGTCGTCAGTCAGGACAGATGATCTGGCCGCGATTCCATTGGCCGCCCTGAAAGAGCGCAACCCGCAGGTTGATTGGGCCAGCGTTGATGATGTGATCTATGGCGATGCCAATCAGGCGGGTGAAAGCAACCGCAATGTGGCGCGGATGGCGGCCTTGTTGGCTGGATTGCCGGTTGATGTGCCCGGAACAACAGTGAACCGATTGTGCGCCAGTGGAATGGATGCGGTTGGAATGGCGGCGCGGGGCATCAAGGCGGGCGATTATGATCTGGCTGTGGCCGGCGGCGTCGAAAGCATGTCGCGGGCGCCCTTTGTGATGCCCAAGGCGACCTCGGCCTTTACCCGCAGCAATGCGGTCTATGACACCACAATCGGTTGGCGCTTTGTGAACCCGAAGATGAAACAGGCCTATGGCATCGACTCGATGCCGCAAACGGCCGACAATGTGGCCGAAGACTTTGGTATCAGCCGCGATGACCAAGATGCTTTTGCGGCGCGCAGTCAGGCCCGATGGGCCGCCGCGCACGAGGCAGGTCTGTTCCGGGATGAAATCACTCCGGTCACGATCCCGCAACGCAAGGGCGATCCGATCATTGTCGATACGGATGAACATCCGCGCCCGGATGTGACCGTGGACAAGCTGTCCGGTCTCAAAGGTGTCAACGGGCCGGATAAGACGGTGACCGCTGGCAACGCCTCGGGCGTCAATGACGGCGCTGCGGCCATTTTGATGGCCAATGAGGCGGCAGCGTCAAAGAACGGCCTGACCCCGATGGCCCGGGTCGTGGGCATGTCTGTCGCCGGGGTTGAGCCGCGTGTCATGGGCATTGGCCCGGTTCCGGCTAGCCGCAAAGTTTTGGCTCGCGCCGGGCTGAGCATCGAGCAAATGGACGTGATAGAGTTGAATGAGGCCTTCGCGTCACAGGGTCTGGCGACACTGCGCGAACTGGGTCTGCCAGACGACGCGCCACAGGTGAACCCGAATGGGGGCGCGATTGCCATTGGCCACCCGTTGGGCATGTCCGGCGCAAGGTTGGTTATGACCGCGGCCTATCAGTTGCGGCGCACGGGCGGGCGATACGCGCTGTGCACCATGTGTGTCGGCGTCGGTCAGGGCGCAGCGCTTATTCTTGAACGCGTATAGGGGAGATGACGGGATATGTATGCTCAGATGGTTAAGTCCGAGGCGACACAGGAAGATCCTGCAAAGCTCGCTGCCTTTCAGTCGCGCATAGACGCTGACGAAAAGATCGAACCCAAGGATTGGATGCCCGAAGGCTATCGCAAGACGCTGATCCGCCAGATCGGCCAGCACGCCCATTCCGAAATCGTTGGACAACTGCCCGAGGCGAACTGGATCACACGGGCACCCACACTGGAACGCAAGGCGATCCTGTTGGCAAAAGTTCAGGACGAGGCCGGGCATGGTCTGTACCTTTACTGCGCCGCCGAAACACTGGGTGTCAGCCGGGATGAGATCACCGAAATGCTGCTGGACGGGCGCATGAAATACTCGTCCATCTTCAACTATCCCACCCTGAACTGGGCTGATGTTGGTGCCGTTGGCTGGCTGGTGGATGGCGCCGCGATCATGAACCAGGTGCCGTTGCAGCGCACGTCTTACGGTCCCTATTCACGCGCCATGATCCGCATCTGCAAAGAAGAGAGCTTTCATCAGCGTCAGGGCTATGACGCCATCCGCAAGATGGCCGAAGGCACGCCGGACCAGAAACGAATGGCGCAGGACGCTTTGAACCGCTTTTGGTACCCATCGCTGATGATGTTTGGACCGTCCGACAAGGACTCGGTGCATTCGACGCAGTCGATGAAATGGAAGATCAAGATGAACACCAATGACGAGCTGCGTCAGAAATTCGTCGATCAGACTGTGCCACAGGCCGAGTATCTGGGCCTGACCATCCCTGACCCAAAGCTGAATTGGAACGACGATCGCGGCCATTATGATTTTTCAGAACCTGACTGGTCCGAGTTCTTCGATGTCATCAGTGGCAATGGCCCCTGCAACACCGACCGGCTGGCCGCCCGAAACCAAGCCTGGGACGACGGCAAATGGGTGCGCGACGGGCTGATGGCCTATGCCGAAAAGAAACGCTCTGGCACAGTGGCTGCCGAATAAGCCGACCCTGAGGAGGAAACCCGATGAAAAACGAATGGCCCCTGTGGGAAGTCTTTATCCGCGGTCAGCATGGTATGAGCCACCGTCACGTCGGCTCGTTGCATGCCCCTGACGCGGAGATGGCCATCAAGAACGCGCGCGATGTCTATACCCGCCGCAATGAAGGTGTGTCGATCTGGGTGGTCGAGGCGAATAATATCTCGGCCTCCTCGCCCAGCGACAAGGGCCCATTATACGAGCCCAGCGAAAGCAAGGTCTATCGTCACCCGACCTTTTTCGACATCCCCGATGAAGTGGGGGCCATGTGATGGACCGGGACGCGGCATTTGTACAATTCCTTCTTCGGATGGGTGATAACGACCTGGTCCTTGGCCATCGCGTCAGTGAATGGTGCGGCCATGCGCCGGTGCTGGAAGAGGATATCGCACTGGCCAACACGGCCTTGGACCTGATCGGGCAGACTCAGATGTGGTTGGGTCTGGCGGGGGAAATCCAAGGCGGCAAAACCGCTGACGATCTGGCCTTCCTGCGCGATGCCTGGGATTTCCGCAATGTGCTGCTGGTCGAGGTTCCCAATGGGGATTTTGGCCGGACCCTGATGCGCCAGTTCCTGTTCGATGCATGGCATTCCATCATGCTGGGACGCTTGCTCAACTCTACGGATGACCGTGTCGCGGCCATTGCCGCGAAAGCCAGCAAAGAGGTGGCATATCACCTGGAACGCTCGGGCGACACGGTGGTTGGTCTGGGGGACGGAACAGCGGAAAGCCACGCCCGGATGCAGTCGGCTCTGGACTACCTGTGGCCGTATGTCGGTGAGATGTTCACCAGCGACGAAGTTGACGTCGAGATGGTCGCGGCGGGCATTGCGCCGAACCCCGCGGATCTGCGCGCGGAGTTTGACGCTTTAGTGCAGCGGATCCTGTCCGAGGCGACCTTGACGATCCCGGAAGGCGCGTTTGCCCATAAAGGTGGGCGTGACGGGCGGATGCATACGGAACATCTGGGTCATCTGTTGACACAGATGCAGTGGCTGCAACGCGCCTATCCCGAAGCAAGCTGGTAACGCCGATGGATCGGGCATCGACCAAACAAATCTGGGAATGGCTGGATGCTGTTCCTGACCCTGAAATTCCGGTGATTTCGGTGGTCGATCTTGGCATTGTGCGCGATGTGCAGTGGCAGGACGAGACGTTGAAGGTGACGGTCACTCCAACCTATTCCGGCTGTCCGGCAACATCCATTATCAGCCTGGATATCGAAACCGCCTTGCACGATCGCGGGATCAGTGACGTGCAGATCGAAACCAGCATCGCCCCGGCCTGGACCACCGATTGGCTCAGCGAAAAGGGCCGCGCCCGGTTGGAAGACTATGGCATTGCCCCGCCGCAACCGGCAGGCGGCCCGGATCGCTGTCCACGCTGCGGCAGCAAAGCGGTCGAGAAGGTCAGCCAGTTCGGTTCGACGCCTTGCAAGGCGCATTGGCGATGCACCGACTGCCTGGAACCATTTGACTATTTCAAGTGCATCTGAGGAGGACCACCGGATGGCACGTTTCCACGACCTGAAAGTCACAGATATCCACAAAACCACTCGCGATGCGGTGGTGGTGACACTGGAACCTGTGAACGGCGCTGCAGATCAGTTCGATTTCACCGCCGGTCAATATCTGACATTTCGTCGCGAATTTGAGGGCGAAGAACTGCGCCGGTCCTACTCGATCTGCGCGGGCAAGGATGAAGGCGTGCTGCAGGTTGGCATCAAACGCGTTGAAGGCGGCGCATTTTCCGGATGGGCGAATACTGAACTGAATATCGGCGACATCGTCGAGGCCATGCCGCCGATGGGCAGCTTTCATACTCCGATAGATGCGGGTGCGGAAAAGCAATATCTGGGCTTTGCAGGGGGCTCGGGGATTACTCCGGTCCTGTCGATCCTCAAAACGACCCTCGCACAGGAACCGCAATCACGCTTTACCCTTATCTATGCCAATAAGGGCATCAACACGATCATGTTCCGCGAGGATCTCGAAGACCTCAAGAACCTCTATATGGGTCGCCTCAACGTGATCCACGTTCTTGAGAGGGATTCACAAGAGATCGAGCTGTTCACCGGTTTGGTGACCCAGGAAAAATGCGCGCAGCTGTTCAAACATTGGGTCGATATCGACCATGTCGACACCGCATTTATCTGCGGCCCGGAACCGATGATGCTGGGCATTGCCGCCGCATTGCGCGAACACGGACTGGATGACAGCCAGATCAAGTTTGAACTGTTCGCCAGCGCCCAGCCCGGACGGGCCAAGGCTAAGCCCGTTTCGGCAGAAACGGGTACGCAGGGCAATCAAAGCAGCGCGTCGATCACGCTGGATGGATCCACTCAGACCGTGACCATACCCAAGGACCAATCCATCCTTGAGGCGGCCCTTGCAAACGCTATGGATGCCCCGTTTGCCTGCAAGGCGGGTGTCTGTTCGACCTGCCGCTGCAAGGTGCTTGAGGGTGAGGTCGAGATGCTCGCCAATCACGCGCTGGAAGATTACGAAGTGGAAAAAGGCTATGTGCTAAGCTGCCAGGCCTACCCGGTAACAGACCGCGTGGTCGTCGATTACGACCGGTAGAAAGGGGGCAGATATGTCCGATTCAATGACACTCGACAGCTATCTGGCCGCAGGCGGTGTTCTGACCAACCCATCGAACGTGCCGCCTCGCTATCGGGCCGAGCTGATGAAGCTGATGGCGACATTTGTCGACAGCGAACTGGCTGGGGCTGCCGGGTTTGCCGACATCATCAATCAGGGGCCGGGGATCAAGGAACGGATCGCCGCCGCAAAGATCGTGCTGGAAAAGTCAGACCACGCAAATTGTGTTCTCAGCATCATGGGCGAATTTGGCGCAGATACCGAACGCTATGCCAATCACCATCCTTGGACCATGCGCTTGTCGCGGGATGCGGATATAGGGGCCACCCGGTCCGAGCATGACATGCGTCTGGCGGTGTTCAACTATCCGCTGTCCGGCTGGACAGACGCTGTGGTCATGAACCTGCTGATGAGCCGCGCGGTGGCCGAACAACTGGCCGAGTATTCCACCATCTCGTATCAGCCTCTGGCCGAAGCCTTCCGATCCATCGCCCCGGTCGAGGCACATCATGGCGAGCTGGCGTTGGAAGGGGCGGTCAAACTGATCGAGAACGGTGCGGCGGACGACATGCAGAACTCGGTCACTTACTGGTGGCCTCGGGTTGCGGTGTCCTTCGGCGGCGATGACCCGAAACGGTTCGAGCTGTTGAAATCAATGGGCCTGCGTCGCAACACAAACAGCGCATTGCAGGACCGTTGGGGCCAGACAATGGCTGCAACTCTGGCAACGCTTGGCCTCAAATCGCCTGCTTGAACGAAAGCGCCCTAGGCGGACACCCTTCACGCTCTAGGCAAAGAGCCGTCCGAACTGAGGGTTGAGGTCCTCAATGCCGGCCAATCGAAGCATATGCCAGGCAAGCGCCTGATTACTGGAAATGACTGGAATCCCGATCTTTTCTTCTGCCTGAACAATGACGTCAAGGCATCGCAGATTCGTGCAAGAGACAATGACAGCATCGCAGGGCGCTTGAGCCGCGACCTTTTCAATAGCGTCAAGGATCGACCCTTCTGTGATCCGCGCAACAACGCGATCATTTCCTTCCTCGAACGACCCGAAACCTGCGATTTCGAAACCGGCCTGTTCCAGCTTTGTGCGCATCCCAGCGGAAACTTCGGGAATATAGGGGGTGACGAAGCCCAATCGTCGGGCTCCTAAATGCTGACCGGCAGCGATGATTGCCGCCAACGGATCTGTCACACGTGCATCCGGGCAGACCGTCTTTATCACCTTGGCCACATTCTCGGACCCGATCACGGTCGAGGCCGAGGTACAGCCAAATCCGATTGCATCAAAGCTGAGCGATGGTGGTAAAAGCCGTGCCGTCGCAGGTAAGTCCTGTTCCATCCGCGCCAGTGTGTCGGGTCGGATTTCGGGCACCATCGGAATCCGGCTGTGATAGAGCGCGACACCAGCTAGGCGCATGATCCGAGAGAATTCGTTCTCTAACGTCTCGTCAGTCTCAAGAACAATCACACCTAGATTGGCGCGGGTGCCAATGCCTTCGTCTGTTTCGAAATCAAGCTTCATGATTGGCCTCAGATGATTGGTAGTTCGGGCGCGGCGCGTTTGGTCAAAAGCTCTGCCCCACTTGCACGTATGACGATGTTCTCTTCGTGCACCATGACCCGACCGTCGCCATAACCAAGTGATGGTTCAAGGGTCAGTACCATATTTTCGGCGATCTCGGTTGTATCCCAACTGGTGTGTGAGGGCCATTCGGTCAGCTGCATGCCAAGCCCATGACCCAGCCTGCCGACGTCACCACCCTGATCGTCGAGCTCAGCGATCACCTTCTGCATCGCTAGAAACAATTCTCGGCAAGTCGCTCCGGGGCGAGCTGCGGCGATCCCGGCCTCAGTCGCGCGCCAAAGAACATCATATGCACGGCGTGAGGCGTCATCGGCGCGGCCAATGGCCCAATTCCGATCGAAGTCACAAAAATACCCGTCCCAGTTGGAACCGGTGTCAAGCATCAGCACATCGCCGCGCGTCAGTGGACGGCGGGACGGGGGCGAGATGACGTCGTGATAGCCACCCGTATCAGCACCGCCGACCAAATACGGAACATCATCGGCACCCTGCGCCAGCCCTTCGCGCCGAAAGGAGCGGAAAACATCCTCAAGCGGCTGCCCTTCGCGGGCGAAGTCAGGCACCTGCTCAAACGTTTGCGACCCGATTGAGCAGATATAAGAGAGCTTTTCGATCTCGGCCTCGGATTTCACCATTCGCAAGCCCCGAACGATCTCGGTCGCGTCAGTGATCTTTAGCCCATTCAGGCCCGCCAACAGCCGCTCATAATCGCCAAGCGGCATCCGCAAATGGGTTTCGTGGCCCTTCATCAGGCCGACAGTCTCGCCGCGGCTGGCAAGCGGCGCCAGCAGATCGGTCAACAGCCCGATACCGTCATCCTTTGGTGCAGGTGCGCCCCAGGTGCGGATATCTGTGACCCAGGTTCGCCGCATAAGGTCTGCGCCGATCTCAGGGATGATTGCGATGGGCTTGCCGGATGCCGGGATGAACAGGAACCATGGGCGGGTCGGGCTTTGCCAAAACAGTGTGTGGAACCCGCTGAAATAGCGCACATCCGGTTCAGTTGTCAGCAATATGCCCGCCATACCGGTTTCGGCCATCTTTGTCTGCGCCGCTGCGGTACGCGTTGCGAATTCTTGTTGGTCAAAACCACGTCGTGGGGCGTTCATGACTCTTGATCCTTTCGCAGGGGCAACCGGTCCTGAACCAATCGGGCCCAGAATTCAGCTCCGATCGGCAGCAGTTCATCATTGAAATCATAGTCAGAAGCATGAAGCGGTTGGCCATGCGGCCCGGTCTCGCCATTGCCCAGCAAAAGGAAACATCCTGGCACGGCGGCCGAAAACTGGGCGAAATCCTCAGAAAAACTCATCGGTGCCCGATCTTTGATCAGGTCACAACCGGCGGCTTCGGCTGCGCGATATACCGCAAGGGCCGGGGTGGCGGCGTTGATGGTCTCGACGAACTGCGTATCAAAGCTGACCGAGGCCTGAATGCTATGCGCCGCCGCAATCCCCTCGGCGATCTGGCGCATGAACCCTTCGATGGCGCTGCGGTCCTCGGGCGATCTGGCGCGGAAATCTCCTTTGAGAGTGGCGTTGCCCGGCAAGACATTTCGCTGGCCGTCCGTCAGGAATTCGGTCACGGACACTACCGCGCCAGAGGCGGGCGCAAGCTTTCTTGCCACCACGGTCTGCAATGCCACCACAATCTCGGACCCTACGGTAATTGCATCAACGCCGGTTTGTGGCATCGAGGCATGACCGCCCTGGCCTTTAACCGTGATCTCGAACAGGGTTTCACTGTTACAGATAATACCGGTGCGGGTCGAAATCTGACCGGTTGGAGCGCCTGGCAAATTGTGGATTGCATAGATTTCTTCGACCGGAAATTGCTCTAGCACACCGTCGTCGATCATCGCGCGCGCGCCCAGGCCGTGCTCTTCGTTTGGCTGGAATAGAAAAACAACCGTACCGTCAAAGGTAGGTTCTTTCGCCAGACGCTCTGCCGCCCCAAGCAGCATGGTTGTATGTCCATCGTGGCCACAAGCATGCATCACACCGGGTGAGGTAGAGACATAGTCATGGGACGAGGTTTCGGTGATTGGAAGCGCATCCATGTCAGCACGCAGGCCAATGGCTTTGTTGCCACCGCCGGATCGAAGCACACCGACAACGCCTGCGCCTTCGTGCACTTCGATCCCAAGGGCGCGCAGCCGTTCAGCGACAACCGACTTGGTTCGCTTCTCTTGAAAGCCCAGTTCCGGGTGCCTGTGCAAATCCCGCCGAAGCGCGATCATACGGTTTTCTAAATCGCTCATTTCTTCATCCGCGTGTGAGTTGCATCGGTTCTACAGGATAGGGCTGCGTGTTTCGCATCAAATTTCCGGCCCTAAAGCAGAAAAAATTGCACAAAAGCGCCAAGTTCAGATCGGAAGTTCCAGACCAATCTTTGTACGGTCCATCGCGACGGATGTGCGAAATCTGCGGACGTTCGAGTTATCGAAAAACAAGCGATGGGTCAGGTCCTCGAAATCCTCCATGTCCTGCGCGACGCAGATAAGAACAAAGTCGGCATCACCGGTCACATAATAGCATTGCTGAACTTGCGGCTCGTTCCTGGCGCGTTTTCGGAACAGATCGAGTTGCTGAAGCGATTCCCGGTCAAGTTCGACCAGAACAATGAAGGTCATCTTATAGTCAAAGCGCGACGGGTTGAGCACCGCGACCTCTTTCAGGATCAGCCCGGAATCTCGCAACCGCTTGAGCCGCCGCTGCACCGAGGGAACAGAAAGACTGCATTCTTGCGCCAGCTGTTCCAGCCCGATTCGACAATCCCTTTGCAGGGTTCTGAGGATTATCGTGTCTGCATCATCAAGTTGTTGGTTCATGAAAAATCCTCGCGATGGAAGAGGCAGGTTTGAAACATATTATCGAGATTAGGGTCAAATACGATAAATAGAAATAGGTCGGTCATGCACAATCTCTGCACATGGAGAAAGCGGATGAAAAATACATGATAGTGACCGACGACCTAAGCTTCGCCCCGGATTTCGTCCGTGCGCAGGTGTTTTTTCAGGGGCAAGAGACCTATGCTGTATCGCCGCTGATTGAAATCACGGGGCCGGATGGTCAGAGCATTCTGGCCAAGAACGAGACAGAGCGTATGGGGCTTGGCGCCTTCAAAGCTTTGGGGGCACCCTATGCGGTTGCACGCCTTCTCGAGGATGCATGGCACGAGAATACAGGTGAAACGCTCTCCCTCACGCGGATGAAGGATGCCGATTTTAGAGAATTCGCATCTAGCCACACATTCGTCTGCGCAAGTGCAGGCAACCACGGAATGGGCGTTGCGGCTGGGGCACGGGCGATGGGCGCAAAGGCGCGAATTCATCTGGCGCAGACCGTACCGCAAGGGTTCGGCGACCGTCTTAGAACCTTCGGTGTCGAGGTTGTCCGTTCGGGCGATGTTTATGACGAAAGCGTCGCCGCCGCTATTGCTGACGCCAAAACCACCGGTGCCACGCTTTTGGCCGACGGAACCTGGCCTGGTTACACCGAAATTCCGAAACTGGTGATGGAGGGCTATTGCGTCATCGCCGAAGAGTTGCGCGCGCGGTTCGAGGCCTCGGGGCAGTGGCCTACGCATGTCTATCTGCAGGCCGGTGTCGGTGGGTTGGCCGCCGCAATGTCGCATATGATCCGTCTGAACTGGGCGGAACAGCCTGAACTGATCGTTGTCGAACCCGGCGCTGCGTCCTGTTTGCGGGCCAGTCACTTGGCCGGACGGGCCACCCGCAGCGATGGGCCGGATTCGAATATGGGTCGGCTTGACTGCAAGGCACCGTCGATCGTGGCCTGGGATGTGCTCGAGCGCTGCGGCGTGAGCTACGAAACCCTTTCCGAAGAAGAAGGCCAGGCAGCCGCAGAAGCTGTCACAGCACTTGGAATCGCGACCACTCCGTCAGGCGCGGCCGGTTACGGCGCCCTGTGCAAGAGAACCAACCAACAGGCGAGGACGCAGGAAATACGTCCTCTTGTCATCATCTCAGAAGGGCTCGCATGAGCGGGCAAGAAAGGACTAACAGAATGACATCCATTTTTAGCAAGCTGATAACCTCGGCGGTTTTCGCGGCAGGTCTGTCGACTGCTGCCTTTGCGGACACCTGGAAATTCGCCTCGGAAGAGGACAAAGGCGACGTACAGGATATCTTTGCACAGGCCTTCGCCGAAAGTGTCAAAGAGCAGTCCGATGGCGACATCAAAGTGCGTATCTACTACTACGGTCAGTTGGGTACCGAGAACGATATTGTCGAGCTGACATCTAAGGGTACGGTCCAGTTCGTATCGGTGGGCACCGGTCACCTGGGGTCTTATGTGCCCGAGGCGCAGGTTCTTGATCTTCCCTATGTTCTGGGCGGTGATATCGACGTGATCCGCGAGGTTCTGACCACCAGCCCGACCATCTACGAAGACCTCAGCGAGAAATTCGAGAAGGTGAACCTCAAGCTGCTCACTATGATCTCGGAAGGCGACATGGCCTGGGGCGCCAACAAGGCGATCCGCAGCCCGGCGGATTTTGAAGGCCAGAAAATCCGTACCTTCACCTCGACCATTCCGGTGGAAACCTTCAAGGCGTTTGGCGCTAACCCGACTCCTTTGTCCTGGGGCGAGGTCTATGGCGCGCTGCAGTTGAAGACCGTCGATGGCATGGTGAACCCGATCTATTTCATCTACAACGCCAAGTGGCATGAGGTTCAGGATTACCTGATCTTCCCCGGCCAGCTTCCTTACGTCGGCACTGTTTCCACCAACAGCGATTGGTTCAACCGCCTGCCTGCAGATCAGCAGGAAATGGTCAAGAACGCTATCGCCAAGGGTGAGCAGGCTGCGCATGACTATCAGATCAAGATCAACTTGGAAAACATGGAAAAGATCAAAGCAGAGCGCCCCGATCTGCAGGTCATTGTCCTGACCGAGGACGAGCGCGCTGTCTTTGAAGCCCAAAGCGCCACATTGCATGAAACATTCTTCGATGTGGTCGAAAACGCCTATGACGACGCCGAGAAACCTGCGGCCCGCGCGCAAGCCCAGAAGATCCTCGACGGCCTGCTTAACGAGGTGAGCAATGCGTCGCAATAAAAGCTGACATCACTGAAAGGCGCGGCGTCTCATCCAGGCGTCGCGTCTTTCATTTACGGAACGCTGACTGGCGGGCCGAGGGAGGGAAAATCATGAGAAGCGCATTGGTCGCCCTAAGTAGGGGCACCGAGTTCATCGAGAAATTCGTTATCATTCTGGCCATATTGTTGATGATGGTGAATTCGACCGCTAACGCCATTGGCCGCTACGCCTTTGGCAAAAGCCTGTTCTTCTCGGAAGAGCTGAACCAGTTTCTGATTGTCAGCGTGACCTTTTTTGGATTTGCCTATGCGGTTCGGAAAGGTCGGAACATTCGGATGACGGCGGTTTATGACACGCTGTCCCGTCGGTCCAAGAAAGTGATCCTGACGCTGATTTCGATCACGACCAGCATGCTGCTGGCCTTTTTGGCCTATAAGTCCGTGTTCTACGTGCTTGAGATCAAAGAGCTGAACCGTCTGAGCCCGGCGCTGCAGTTTCCGGTCTATATCATCTACTCGGTGATCCCGGTCGGCCTGTTTATGGCCAGCCTGCAATATCTGATCGCATTCATCATGAATGTCACTCATGTCGGCATCTGGCACTCGTACGAGGTCGAGGACAATGACGCAGTGGATGTAGGAGTCTGAGATGCCCGGATTCCTTGATTTCCTTGGCGATGTCATAGCTGGTGAGCTGGATATCTATGTCATCACCTTTGCTCTGGTCGTGGCGATGGTGGTTCTGCTGTTCCTCAGCTACCCGATGGTTGTTCCGCTAGCGGTTGCCACGCTGATTGGCCTTGTTCATTTCTCGCAAAGCGATACTGGCGTCATCATCCAGCAGATGGTCACTGGCATTTCGCCAAACGCGCTGATCGCTGTGCCGATGTTCATATTCGCCGCCGATATCATGGCGAGAGGTCATACGGCCAACAATCTGCTGGGGCTGATCGAAGCCTTTGTCGGTCACCGCCGGGCCGGATTGCCGATCACGGCCTGCATCAGTTGCACATTGTTCGGCTCGGTTTCGGGTTCGACTCAGGCGACCGTGGTTTCGATTGGTCAGATCATGCGGCCAAAGCTGCTGAAGGCCGGTTACAAGGACAGTTTTGTCATGGCGTTGATCATCAATGCTAGCGACATCGCCTTCCTTATCCCTCCAAGCATCGGGATGATCCTATATGGCACGCTGGCCAATACCAGCGTGGGCGAGCTGTTCATTGCAGGAATTGGTCCGGGCGTTGTTCTGGCGCTGATGTTTTCGGTCTATTGCTATTTTTACAGCGTCCTGCAGGGCGATCTGATCGCGCGGGTGCCAAAGAAATCCGGTGCCGAGCGGCGCGCAGCGTTTCGCAAGGCCATACTGCCGCTTGGTTTCCCGGTCCTGATCGTCGGCGGTATCTACACCGGCGCGGTGACCCCGACCGAAGCAGCCTCGTTTTCGGTGCTTTATGCGCTGATCGTCGAATGCGTGATTTATCGGGAACTGAAACTCAACGACGTTTTGGATTCTGCTCTCAGTACAGGATTGATTACGGCGGTTGTGTTCATCCTTGTCGGGATCGGTCAGGCGTTCTCCTGGTATATTTCCTTCGAACAGATCCCACAGGGCCTGTTAGAGCCGCTGAACCTGGAAGGCGCGTCGCAGGAATACATCCTGTTCATCATCGCGCTGTGCTTCTTCGTGGGATGTATGTTCGTCGACTCGCTGGTCGTGCTTGTCATCCTTACGCCAATCTTCGTTCCGATCGTGGATGCCTCGGGGATTGATCCGGTTCTTGTCGGGGTTATGGTGACGCTGCAGATGGCCATCGGATCAGCAACACCGCCGTTTGGCTGCGATATCTTCACTGCAATCGCGATTTTCAACAGACCTTATCTTGAGGTGATCCGGGGCACTTTGCCGTTCTTCGCGATCCTGGCGCTGATGACGGCTATGCTGATCTACTTCCCGGGTATCGCGCTATTCCTCAGGGATCTGGCGGCGTTTTGACAAAATGAATGACGGATGGCCGGTTGATTTGAATCGGCCATCCAAACTTGATCCGTAGATCAGCGCCCAATACCGACGTAACTATCGAAGCCGGATTTCTTGACGGCGGGTTCGGAATAGATATTGCGCAGATCGACCATTCGGGGGGATTTCATCGTGCCAGCTAGTTCGCTCAGATTGAGCGCACGGAACTCGTTCCATTCGGTCAACAGCACAACGACATCCGCATCTGCAGCAGCAGCATAGGGATCTTCGCACCATTCGACGCCGGGCAGCAGGGCCTCACCTTCGGAACGCCCCTGAGGGTCGACAACCCGCACCGTTGCCCCACCACCGATCAGTGCAGGCACGATAGTTAACGAGGGCGCATCACGCATATCGTCGGTATTGGGTTTGAAGGTCACGCCCAGAACAGCGATCGTTTTTCCATTGAAACTGTCGTCGCAGACATCTCGGATTTTCTGGATCATCCGTTTCTTGACCTCGTCATTCACCCGGATGACGGTTTCGGTGATCTGCATCGGGTGGGCATGTTCCTGACCGATCCGGGCCAAAGCGGCGGTGTCTTTTGGAAAGCACGATCCGCCATATCCCGGACCTGCATGTAGGAATTTATTGCCAATGCGCCCATCCAGACCGATGCCTCGGGCGACCTCTTTCACGTCGCCGCCAACACGTTCGCACAGGCCTGCGATCTCATTTATAAAGGTGATCTTGGTCGCAAGAAACGCGTTAGCGGCGTATTTGATCATCTCTGCGCTTTCCAGATCAGTGGTCAGGATCGGGAAGTCCCGCAGGTAAAGCGGGCGGTATATTTCCGCCATTACATCGGCGGCGCGGTCTGATTCAACGCCGACAACCACACGATCCGGGCGCATGAAATCATCAATGGCGGCCCCTTCGCGCAGGAATTCAGGGTTCGAGGCGACGTCGAATTCGGCCTTCGGGTTGGCGGCAGAAATGACCTGATGCACCTTGCGATTGGTGCCAACTGGAACGGTCGATTTGGTTACCACCACAGTGTAGCCCGTAATCGCATGCGCAATTTCTTCTGCGGCGGCCATCACATAAGTCAGATCGGCGTGACCGTCCCCGCGACGTGTGGGCGTGCCCACGGCAATAAAAACAGCATCCGCACCATCCACTGCTGCGGCCAGGTCCGTGGAAAAGCTGAGCCGACCAGCGGCTACGTTTTTGGCCATCAGGACGTCAAGCCCGGGCTCATATATCGGGACTTCGCCAGCCTGCAGCATCTCAATTTTCTGTTCGGCCTTGTCGACGCAAATGACATCATGGCCGAAATCGGAAAAACATACCCCGGACACCAAACCTACATAGCCGGTTCCGATCATCGCAATACGCATACTAAAATACCCTTCTTAACAAATACCGCCTTTGGCGCGCACACATTCGAAGAAAGTTCCGCCGGTTTCAATGCCTGTCAGCGTGCTTGGGTTGCATTCCGGGGATTCTTGCTGTTTTTGGGTCGGCAATCATACACATTTGTTTTCGTAGGGCGGAACTATGACAAAAACGGCATTAATCACCGGGATTACCGGACAAGACGGATCGTATCTGGCCGAGTTTTTGTTGGAAAAAGGTTATGAAGTTCACGGCATTAAGCGCCGCGCGTCCTCATTCAACACGCAACGCATCGACCACATCTATCAAGACCCACACGTTCCCAATCCCAAACTGCACCTGCACTATGGTGATCTGAGCGATACGTCTAACCTGACGCGAATCATTCGCGAAGTGCAGCCGGACGAGGTCTATAACCTTGGCGCACAGTCCCATGTGGCCGTCAGTTTTGAATCCCCGGAATACACTGCGGATGTGGATGCCATTGGTACTTTGCGTTTGCTGGAAGCGATACGTTTTCTCGGGCTCGAGAAAAAGACACGCTTCTATCAGGCCTCGACCTCGGAACTCTACGGTCTGGTGCAAGAGACTCCGCAACGCGAAACCACCCCGTTCCACCCAAGGTCACCTTATGCGGTTGCCAAACTCTATTCTTACTGGATCACGGTTAATTACCGTGAGGCCTATGGCATGTATGCCTGTAACGGGATCCTGTTTAACCACGAAAGCCCGCGCCGGGGCGAAACTTTTGTTACCCGCAAGATCACACGCGGTTTGGCAAATATTGCGCAAGGACTGGAAAGTTGCCTGTACATGGGCAATATCGACAGTCTGCGGGATTGGGGCCACGCGCAGGACTATGTGCGGATGCAATGGCTGATGCTGCAGCAGGACAATCCTGAGGATTTCGTGATTGCGACCGGGGTTCAGTATTCGGTACGACAGTTCATTGAATGGTCGGCAGCCGAGCTTGGCGTTTCACTGGAATTCACCGGGTCAGGCGTTGACGAAACCGCGACTGTTGTTTCGATCGAGGGGGACAAAGCCCCGGGATTGAAACCCGGTGACGTCGTAATGCGGATAGACCCACAATATTTTCGCCCGGCCGAGGTCGAAACCCTTCTGGGCGATCCCTCAAACGCCAAGAACAAACTGGGTTGGGTACCAGAACTGACCGTGCAGGAAATGTGCGCTGAGATGGTGACCGAAGACCTGAAGACGGCCAAACGTCACGCGCTTTTGAAAGAGCACGGGTTTGAGCTGCCAATGAGCCTGGAAAACGGCTGAGGAGGCCCTCATGCGTAAGATCTATGTTGCCGGGCATCGTGGTATGGTTGGCGGCGCAATCCTGCGCCGTTTGCAAAACCGCAAGGACGAAGGCGAAGCGCTGGAGTTGATCACGCGCAGGCATTCCGAACTGGATCTGACCGACCAACCCGCCGTGCGTGATTTTATGCAGACCGAGCGTCCGGATATGGTGATCCTAGCCGCGGCCAAGGTTGGTGGGATTCACGCAAATAACACCTACCCCGCAGATTTCATTTACGAAAACCTGATGATTGAATGCAACGTGATCCATCAGGCTTTTGCAGCGGGGGTAAAGCATTTGCTGCAACTGGGCAGCTCGTGCATTTACCCACGGGCTGTCCCTCAGCCCATGCGTGAAGACGCTTTGCTGACCGGCGTGCTGGAACCCACCAACGAACCCTATGCCGTTGCAAAGATCGCCGGGATCAAGCTGTGTGAAAGCTATAATCGCCAACATGGCGTCGATTACCGGTCGGTTATGCCAACCAATCTTTACGGACCCGGAGACAATTTTCACCCCGAAAACAGCCATGTCCTGCCGGCCCTGATCCGCAGATTCCATGAGGCGCAGCGTGACGGGCTGGAAGAAGTGGTGATTTGGGGCACAGGAAAGCCAAGGCGCGAGTTTTTGCATGTTGATGATATGGCCGAGGCATCGCTGTTCGTGCTCGATCTGCCGCGCGATATCTATGATGCGAATACCCAGCCGATGCTGAGCCATATCAATGTGGGATGCGGCGAAGATATCTCAATCGCTGAGCTGGCGGCCCTGGTGGCCGGAACAACCGGATTCACGGGTAAGATCACTCAGGATGTCAGCAAGCCTGACGGGACACTGCGCAAGTTGATGGATGTGTCCCGACTGGCCGATATGGGGTGGCGCGCGCGCGTCGGACTCGAAGATGGTATCCGCGAGACCTATGCGTGGTTTCTGGAGCAGGCAGACACCGATTTGCGCGCCAAATGACCGCCCGGGAATAGCTCCGGACGGTCTAAAGCTCAGAACCAGCGACCGGTTGCGATTACCGTTGGGGACAGGCTGCTTGTGTCCGAGGATGCCGATAGAACCTTAAAGGGCACTTGTGTTTCAGTGGCCGCGCCCAAACCTATAAACCGGCTTGTCGCGCCGCCACTGCCACCGACCGAGGGTGAGGTTCCGGACGCAAAGGCTGCGGGAAAGCTCCAGGTGGTCTCGGCGCTGGAATACAGCGATCCTTCGGCGTTCACGCAATCGGTGGCCGTCAGAACGCCCGTGCAGATTTGTGTACCATCCGCAAACCGGACGTATTCGCCAGTGGCGGTTGATCCGCGTTCGACAACTGCGCCGGTCGGCACCCCGGCGGATTCAGACACAGTGCCCAGCAGATTTCCGGGGCAATAGCCATAATCGGCCCGCATCAGGCGGCCCGCCGTGATGTCCTCGGCATCGTTTTGAATGGCAGAGCCTGAGGCTGTTCCGGTGGCTGGGTCAAAGCTCAGCGCCTCGGTCCAGGATCCGCCATCAGAAGAGACTTTGATGGAAAAACCGGTATTGCCGGACAATCCCATTTCCGCATGGCCAACCCAGTTTGACTGGAATAAAAGCGACGCGGTATCCCCTGACGCCGCCTTGTTGATCTTCAACTGGTGACCAGCCCCGTCATGGCTGAGCAACGTCGCAGGCGACCGGACCGAAAGCCGATTGGTGCTGTCATACCCGGTTGCGATGCCCAACCCGTCCAGGTTCTGGGTCGCGACCTGTGGTTCGGACCAGTCTGCGCCGTCCCAGATCTTCAACCGGTTGGCCTGTTCATCCCAGGTCCGCCAGCCGATTCCCGGGGTCACAAAATGCCAGGCGTCATCCAACCAGGCCGCAAGGGCGCCCGGCTGCGCGGCCCAATCCCCGGTAGGGTTGGCGCCAAGCGCGTGAATCTCGCCCTGTTCCGGCACCGCAGGCGGGACCGAGGCGTTTGTCGACGCTACGCTCAGCTGGACAATCAGGTCCAGAGCACGCAGCGCCTCGTTATGGGTGACGTGTTTCTGGGCCTGCGAAGGTTGCAGGAAAGGTAAATCCAATCTGGGTGAGTTTTGTGACACGGGCGGCGTCCTCCTGTAGCTGTCGGTCCGACTATTGCATTGCGCGCTACATTGCCGTGCCCAGGATGAATTCGGTCTGATCTGACCGAACGTTCGAATAATCATTTGCTAACGTTTGGAGGATTCCATGGGGCGTAGCCAAAGGTCTGGATTCAACGAAAAAGGACAGCCGAAGCTGCCCTTAAGCTTACCAATCGCCGCTAAAGGTTAGCTGCGGGCGTACACATCCTCGTACCGGATGATGTCGTCCTCACCCAGATAAGACCCGGTCTGGACCTCGATCAGAACCATCGGCACCTTGCCCGGATTCTCCATCCGATGAACGGCGCCGAGCGGGATGTAGACAGACTGGTTTTCAGAGATCAGGCGCACATCTTCGTCGATCGTTACTTTTGCCGTGCCCTGAACAACGATCCAGTGTTCAGACCGGTGGTGATGGGATTGCAGGCTTAGTGAGGCGCCGGGGTGAACGTGTATGCGTTTGACCTGGAACCGATCCCCGATAACCAGGCTTTCGAACCAGCCCCAAGGGCGATGATCGACCGGCAGCGATTCCGCTTGTTTGGCGCCTTTGGCCTTCAGGGCCGCAACCGCCTGTTTGACGTCCTGAGCCTTGTCCATGCTGGCCACCAAAACCGCATCAGGCATGGCGACCGCAATCATGTTTTCCAGACCCATCGCAACAACTTCTTGCGTGGGGGTTTCTGAACGCACCAATACGTTCCGGCAGTCAATGGTGGTAACCTGGCCCGTAGTGGCAACGCCATCGGCGTCTGGATTGCTCAGCTCTTGAACTGCCGACCAGCTGCCGACATCCGACCAGCCCGACGCATAGGGTACGACGCTCAGATTGCGGGCTTTCTCCATGACCGCGTAGTCGATCGAGATATCCTCGACCGTGCCCCAGGCTCGGGGATCGAGGCGCAGAAACCCGAGGTCGGCCTTTGCCTCACGGACGGCCTTGCCGACCGGGTCCAGCAGTGCGGACGCATGTTCTTTGAATGCAGCGATTATGTCTTTGACCGCGAAAAGAAATATCCCCGAATTCCAAAGATAGCTGCCATCGGCGATCATGGCTTGGGCATTCTGCAGATCAGGCTTTTCGACAAAACGGTCCAACGCAATGGCGGTGTTGCCCGTATCTGGGGCATGGCTGAGCTTGAGATATCCATAGCCGGTTTCCGGCCGGTCCGGAGTGATCCCGAAAGTGACGAGATCCCCACGATCCGAAATCGCGCGCGCGCCTTCGGTAACTGCCTGATGAAACGCAGCTTTGTCCGGGATGACATGGTCCGATGGGGCGACAAGCATGATCGCATCCGGGTTGCTGGCGGCCAGATACAACGCGGCGGCCAGAACCGCTGGTGCTGTGTTGCGCCCTTCGGGTTCGATCAAAATGGGACCCGGATCTATGCCAATCGCGCCCAGTTGTTCCGGAACCACAAAACGGAATGCATCATTGGTAAGGATCAGCGGCTTGGCATAAGGCGCGTCCTTGGGTCCCTGCATTCGTTCAGCACAATCCTGAAGCAGGCTTGAATCACCGATCAGAGGGACGAACTGCTTGGGGTAACTTTTGCGCGACAGGGGCCACAGTCGGGTGCCGGACCCTCCGCAGAGTATGATGGGATGGATGGTGGTCATTGCGGCTTGCCTCGAAGGTTCTTGGACTTTGTCACTTTAGAAACGACATGCTGAAGGTTGCGGGCGCTATTGAGCGGCCTTCCCGGCGGCGACTATCTCGTTCAGATATTGGCTCAGGTCATCACGCAGATCGCTACGGGCCAGCGCAAAGGCAACAGTTGCCTGAAGGAACCCGGCTTTCGAGCCGCAATCAAATCGCTGGCCGTCGAATTTATAGCCAAACACGGGCACACCGTTACAGATGTCTTCTGCGATAGCATCGGTCAGCTGAATCTCACCGCCACTGCCCGTTTTCTTTTGGTTGAGATTGTACAGCACTGACGGCCCCAGAATATACCGACCGATAACGGCCAGGTTCGAGGGGGCTTCTTCCGGCTTGGGCTTTTCAACCATTCCTCTGGCGCGTACCACGGAGCCGACGTTTTCGCCTACATCCAGAACGCCATAGGAACTGGTTTTTTCGTTTGGCACTTCCATCGTTGCGACCATGTTGCCGCCGGTTTCCTCATAGGCTTCGACCATCTGCTGCAGACAGGGTTTATCAGCAGCAATGACGTCATCCGGCAACATTACGGCAAATGGCTCGTCGCCGATCAGCCGGCGGGCGCACCAGACCGCATGGCCCAGACCAAGCGCCTTGTGCTGGCGGATATAGGCGATGGCGCCGCTTTCCATATTCGTTGCATTCAGCGCTTCAAGCAGGTCATCCTTGCCCTTGGCCTTGAGCTCTTGTTCCAGAACGAGGTTGTGATCAAAGTAATCTTCCAGCGCAGATTTGCCACGCGAAGTTACAAAGATGAATTCGGTAATACCTGCGGCGCGGGCTTCGTCGATTGCGTATTGAACCAAAGGACGGTCAACCAGTGTCATGATCTCTTTGGGGACGGATTTTGTCGCTGGGAGAAAACGCGTGCCCAATCCCGCAACGGGGAAAATCGCCTTGGTGACCTTGCGTACCATGTTACCTCTCAAATTCAATTCTTGCCCGACCGCGTAGGGCAGGCCGGGGTTTCCTATTAGGCTGCGCAGTCAGAACAATCAATGACATCGCGGCCGCAGTCTAAAATCTGACAGGAAGGTGCCACCGGGGGTAGGGGAAGTCAAAACGAACCGCCGTTTGATGCCTTTGAAACCCGTCATTTACCGGTGTTTTGTTGTACAATCCGGCCCTTCGTCCATTCATTGGCAAGAATACGCCAAGAATCGTCATGAAGTCGTGCAAAGCCGAACCTGTCCCCGAGGCTGTTCATGCGGCCTCGGGGACAGGGGATTTATGTGTTCGCCAGGATTGTCTCAAGCGGATCATGCTCGGCGACGAAATGGTTCGGGGCGACCTCGTTCAGCTGAGGCACATATTCGTTCTGACCGGCCGACAACCGACTGGGCAGGAACCTAAGCGCCGCCTTTGGATCCATCGGAGACGGCAGCTCGCCCGGCAGTTTCAGCCGTTGACGCTGCCGTTCCACATCCGGATCGGGGATCGGAACCGCAGAGATCAGCGATTTGGTATAGGGATGGAGCGGCTGCGAACAGACCACCTCACCATCGCCCAGTTCAACGATGCGGCCCAGATACAGCACCATGATCCGGTTCGACACCGCGCGCACAACGGACAGGTCGTGGCTGATGAAAATCATCGACAGCCCGAATTCCTGCTGCAGCTCTTTCAAAAGCTCTACGATCTGGGCCTGGATCGACACGTCCAGAGCCGAGACCGCCTCGTCACAAATGATCAGCTTGGGCTTGTTGATCATCGCCCGCGCGATCCCGACCCGCTGGTTCTGCCCACCAGACAGCTCGTGCGGATAGCGGTTGATCATGTTGGCCTGCAGGCCAACCCGCTCCATCATTTCGCCGACCATTTTCTTGCGCTCACGCTCTGTCAGATCCGGGCGATAGGTTTTCAGCGGTTCGGCGATAGAGGCCGAGATGGTCATCCGCGGATCGAGGCTGGCCAGCGGATCCTGGAACACAATCTGCAGGTCCTTGCGGTACTTGTTCAGCTCGGCCCGCTTTAGCCCGACTATCGGATGGCCCAGCCAGCTGACATTGCCACCGCTGGGTTCGATCAGCTGCAGAACCGCCCGCGCCAGTGTGGATTTGCCACAGCCGGATTCACCCACAACGCCCAGCGTCTCGCCCTTACGGATGTCAAAGCTGACACCGTCCACAGCTTTCAGCGGTACCTTGCGCCCGAACAACCCGCCCGACACGTGGATCGGGAAATGCACTTTCACGTCATCGACCCTAAGCAAAGGTGCGTCGGTTTCTTCCAGCGCTTTTGGCGCGTCACCGGCATCAATGCGCGGCATCGCTTCAAGCAGGGTGCGGGTGTATTCATGCTGCGGCGCGCGGAAGATCTCGCGTGTGTCCCCGGCCTCAACAAACTGACCCAGACGCATGACCTGAATGCGGTCACACATCCGTGCCACCACGCCCATGTCATGCGTGATCAGCGCAATGGCAGTGCCTTCGTCTTTTTGCAGGTGCACCATCAAGTCCAGGATGTCGGCCTGGACCGTCACATCCAGCGCCGTGGTCGGTTCATCGGCGATCAGCAGCTTTGGGTTGCACAACATCGACATGGCGATCATGACACGTTGGCGCATGCCCCCCGACAATTCGTGCGGGTATTGATCCAGACGACGGTTTGCCTCTGGGATGCGGACCCGGTCCAACCACTCCAGACAGCGCGCCCGAGCGGCCGAACCCTGCAACCCTTCGTGAACCTGCAGAACCTCACGCATTTGCTGCCCGACCCTCAGATGCGGGGTCAGGGCGGTCAGCGGATCCTGAAAGATCATGCCGACGTCATCGCCCCGGATCTGGTTCAGCTTGTTGATCGGCAGATTCAGGATTTCCTTGCCGTTCAGCGTGGCCGATCCGATTGCACGACCCGCTGAAGGCAACAGCCCCATCGCGGCCATGAAAGTCTGGCTTTTACCGGACCCGCTTTCGCCCACAATACCAAGGCATTCGCCCGGATTAATGTCAAAGCTGATGCCTTTGACGGCCTCGACCACACCATCGGGGGTGTCGAACTGGACGCTTAGGTCCTTAACAGAGAACAGGCTCATATCAGCGATCCTTTGGGTCCAGAGCGTCACGCAGCCCATCGCCGATGAAGAACATCGTGATGATAATGGCGACATAGAATGTCAGAGGGAACATCAGCTGCCAGAGGGTTCCGTACCCCATTGTGCCTGCCCCTTCAGCGATCAGACGGCCTAGCGAGGTATAGGGCTCCGAGATGCCAAGTCCGAGGAACGAGATAAAGCTTTCGGTCAGGATCATCTCAGGCACCAGAAGCGATGCATAGACGATTACCACGCCCAGCAGGTTGGGCAGGATATGGCGATACATGATGGTGAATTCGCTGACACCGGCGGCGCGCGCGGCCTCGATGAATTCGCGGTTTTTCAGGGCCAGAGTCTGCCCTCTGACGATCCGTGACATGGTCAACCAACCAACCGCGCCCAACGCGATGAACAGGGTAAAGAACGACCGACCGGCCACCACAAGCAACAGAATGATGATCAGAGTTGTCGGAATGGCCAGAAGGATATCGACGAACCGCATCATCGCGCCGTCAAGGCGCCCGCCAATATACCCGGCGGCGATGCCATAGCAGGTGCCAACAATCAACGCGGTGGCCGCCCCGACGAGCCCCACCAACAACGATGTTGTTGTGGCCTGAATGACCCGGCTGTAAAGGTCGCGCCCCAGATCGTCGACGCCAAAGAAGTGCCCGGTCTCGATCGACGGCATTCCCATGCCACGGATGTCACCCATCACGTTCCAGTCGATTTCCTCATTGCTCCAAACGGCGAAATATGGGCCGAAGATTGTGAACAGAACGATCATCAGCAAGATGAATACGCTCGCCATTGCGGCTTTGTTGCGGACAAACCGCATCCGCGCATCCTGCCAGAGGGAACGCCCCTGAACGGCCGTGAAATCGGTGATGTCCTCGGCCAGATGGGCGGCTTTTTGTGATTTTCCTAGCATTTTGTGCCCCTCAGTACCGGATTTTCGGATCGAACCAGGCATATGCCAAGTCGGTCAGCAGGTTCACGATCACTGTAAGCGTGCCGTACAAGATCGTGACCCCCAGCAGCACCGCATAGTCACGCGACAGGGCCGAGCCGACATAAGCCTGCCCCAGACCACCGGTCGAGAAATAGATGTCGACAAAAACCGATCCGGTCAGAACATAGACAAAGACAGGGCCCAGATAGGACACCACCGGCAGCAGCGTGGGCTTCAACGCATGGCGCCAGATTACGGTCCTGGTAGGCAAACCCTTGGCCCGGGCCGTGCGGATGAAGTTCGAGTTCAGAACTTCCAGCATCGACGAACGGGTAATCCGCGCGATCGACCCCATATAGGAGGTGGCCAATGCGATGACAGGCATGATCAGGTATTGCCACTGACCGCCGTTCCAGCCACCACCCGGCAACCATCCCAGCCACAAAGTGAAGGTCAGGATCAGGATCGGGCCCATGATGAAGTTCGGCAGAGCCTGCGCAGCGATACCCAGACCTACGGCAAAATAGTCGATCCAGCTGTTGTGTCGGATGGCTGCGGCGATCCCAAGGCCAATACCTACGACACTTGCCAGCAGGAATGACAATGACCCGTAAGTCAGCGAGATCGGGAAGCCTTGCGAAATGATATCATTGACGTCCCGGTCCTTGAACTTGAAGGACGGGCCGAAATCGAAATGCACGACAATGTTGTACAGATAGTCCCAAAGCTGTTTCCACAGCGGCTGGTCCAGACCATAGCGCGCCTCAATATTGGCCAGTACCTGCGGCGGCAATGGCCGTTCCGAGGTAAACGGCCCGCCGGGCGCGTAGTGCATCAGAAAGAAACAGGCAACGATCAGCAACAGGATCGTTGGAACGGCGATCAGCAATCGCCGGATGATATAGGCAAGCATTTCATGCCCCCATTATTGGCTTTGCCCCGGGGTGATCCTCGGGGCAAAGCGTGGTCTAAGGAAGGTTATTCGGCGATCTTGTAGAGGTTCTTGGAGTACCAGTTCTGCTCTACGTTCTTGACCGGCCAGTTGCCGACATCGCTGTCCATCATGTAGACGCCAGCATAGTGATAGATCGGGATAACCGGAGTCTCTTGTGCAATGATCCGCTCAACCTCGGTATACAGTGGTGCTGCGTCATCTGCTGTCTTGGCCTGGGTCAGCAAATCGTCAACCTTGGAGTTGTTGTACTTGCCGTCGTTATAGCCGGAATCCGACTGCAACAGGTCCAGGAAGGTCGAGGCTTCGTTATAGTCGCCACACCAGGCGCCACGGGCCAGATCGAAGTTCTGGTTGCCGCGCTCTTCCAGGAACACTTTCCATTCCATATTGGCCAACTCGACCTGTACGCCCAGTTTCTGTTTCCACATCTGGCTCAGTGCCACTGCGACTTTCTTATGGGCCTCTGATGTGTTGTAGACCATGTCAAAGCTCAGCGGGTTGTCGGGGCCAAATCCGGCCTCGGCCAGCAGCTCCTTGGCTAGCTCGTCACGCTCGGCTTGCGTCATCGAAGCCATTTCGACTTCGGGGACGGTGAACCCAGCGGTTGCTTCGGGTGCGAACGTATATGCGGGCGGCTCACCACCGGCTTTAACGTTCTTGGTGATGATGTCGCGGTCAACTGCAAGAGACAGGGCTTGACGTACATTTGGGTTCTTGAATTCTTCCGGTCCGCTGTCAGACAGGTTGAATGTATAGTAATAGTTGCACAGGCGCGGGAAGCTGATGGCCTCTTCGGGGTGCTCTTTCTGTAGGCGCGGGAACTGACCAGCAGGTACTTCAGTGCGGTCCAGCTCGCCTGCGAGGTAACGGGTCAGGGCTACGTTTTCGTCGTTGATGACAAGGGCCACGACTTTTTCGACAATCGTATTGTCGTTATCCCAATACATCTCGTTGCGCTCACGGACCGAGCGTTCCTGTGGCAGGTGTTCGGTCAGAACATAGGCGCCGTTCGAGACGATGTTTTCCGGCTTAGTCCAGGCGTCGCCAAACTCTTCGATCACCTTCTGCGGGGCAGGGAAGGTGGTGGAATGGGTGGTCATTTGCGCGAAATAAGGCAGTGCTGCGCTCAGCTTGACCTCAAGTGTGTGGTCGTCGATGGCGGTTACGCCCAGTTCGTCCACCGGCTTCTCACCAGCAATGATTTCGGCCGCATTTTCGATCGACATCAGCTCCATGAACCACGCATAAGGCGAGGACAGAGCGGGATCGACGGCACGTTTCCATGCAAAGACGAAATCGCCTGCCGTGACCGGATCACCATTGGACCATTTGGCGTTATCACGCAGTGTAAATGTGTAAACGTCCTTGGTATCGTTTGTGGTATAGCCGGTTGCGACACCGGGCACCAAATTGCCGTCTTCGTCTTGGTTCATCAGGCCTTCGAACAGGTCGCGGACAATTTCCGCACCGGTAACGTCTTCAACAACCTGCGGGTCAACCGAACTGTGCTCATCCAGAACGCGATAGGTGAAGGTTTGATCATCCGCCAGCGCCTCGCCGGTTTCGGGATGGGTGCCGGCGGCAAATGCAGCGCCGGTGATCATGGTCGAGGTCAGTAGCCCCGCCAGAGATGTCCGAATGTATTTGTTCATATCTTTCTACTCCCATTTGTGTGGTGGCAAGGTACGCACATCCGTTCAGGATGGTCGCTGACCACCATGATTGTCCGACTCAGATAGACCGGGACTTGTTCGAATTTTGCTTTTTCAGATCGCAATGAACACCGCGTCGCAGTCTTTCGGTTTGCTGTCGGAAACGTAGTTGCGAAAGTCGCCTTTCACTGATGCAGAACGTGGCACTATTTCAAAAAAGGTTAAAGCCTTTGCGTGCAAAATGGCCAGGTGCGGCCGAAATCTAAAAAATTCCACGGGAGAACGGAAATATTATAATGATACGCGATGGTTTCTTGACATTTTTGTGAAGCTCTTGAGTAAGCGGTTGAGCGTTGACGCAAGGTCCGCTTTTGCGGCTTTCCAAAAATTGGCGCGAATCGCTATTGGGTCAGTGCCCGGACCATATGGGTCTGAGGAAAGCATGTGGCGGACTGATTGGTGGCCTCTTGCCAGCGCCCGATAGAGCGGCGTGTTCGAAAGCCCGGCAGGCCGTCAGCGCCGCCGACGTCATGGCCCATCTGTTCCAATGCGCGCTGCATGGCTGCTATATCCGATCGGTAAAGACCGCCGACTTTGTCCCACCGGCCGCGGAAATCCTGGACGCCATATTCTATCCTATCCCCAACATGGCCGACGAACAGGGCGTAGAGATCGCTTTTGTTGTATTCCTTCAGGACATAAAAATTGGGGGTGACAATGAAGGCCGGGCCATTGCGCCCGGCGGGCATCATCAAAAACCCTTGTCCCTGCATTTCTTGTTTTGGAAACGGCTTGCCAGATACACGGGTGATCCCCAACCCGGCCCAGTCGCGAATAGGACGGCCCTGATCCGGCCCTTCAAGGGTGCAGGAAACCGAAGACGGGACAGTTACTTCGAACCCCCAATCACGACCCGAGACCCAGCCATGTTGGTCGAGGTAGTTTCCGATCGATGAAATTGTGTCCTCGGCCGAGGTCCAGATATCCGCGCGCCCGTCGCCATTTCCATCGGCCGCATAAGTCAGGTAGTTCGATGGCATGAACTGCGGTTGCCCAAGCGCACCCGCCCAACTGCTTTTCATTTGATCCGGCGGTATGTGGCCAGCCTCTGCAATCTTGAGCGCGGCGATAAGCTCTGACGTGAAATATTCTGAGCGGGTGCTCATGAAACCTTTGGTGCCCAGAACCTGAAACGCATTATGTCGGATAGCCACCTGCCCATATCCGCTTTCGCGGCCCCAGATCGCCAGAATGACGCGCGCTGGTACACCGGTATCGGATTCTACCTGTTTCAGTGTCGTGTTATAGCGCCGGGCCATCTTGCGTCCGACAGAAGTGGCCCCCTGAACCGAACCAGCGTTGAAATAGCGTCCGGGTGATCCGAACTCGGCCTGCTTTTGTTCCTTGGGAACTGTTGTTGCCGTACCTGGAGGAACCAGGTCTGGCAGTTTCCAGTTCAGCGTGACGCCGTTGAAGGCCCTGTTCATCGTGCGCTTTGAAACACCCTCGGATTTCGCCCGCGCCCAGACCGTGTGTTTCAGCCATGACTGAAACTGAGCCTCGATCGCCGCACGATCCTGTGCTGTCGCACTTGTCGACAGGTAGCAAAGTCCAAGAGTAAGGATTAACCAACGCATTATCCTATGATCTCACCTGCGATCTGCTTTAAGTCAACCTACCAGAATGGCGTTTCTGCCGCTGTGATCGGGGTGGCAAGATCAAATCTCGGGAAACTGGCAGAGCTGCGTAAAAATCCTTGTGAATTTTCAGGACTCTGCCGATAGTTGTCCCAATCAATTTTGAAATGAGGATGAACAGGCGTGACATATTCTAGACCGTCTTTTGCATCCTTGGTTGTCTTGTCTGCCGCTATCGCAGGTCTTGGCTTTGTGCCGGTTGCCGAAGCCAGCAACAATTTCTTGGACCCTCAGGGACCCGTCGCCGCCCTTCAGAAAAGCCACCTTTTACGGGCAACTGTTCTGATACTGGTCGCAGTTGTTCCGGTTCTGATCCTGGTGCCTTTGATTGCCATACGGTATCGAAGGCGAAAGGAGGGGCAGGCAGACTATCGACCGGAATGGGATTTTTCCGCCCGGTTGGAATTTCTCATGTGGGGTATCCCGGTTGTTATTGTGGCCATCCTTTCATTCTATTTGTGGAAAGCCACCCACCGGCTGGACCCTTACGAGACCTCATTCGGAGAAGAACCGGCGCTGAAAGTGCAGGTTGTTGGTCTCGACTGGAAGTGGCTGTTCATCTACCCCGATCTTGGCATCGCCAGCGTCGGTGAGATGGGGCTCCCGGTCAACCAACAGGTGGCTGTCACACTGACAACAGATACGGTGATGCAGTCCTTTATGATCCCGGCACTGGCCGGGCAAATCTATGCCATGCCGGGGATGACGACCAAATTGCACCTTGTCGCCGATAGGCCCGAAACAATGCAGGGCGAAAATACGCAGTATAACGGACGCGGCTTTACCAAGCAGAAATTCAAAGCCATTGCCATGGCGCCTCAGGAGTTCAATGACTGGGCCGAGAATGTCCAGGCAAACGGTGTTCCGTTGAGCGCTGAAACATACCGAACGCTTGCCATGCGAACGGACCGGGACGAGGTGCAGGCCATGTTGGGCAATGATCAGATGCCGACTGATGCGCTATATTTCACGCTAGCCGATGGTGATCTGTTTCAGTCGATCCTGCACCGCTATCACGGGGCCACACCCTTGCCTGCCGATCAGCAACCGGGCACTGCCGAATATGGTCAGGAGAAAACACAATGACCAATGTCGAGACTGGTTTTTTCGGCCGTCTAAACTGGGATGCTTTTCCGATCACCGGGTTGATCCAGTCACCCAACGCAAATGAGATCGTGGCAAATGCTGCCGCTGGGATCGTGATTGTGGGCGTCATTGCCGTTGTGGGGCTGCTGACATGGTTTCGTCTGTGGGGGCCGCTGTGGCGTGACTGGCTGACCAGCGCGGATCACAAGAAGATCGGCATCATGTATATCGTCTTTGCCATCGTGATGCTGGCGCGGGGCGTTCTGGAAGGCGTCGTCATGCGCGCCCAACAAGCCGCTGGCCCGGGCGAAGGCTTTCTGGAAGCCGAGCATTTCGCCGAGCTTTTCAGCACCCATGGTACGATCATGATCTTCTTTGTGGCGGTGCCGTTTGTGTTCGGCGCCGCCAATTTCCTGATCCCGCTGATGATCGGCGCCCGCGACGTGGCATTCCCGGTGATGAACCAGATCAGCCTCGGCCTGACCGTGTCCTCGGGCATGATGCTGATGGTGTCCCTGGTGGTCGGAGAGTTCTCGACCGGGGGCTGGACGGCCTACCCGCCCTTTACCGGAGCGGCCTTTAATCCCGGCGTTGGGCCGGATTACTGGATTTGGGCCATCGTTGTGTCGGGGATCGGAACGACGCTGACAGGGATCAACTTTGCCGTCACGATCTACAAACTGCGCGCGCCGGGGATGCAGTTCATGCGGTTGCCGATGTATTGCTGGACGATCATCTGCAGCTCGATCCTGATTGTCTTTGCCATGCCGCCGCTGGGTGTTGCGGCGCTGATGCTGGCCGCAGACCGGTACTTGGATTTCCACTTTTTCACCAATGACCTAGGCGGCAACATGATGAACTATGCCAACCTGTTTTGGCTGTTCGGTCACCCCGAGGTCTATCTGTTGGTCCTGCCCGCCTATGGTATCTATTCCGAGGTGTTTGCGACTTTCTCGGCCAAGCGCCTGTACGGGTATAATTCTCTGGTCATTGCCACGATGTCGATTGCGGTGCTGTCCTTCACGGTCTGGCTGCACCACTTTTTCACTATGGGCCAAAGCGCGCTGATCAATGCGGTGTTTGGGATTGCCACGATGCTGATCGCCATACCGACTGGCGTGAAAGTCTATGATTGGATGGCCACGCTGTTTCGCGGGCGTATCCGGTTCTCGGTCCCGATGCTCTATGGGTTGTCTTTCCTGATGCTGTTCGTGATCGGAGGGTTGTCGGGCGTCATCCTGGCCAATCCGACCATCGACTATCAGGTGCATAACACCCTGTTCCTGGTCGCGCATTTTCACAATGTGCTGCTGCCTGGCGTCCTGTTTGGCCTGCTTGCGGGATACAACTATTGGTTCCCCAAAGCCTTTGGCTTCCGCCTGAGCGAAGGCTGGGGACGGATATCTGTCGCGTTGTGGACCGTTGGGTTTATGTTGACCTTCCTACCGCTTTATTTTGTCGGCCTGATGGGGATGCCACGTCGATCTTACAGTTGGGAAGATCCCAGCTTTCACCCCTATATGATCGCCGCCGTGCTTGGGTCTTTGGTCATTCTCGCAGCGCTTCTGTCGATCATTGTCCAGCTGTGGGTCAGCATTCGAGACCGGGAAAAAACCCGCGTGCCGGTTGGCGACCCTTGGGATGGGCGCACGCTGGAATGGTCAATTCCGGCACCGCCGCCTCCGTATAACTTTGCAATCATTCCGCATGTGACCGACCGGGATGATTTTGCCGCCGCAAAAGAGCGCGGCAACGCCTATCCGTCCCTTGATGCCTATGAAGATATCCTCATGCCACGCAATACGGCGATCGGGTTCGGTCTGTGCGTGCTCAGCGGTATCTGGATGTTTGCGCTGGTCTGGTGGATCTGGTGGCTGGCTATTGCGACGACAGCCGCGATGTTGGCGGCCTTCATCGCCTGGACTTTCAGAACCGACACCGAAGAGTTTATTCCGGCCGAGCAGGTCCGCAAAGAGCATGAAGCCTGGCTTGATCTTGTGCGCGCATCGGTTCCGGTCAATCGCGATCATGAATACGCGCCCGAGAACCGCGGCTTGGCCCGTCCCGATCTGGAGGCCACTACATGAAACGCGCGCCGACACACAGCTATCCGGGCCTAAACTTGGGCCGACGGCATCCGGGTGCCGACAAGGCCAGCGAAGTGGTCACCTTTGGGTTCTGGGTCTTTCTGATGAGCGATCTGGTCTATTTCGGCCTGATGTTCGCGATCTATATCACCATGATCGACGCGCAGGCGGGTGGGCCCGGTCCGCATGAGCTGTTCGACCTGACCAGCATTTTTGCCCAAACCCTGATCCTGTTGACCAGCAGCCTTACAGTGGGCCTTGCGATGCTGGCGTTGAAATACAACCTGCCACGGCCCCGTATCGTGCTTTGGTTCGCGGTAACTCTGGTTCTGGGCCTCAGCTTTCTGGTACTTGAGATACGTGACTTTCTGGCTATGGCGGAAAAGGGTGGCATTCCACAGCGCAGCGGGTTTCTGTCAGCGTTTTACGGGCTAGTGCCGCTGCACGGGCTGCATGTTGCTGCGGGGTGCCTGTGGTTGATCGTTCTGGGTATTCAGCTGCGTGTGTTTGGTCTAACCGACGTTCTGATGTCACGGGTGGTTCGTCTGGCCCTGTTCTGGCATTTTCTCGACCTCATCTGGATCGGCATAATCACGATCGTCTATTTCGGAGGGCTGACCTATGGATAGGCGCAGCGAAATGCACCGACGTGAACGCCGCCGATATGTGATTGGCTATGGCGGATCGCTGCTGCTGACACTGGCGGTCTTTACCATTGCATATACGTTCGGGATCGAGACCAAGGGCGTTTATTTGTCGATCGGTTTGTTGGGGCTTGCGCAGTTGATTGTTCAACTGGTGTATTTCCTGCATATCGACCGTCGACGCAGCAGCCGCGAGGACCTGGACCTAGTCCTGTTTTCCACGATGGTTCTATTGATCATCATTGTTGGGACGGTCTGGATAATGGGGAATCTGGCGGTGCGGATGCATACCTATCCGATGTAGGTCCGGCTGCACCGGATCAGCGCATCGCCATCAGCCCAAGCCACAGCGCGCCCCAACACAGCAAGAGGCTCAGCACGATATTGCCCGCCGCCGTAGCGATTGTACGTTCGCGCCGCAGTTCCAGGGACTGGTAAGCAAAGCTGGAGAAAGTGGTGAAGCCGCCACAAAAGCCGAACACCAGGCGCTGTTCCTCCAGGCTGACGCCCGTCGGTCCGCCCAGATACCCGACCCAAAGCCCAAGCAACAGACTGCCAAAGACGTTCACGATCAGCGTTGCCACGGGCAGGTCATGGCGAATTCGAATGGCGATCCAGTGCCGCAGAACCGCGCCCAGACCACCGCCTAAACCAAACATTGCATGCAGGTAGAGATCGCTCACTCTGACGACCTCCGCGGGGAAAAGCGACGCCCGGAGGTTTCACCCAGAATCGCCGCAAAAAGACCCGCCACAATTTCCAAACCCGCTGCGGTTAGGGCAAGCCCGAAACTGACCTCTGCCAGACGTTCCAATTCCGCAACAAATGAGGAAAACGTAGATAAACCGCCACAAAACCCAACCGCGCCCAGATGCAGGACGTGCGCATGCACCCGGTGTCGGATGGCGTATAACCAGCCAAGCACAAAGCATGCGGCTATATTGATTCCAAAAGTCTCGGTCAGGATCGGCAGGCCCGAGATCCCGAGCGACAACGCTTCTCTGACCAGTGACCCAGCCGCGCCACCCGCGAAAACGGCACAGAACATGAGAGCCGTGGCCCATGCTGTTTGCGATTTTTTCACAGCCAATGATCCTGCCCGCGTTGCCCTGCCATCCGGGATACCGATTGGCGCGGCCGGGATCAACTGCGCATGGCGGATCACAAGTTTCACCATTTACGTGATTTCGGGCGTAAAGGCTTGCGTGCAATCGCGAATTTGTACCACGGTGACTCAGCTAACAGCCACAGTGGGAGAGCACGAATGATTATACGCAGACTCTATTACGTGTTGAGCCTCGTGTGCCTGCCACTGACAATCGTGGCCGGGTTTTTCTGGCCCCCGGCCCATTGGCTGCTGCTTTTCCTGATCCCATACGCGGTGGTCGGGCTATATGATATCCTGACCACAAGGCATAACGTGCTGAACAACTATCCGGTTCTGGGGCATTTCCGGTACATGCTGGAATTTGTCAGCCCAGAGATACGGCAATATTTTGTTGAAACCAACGAAAACGGCCGTCCCTATAATCGCATCATTCGCAGCCTGGTTTATTCCCGTGCCAAAGGGCAGGTTGATACCCAGGCATTTGGTACCCAATACGACATCCAAACCGTTGGATACCACAGGGCCAATCACTCGCTTGCGCCCAAACATGTGCCCGAAAGCGAAGAACGGGTGATGCTGGGCGGGCCGCAATGTTCCCAACCCTATAGTGCCTCGCGCCTGAACGTTTCAGCGATGAGCTTTGGTGCCCTCAGCGCCAATGCAATCCGAGCATTGAATGGTGGGGCAAAGGATGGAGGTTTTGCGCATAATACGGGTGAGGGTGGTCTGTCGCCGCACCATCTGGCCGAAGGTGGCGATATCATCTGGCAGATTGGCACTGGGTATTTCGGATGCCGCGCACCGGATGGCGGGTTCGACAAAGACAAATTCACCGAAAGAGCCAGGAACGAGGTCGTCAAGGCGATTGAAATCAAGCTGTCGCAAGGGGCCAAGCCCTCGCACGGGGGGGTGTTGCCTGCGGCGAAGGTGGATGAAGAGATTGCGCAGATACGCGGAGTTCCCCTGCATCAGGACGTGATTTCTCCGCCAATTCATTCCGCATTTGACGGACCTACCGGATTGATGAATTTCGTTCAGAATCTGCGCGAGATGTCCGGTGGCAAACCTATTGGGTTTAAGTTGTGCATTGGTCGTCCGTCCGAGTTTTTAGCGATATGCAAAGCCATGCTGGAAACAGGCATCCTGCCTGATTTCATCACCATTGATGGTGCCGAAGGCGGCACGGGCGCGGCCCCAGTAGAATTCACCAACCGGTTGGGCATGCCTTTGAACGAGGCGTTGATTTTCGTGAATAACTGTCTACGCGGTGTGGGTTTGCGCGATAAGATCCGCATTATTTGCTCGGGCAAAGTCGCCACAGGCTATGACATCATCGAGAAATGCGCGCTTGGGGCCGATATGTGTAATGCGGCAAGGGCAATGATGTTTGCAGTGGGATGCATTCAGGCGCTTCACTGCAACACAAACCGATGCCCGTCCGGCGTGGCCACACAGGATCCGGTCCGAGGCCGCGCTGTGAATGTTCCGCAAAAAAGACAACGGGTACATCGCTATCACGACGCGACTTTAGAGAGCTTTCGTGAGCTGCTGGGCGCCATGGGCAAGGAAAAGGTCTCCGAACTTCACCCTTCGGACATCCTTCGGCGTACTGCAGATGAAAGAGATCGCTCTTATGCTGAACTCTATTTGCATCTTGAAGAAGGCGCTTTGCTGAAGGCTCCGCTTCCGGATGAATATGCAGAGGACTGGAATCGCGCATCGGCGCATCATTTCTGATTTTTTTGTGTGCATAGCCAAGGATTGATGTTTTTGGTTCGTCTTACCCATTGTGATGCGCATGAAAACATCGGATGAGAATCTGGCAAAGGCCGCTGCTGCAGGGGACGCTGATGCGTTTGCCACGCTATTGGCACGCCACTACGACAGGGTCTTTCGGTTGGCTTTTCGACTGACAGGACGCGCGGATCAGGCCGAAGATCTGACGCAGGATATATGCGCCGCCTTGCCGTCAAAGATCGTAGGTTTTCGTGCCGAAGCCCGGTTTACGACATGGTTGTACCGTGTTGTTGTCAATGCAGCCGAGGATGCACGCCGTCGCGCGACCCGTCACACGCGGGCGGCCCACGGCTGGGGGGATGTGGAACAGATGCGCCGGGCCGAGGTGCAGGAAACGGCCGAGGCTGTCGATTGGTTGCAACGGGCCATGCGGTCCCTGCCGCAGGACTTGCAAGACACTCTGGCCCTGACCCTCGAGGATGAGATGACCCATGCAGAAGCTGCAGAGGTGCTGGGTGTTTCCGAAGGGACAGTGTCCTGGAGGATGTCAGATATCCGCAAACGGTTGCGCGCCTTGCGGCAAGAGGAACTGGCACAATGACCGATGAACTGGACAAGCTGAAGATGCTGATGGACGCCGCCACGCCGACCCCGGATGTGTCGCGACGGATTGAAAATCTGAGCCAGGCGCAAAAAAAATTCGATAATATCCAAGGATCGACCTCTGCGCGACGTCCCACTGTCAAGCGCGGCCTCATAGCCCGCCTGACAGAAGGAGCGAAAGCCATGTTGAATGCCCTCTCTTATCGCGGTGCCCTGACCGCTACCACCGCAGTTGCTGCTGTGGCTCTGATAGTGATCTTGCCGCAGACGCGCGACGAGGTTGTTGCGCCACTGCCCTGGTCCGAGGACCGCGCCGACGCACGGCAGGAGTCTGACCTATTGGTGGCGGATATGCCCGAGGCCAATCTCGAAGAACCAGTTGTTGAGGCGCCTGTTGTGATTGAAGAAACAATCGCACCTTCCGCCAAGAGGCAGGGGGCCGTTGCGCAGCTAGGGGCTGCGGACCTTTTACAGAGCGCGCCGGCATCGGCGGTCGGGAAATTTGACATTCAACATGAGACTGTTCCCGCGCCGGAACAGAATACCGAAACTTTCGCGAACGCGGACAGCAACTCGCTGAAGATCACGACGGACGAACCGGTTTCGACTTTTTCGATTGATGTAGATACCGCCTCTTACGCCATTGTTCGGTCGTCTTTGATGAATGGCTATCTGCCGCCCAAGGATGCGGCGCGGGTTGAAGAGATGGTGAACTATTTCCCCTATTCCTACCCAGCGCCTGATGGGGTGGAACCGTTCCGTTCTACGATCACCGTGACACCGACGCCTTGGAATGAGGGGACGCAGCTTGTTCATGTCGGCATCCAAGGGGTCATGCCCCAGATCGAAGACCGTCCTCCATTGAACTTGGTTTTCCTGATCGACACATCGGGCTCAATGCAGGATGCTAACAAATTGCCGCTGCTGAAACAGTCTTTCAGGTTGATGCTGTCTGAACTCAGTCCGGAAGATCAGGTTTCGATCGTCACCTATGCGGGAAGTGCCGGGCAGGTTTTGCCACCGACCGCGGCAGCCGAAAAGATGTCCATTCTCTCAGCCCTCGACAGGCTCGAAGCCGGTGGCTCGACAGCGGGGCAGGCCGGGTTGCAGCAAGCCTATCAAGTGGCAGAAGGTATGGCTGCGGACGGTGAGGTGACCCGCGTAATTCTGGCCACCGATGGCGATTTCAATGTGGGTCTGTCAGACCCTGATGCCCTGAAGGATTTTATCGCCCGCAAGCGCGACAGTGGTACATTCCTAAGCGTTCTGGGTTTTGGCCGAGGCAATCTGGACGATGCCACCATGCAGGCTCTGGCCCAGAACGGAAACGGGCAGGCGGCATATATCGACACGCTGGTTGAGGCGCAAAAAGTATTGGTCGATCAACTTACCGGGGCGCTTTTTCCCATCGCCAACGACGTCAAAATCCAGGTCGAGTTCAACCCGTCACAGATCGCTGAATACCGTCTGATCGGTTATGAAACCCGATCCCTGCAGCGCGAGGACTTTTCAAATGACAAAGTGGATGCTGGTGATATTGGAGCTGGTCACACCGTAACGGCGATCTACGAGGTCACGCCAGTTGGTTCCGATGCGATCAGAAACGGCCCGTTGCGGTATGCTGAACAATCCATATCGGATGATTCAGTGGAAATTGGTTTCTTCAAAATGCGTTACAAGCTTCCTGGTGAAGATCAAAGCAATCTGATGGAGCAGCCTATTTTACCCGGACAAGGGACAGTCACGGATGACATCCGCTTTTCCTATGCGATTGCAGGATTTGGTCAGTTGCTTCGGGGCGGAGGATATCTTGGCGGCTGGTCCTATGCGGATGCCATTGATCTGGCCACGCTGTCCCGAGGTGAGGATTCTTTCGGATATCGGGCTGAAGCTGTCACCTTGATGCGTCTGGCCCAGACGCTGGCTGAGTAAGGCCCGGGCTTGGGAGTAACTAGAATGACCTAGGGTTGTTGGCTGTATGGGTACTAATTCTACGAATGCTCCATTCGACAGCATCCCGCATGGTTTTACCCAGAGCAACGTCAAAGGCAGTAACCAGATCTTCGGTCTGGTTACTTTTGGCAATTACGTTCTCTTGGAACGAATTCGATGCGATGATTTTGTCGTCGAACTCGTCCACGATCTTGATATTCATGCGGACTTCGACGCGTACGGTCGAGCTTTCACCATCCTGGTTAACGACAATGCCCTGAAACTCGCGTAGATCGGGAACAATCACATAATCCGGACGAAGCCCCACGGTCGAACGACCCACGGCAGATACCCGTCCGCTGTTTTCATAGCTTTCGACCAAAAGCGCCTGGACGATCAGCGGCGCTCGATCCACCCATCTGGCACGCGGCAGATATTGAACTTGCAAAGGTGTCGGCTGAACTGCAATTTGATCGGTATTTACCGCGGCAGTCGCGGTTGGCTCTTGGACCACGATCTGTTTCTGGATGCGTGGCAGCGAAGAAGAAAACGTGCTTTTGGGTGTCAGCAGATAGAGATCATTGGGTTCTGAGGCCTGCCGCAGCGTTTCCAGTCCAGTACACGCCCCCAAAGACGCCAAAACTGCGGTCATTATCAAATGCCTGATCATTGACGATACTCCGATGCTTGGGTCCCAAGAAGGAAACGGGCGGGGTCGCGTTCAACTTTGTCCACCAGACGATCGAGGCTGATCACCAGTCGTTGGGATTCTTCTATGAAACGGGTGAATTGTGGCAGGCCAACCCGCATGAAATCGGACAGTTGACGTCGATTGTCCTGAACGATGCCGTCGATCGTTCCCAAAAGTTCCGAGGCCGATTTGGACGCGCTGAGGATGTCGGCTGAAATATCATCAAGCCTGTCTGTCACTTTCGTTACCGTGGACGCCACTTGGTTGGCGGCATTGCGGACATCATCCATGACGACGCCGATATCTTTGTTGATCACCTCATTGGCCGAGTCAAATGCGCGTTCAGCTGAGGTCAAAGTGCCCTTTGCTGTTTCCATCGCACCAGTGACGGAGCCGAGCGTTTTGTTTGCGTTCACGAAAGTCTCGGAAACCGTGGCCAGCGCGACGCGCCCATCTTCGGTCAGGACCGTAAGGTGGTCTGCCAGGGTCGAGGCCCGTTCGATGAAGGGCTGCAGATCCTGCTGCATGATGCGATCTGCTGCGTCAAAAGTATCTTTTGCGCTGTCTAGGGCCGATACAGCCGTGTCGGATGCGGTTTTCAGGCTATTTAATGTATTTGTTCCGGCTTCCAGCGTTGTTTCTGCCGTGTCTGCCAATTTTTCGAGGCGTTTTGAGAAGGCTGAAATTTCTTTAGCTGCGCCACCCAAATCTGAGGACAAGTTTTCGAAATCTGCAAGGGTTTTGTCCAGCCTTCCGGTGGCCGAAGATACGTTCTCCAGAATCTGAGATACCTGCTGGCGGTTCTTGTCATCCACCACCTTGTCGATATCCTCGATCAGCGTAATCGCCTTTTCCAACAGTTTAGGGGCACCTTCGAACAAGGACTGGATGGTGCTGCGTTTGCTTTTGATCAGGCTGTCCTGTTCTAAACGCTTGGCCGAGGCCGAGCCTCCGGTCAGTTCCACATAGCTGACCCCAGTGACCCCAAGCGATTGTAACTGGGCGACGGTATCCTCGGTCACCGGGATACTTGCGTCTACTTCAATGCGGACGCGCACTTTAGATGGGTGCTCGTCATCCAAGTTAAGGGAGATTACCTGCCCGACTGGCAGTCCGTTGTAACTGACGCCACCTGCCGCAGACAGGCCCGAAACATTGTCGAACAGTACATTGTAATAGGCGTATTGCCGGGAAACCTCGAATTTGGCCAGCCATAGAAAAAAGCCAAACGCACCCAGTATTCCAGCCAGGGTGAATGCACCGATCAGGATATAATTTGCTCGGGTTTCCATGGGTGTTACCTGTCCTGACCCTTTTTTTGTGCTGCGCGCGCCCGGGGGCCGGTGAAATATTCTTGTACCCAAGGATGATCGACTTTGGTCATCTCTTCAATCGGACCATCAACCAGAACACGTTTTTCTGCAAGAACTGCGATCCTGTTGCAAATCGCATAAAGGCTATCCAGATCGTGCGTGACCATAAACACAGTCAGACCCAGCGCTTGCTGAAGTTCGCCAATCAGGTCGTCATAAGCAGCGGCGCCGATGGGATCCAAACCGGCCGTTGGTTCATCAAGAAATACGATCTCAGGGTCCAGCGCCAGCGCGCGCGCCAAAGCGGCACGTTTGCGCATCCCGCCCGACAGTTCAGACGGGAATTTGCCACAGCTCAGCTGCGGCAGTCCGACCAAGCTGATTTTCAGACCGCCAAGCGCCGACATAAGGCTTTCACTTATTCCTGTATGCTCGCGCAGGGGGGCTACGACATTCTGCAACACGGTGAGCGACGAGAAAAGCGCGCCGTCCTGAAAGGCGACGCCCCAGCGGCGTTCGATGCGCCGCCTCTCTTGTTCGGGGCCGTTCAGGACGTCGACGCCCAGAACTTCGATGCTTCCCGCGGCTGGTTTGTTCAGGCCGACGATGGTGCGGAGCAAGACGGATTTACCCGTGCCCGAGCCGCCGACAATGCCCAGTACTTCGCCCCGCCAGACATCCAAATTCAGATCCTGGTGCACGACCTGCGGCCCGAACCGGTTGGTCAGATTGCGGACCCGTATCACCGCCTCGCGCTGGGTGTCGCCAATCGGCATCTGTTCGTGGGCCACACCGTCCATTTCAGACCCCCAGTACCGAGAAAAAGATCGAGAACATGGCATCCAGCGCGATCACCAAGAAGATCGCCTGGACCACGGACGCGGTGGTTCTTTGCCCAACACTTTGTGCCGATCCTTTGACCTGTAAGGCCTGCCAACAGGCGATGATACCGATGACCAGCGCAAAGAAAGGTGCCTTGATCATACCGATGGCAAATTGCCAGATGCCGGTGTTTTCCTTGAGGCGGGTCACGAACATTCCGGGGCTGACTCCAAGGTCGATCCAGCTCATAAGACCGCCGCCAATCAAGGCGGCGATATCGGCGATGAACCCTAGGATTGGCAGCATGATCAGCAACGCCACAACGCGTGGAATGACCAGAACCTCGATCGGATCCAGGCCCAGCGTCCGCATGGCATCTATTTCTTCTTGCACCTTCATCGAGCCGATGGAAGCTGTAAAGGCTGATCCCGAGCGACCCGCAACAATGATTGCCGTCAACAAAATGCCCAGCTCACGCAGCACAGAGATCGAGATCAATTCGACCACGAATATCTCGGCCCCGAACTGCTTGAGCTGCGTGGCCCCCTGAAATGCTAGTACAACGCCGATCAGAAAACCCATAAGGGCAATGATCGGAATCGCTTTCAATCCGGTTTCTTCCATCTGCGATACCAGCGCAGCCCGCCGCAGACGCCGCGGCATCAAGATTGTGCGGACCAGCCGGTGTAGCGTCAGGCCCAGAAACTCAAGCAACGACAAGCTGTCTTTCCAGCCACCGACTGTGCGCTCGCCGACACGTGCCACCCAATCCAGAAAATCTGGCTTTCCGGGATCAGGGGCGGGTTCGTCCGGCATGTTGCGAGAAACCGTTTCGATCAGCGCAGAATGCGCGGCGGTTGCACCGTGCAGCTCGACTTGCCCGCCGCTGGACTTCACCTTGCGGACAAGGCTGGCAATCAGCCAAGCCCCGCCAGTGTCGAGTGCCTTAACGCCTGTCAAATCAACTGTGACCGTTCCGCCGTTGGGATGGAAATTCGCGAATTCACGCTCAACCATATCCAGAGACTGGGTGTGAAGATCACCCGATATCTGCAGGTGAACCTGATCCGTATCCAGGTCAGTTGTGAATGTAGGCGGGGTCATGGGGGTATCTGATGTGAATCTGCATGGTGCTGCAACGGGTTTTTGTCACGCTTCAAGTAATTAGCCATCAGGCGATGCAAGATGGCATTCATCGCAAGAATGATGGTGTGAGCTTGCAAAAGGCTTGTTTCGGCAACCAGTAGTGTTATTCTTTGCGCAGGTTTTTTGTTTGGTTATTATGGTTGTGTTCAATGTCTGATCATCACGCGAAGGTAGAAGTCGAAATCGGGTCCGAACGGGGCTTTGGTTACGTCTTCACCGCTGTCTTCTTAATTATCGCTCTTTGGCCCTTGTGGGGCGGAGGGTCGGTGCGCCTGATCCCAATGGTTATCGCCGGGGTTATTCTGGCTTTGACAGTTTTTGCACCCGCCACTCTGAAGGTGCCGAACCGGCTTTGGTTCAAACTCGGCATGCTTTTGGGTGCGATTGTGGCCCCAATCGTCATGTTTTTGGTGTTTGTCACTACGTTTGTCCCGTTTGGGCTGGTTACGCGCCTGTTGGGAAAAGACCTGCTGTCACAGAAACTGGACAGTTCCTCAGATAGCTACTGGATTGTTCGTGAAGAGCAGCCCGGCAGCATGAAACAGCAATTTTAACAAGGGAGTACCAGGCGTGACATTCGTATCCGAGCTCTGGTCATTTATGAAAGTCAGAAAGAAATTCTGGCTGTTGCCCATTCTGATCGTTTTGGGTGTGTTTGGTGGATTGATCGTGTTGAGCCAAGGCTCGGCGATTGCACCTTTCGTCTACACGTTGTTCTGATCACATGGCATACATTTTAGGTATTTCGGCGCTGTATCACGACAGCGCAGCGGCGTTGCTTTGCGACGGCAAGATCGTTGCGGCCGCGCAGGAAGAGCGTTTTACACGGCGCAAACACGACCCCGGATTTCCGGTAGAAGCCATCAATTACGTGCTGGCCGAATCGGGGGTTGCGCTTGAAGACGTCGACAATGTGGTTTTCTACGACAAACCGTTTCTAAAATTCGAACGGTTGATCGAGACTTACATTGCGGTGGCGCCACGCGGGTTCAATTCATTCCGCATGGCAATGCCGGTCTGGCTGCGAGAGAAGCTGTTTCTCAAGGATCTGCTTGCAAAGCAGCTTCGCAAAATCGACCCGGAATTCGATCTCGAAAAACTGCTGTTCGCCGAGCACCACATCAGTCACGCGGCCAGTGCGTTCTATCCTTCGCCCTTCGAAGACGCGGTCGTGCTGACTGTCGATGGAGTCGGAGAATGGGCAACCACCACCGTGGGTATTGGTCGCGGTAACGAACTGACCATGGTGAAAGAGCTGCATTTCCCGCATTCGCTGGGTCTGCTGTATTCTGCATTCACCTATTACACCGGGTTCAAGGTGAATTCTGGTGAATACAAGGTCATGGGCTTGGCGCCCTATGGCGACCCCAAATACAAGGATCTGATCCTTGAGCATCTTGTCGACCTGAAAGAGGACGGTTCGTTCCGCCTGAACCAGAAGTATTTCAATTATACAGCTGGTCTGACCATGACGAGCAAAGCGATGGAAGAGCTGTTCGATCAACCGGTTCGAAAAGCCGAAACCGACCAGCTGACGCAGTTCCACATGGATATTGCCGCCTCGGTTCAGGCCGTGACCGAAGAGATCATGCTGCGGATCACTCGGGACCTGGCGAAAGAGCATGGTATACGCAACCTCTGCATGGCCGGAGGCGTTGCTCTGAACTGTGTCGCGAATGGCAAAATCCTTCGCGATGGCGCCTTCGACAATGTTTGGGTGCAGCCCGCAGCGGGTGATGCGGGCGGGGCGCTGGGTGCTGCCTATGCGGCCTGGCATCAAGAGCTAGCGCAGCCGCGGCAAGTGATCTCCGGTGACCAGATGCTGGGGGCCTATCTTGGTCCGCGTTATGAAGATGACGACATAGCGCAAGAACTGGCGGCGGCCGGTGCGAAGTTTTCCACCTATGAAAATGGTGAGTTGATTGACCAGACGGCGCAGGCGCTGGCTGACGGTAAGGCCGTTGGTTGGTTCCAGGGGCGGATGGAATTCGGGCCGCGTGCGTTGGGTGCCCGCTCCATTCTGGGCGATCCACGGTCAGCTTCGATGCAGAAAACGCTGAACCTGAAGGTCAAGTATCGCGAAAGCTTCCGCCCATTTGCCCCATCTGTTCTGCGCGAAGACGTAGCCGATTGGTTCGAACTGGATGGCGATAGCCCTTACATGTTGATCGTGGCGGATGTGCAGGAAAAAATCCGGCGCAAGATGACCGAGGAAGAAGACGCTCTGTTCGGGATTGAAAAGCTGAACGTCAAACGATCTGACATTCCTGCTGTGACCCATGTTGATTATTCTGCCCGTATCCAGACAGTCCACCAAGAGACCAACCCAGCCTATCACGCGCTGATTTCAAAGTTCAAAGAACTGACCGGATGCTCTTTGGTGGTGAACACTTCATTCAATGTGCGCGGCGAACCGATTGTGTGCACGCCCACCGATGCGTTCCGGTGTTTCATGGGAACGGATATCGAGGTCCTGTCCATCGGGAACTGCCTGTTGCGTAAGGAAGATCAGGATCCCGCACTTAGGGAGAATTACGAGACAAAATACGAGCTGGACTAATCTGTTGCGCAAGCGGCGGAACCGCGACACAGTCTGCCCCTGAGACCTATTTGGTGGAATCGGGGGCAGGGAATGCGGCAGCGCGGAAATGTCTTGTTTGTCGTGATTGACCAGCTTCGGGCAGATTGTCTGACCGGCGCGCTGGCCGAGCATGTCAATTTGCCTAATCTGCGCGCTTTTATGGACGAGGCCGTAACGTTTCAGCGCCATTTCTCGGTTACTAACCCTTGTGGCCCGTCGCGTGCGTCCATCCTGACCGGGCAATATGCGATGAATCATAGATCGGTTCGCAATGGAACGCCTTTGCGGCACGACACGCCAAACATCGCAACCGAGATGCGTAAGGCGGGATATCTGCCCTTGCTCTACGGGTATACCGACACCTCGGCTGACCCACGGGTTTACGATGCCAATGACCCGATCCTGAAATCTTACGAACGTCCCATGGAGGGGTTTGAAGAGGTCGTGGAAATGCGGCTTGAAGAATCTTATCCCTGGCGCGCCGACTTGCTGAAAAAAGGTTACAGGTTCGACACATACTGGGATCTGCACAAACCTGTTTCAACCTCAGGTGAGCCGTCCAAATTGAACGACCCGGCGGTGTACCGCGCCGAAGACAGCGACACCGCCTTTTTGACCAACGCTTTTCTGGACAGTATCGCGGCCTTCGGCGACCAAAGCTGGTTTGCGCATCTGACCTATATCCGGCCTCATCCTCCTTTGGTCGCTCCCGCTCCCTATAACGATATGTACGATCCCGTCGCGTTGCCGGGGCCAGTTGGTCATGTCAGCCCAGAAGATGAACAGGCAATACACCCGTTTTTTGGGCCAACGATGGCTCGGTATTCGGCTTCGGATTTCGTTTTGGGTTTTGATGAGGTGCAACCCTCCACGGCCAATATTCAGGCGCTGCGCTCTGTTTATCTGGGCCTTGCAACAGAGGTCGATTATCATATCGGCCGCGTTGTCCAGTTTCTCAAGGACAGCAATCAATATGATGAGACATTGATCGTAATCACAGCTGACCACGGTGAAATGCTGGGTGATCGACATAGCTGGGGTAAGATGACAGTCTATGACGCAGCTTATCACACGCCTTTACTGATCCGGATGCCAGGCAATCAGGCGCAGGCCGGAGCCGTGGTGACGGCACCGACCGAGTCGATTGACATCACGCCAACCATTTTGGATTGGGTGGGCCAGAGTATCCCGAATTCTATGGATGGGCGGTCTTTGATGCCGTTTCTGCAGGGGCAGGGACCCAAGGATTGGCGAAGCTTTTCTTTCAGCGAGCTTGACTTTGCCGAGCCGGAAAATCCAACCCTTTGGCAACAGGAATTGGGAACGGGCAGTAGCGATTCATGCCTGTCCATCTTGCGTGACGAACGGTTTACGCTGGTCGAGTTTGCGGCAAACCTGCCACCGCTTTTGTTTGACCACCTGCGTCGCGGCGAAATGGAAAACGTGGCGTGCAACCCGGAATACGCAACAGACCTGGCCAGGTTGGGGCGCGAGATGCTGCGGCACCGTATGCGAAATATGGACCATACGCTTTCCCTGCATTCCATCACCAAAGAGGGGCCAAAATCCAAGCTCAGGCATTAGTCGGGAATGTTGCCCTGTCTCTGCTACACCTGCGATCAATCTGATGTTACGCATAGCTTCAGAGAGGGGGCAGATTGAACATCACAGATAACCAGATAAAGGCAATGACGACAGCTGGGCTGAATCTGATCGGACAGGCGTTGTCGATCTACGACAGTCAGTTGCGGCTGGTGCTTTGCAACCGGCCTTTTCAGGTGATGTTCGACCTTCCGGATGATCTGGTCCGGCCGGGTGCGTTGTTCCGTGACACAATACATTTTCTGGCGAGCATCGGCGAGTATGGCCATGATGAGGATGTCGAGGACATCGTCGCACATAGGGTCAGTCAAGCCCTCACATTTGAACCGCACTATATTGAGCGCGTCAGGGCGAATGGGCAGGTGATCTCGGTCGAGGGTGCACCGCTGCCCAACGGCGGATGGGTAACGGTCTATACCGACATCACGGATACCAAACAGGCCGAAGCGCTATTGCGGGCGCGTTCCGAAGAATTGTCGGACGAATTGTTGACCCGGGCCGAGGAATTGGCAGCGACCAACAGAAAGCTAGCGTCGACCATTTCGGCTTTGGAAGAGGCAAAACGTCAGTTAACCGAAATCGAAGCCCGTACCCGGATGACAACCGAAATGATGCCAGCGCATATTGCGCATCTGGATGCCGATGGGCGGTACGATTATTCCAATCGCAAGCTCAGTTCGGTTTTGCCCGGCCGTCCCTCTGAAATTCTTGGGATGCATATTTCTGACGCTTTGGGACCGGCCGCATTTGCGCGGATCGAACAGAACCTGAACCGTGCCTACGACGGGGAAGCCACGGTATTTGAATTCACAGAGGGTCAGGATTCACGTCGAATCCGTGTTTCGTTCACGCCCGACAGCGAAGGCGGTGTCTATGTGATGTCAGTCGACATCACTGAAGAAACGCAAGCCCGTGTGGCCCTGCAACAAACACGCCGCCGGGAAATGGCGGCGCAAATGACAAGCGGTCTTGCGCATGATTTCTCAAACTTGCTGACAATTATACTGGGGATGCAGGCCAAGCTTGATAAAATGGACCTGCCGGAAGGCGCACAAAAGCTGGTGGCCGCCACGCGCCAGACTGCTAAACGCGGCGGGCAGTTGCTGAACCGCATAGCAGGCATGACCGGCAACCGAACGCCGCAACCCAAAGCCACGGATATGCGTGCTCTGCTCGAGGATTTGCGTATTCTCGCCACGCCGTCACTGCCGCGTGGCATGGGGCTTTCGGTCGTGAATACATTGCCGGATGTGGCACTTATGTTGGATCAGGGGATGATGCAGGACGCCATCCTGAATCTGGTGCTGAATGCGCGAGATGCGTGCGGAGAAACAGGTCAGATCACGATCAGCGCGCATACGATTGGTGGAACCTGGATCGAGATTTCCGTCTCGGACACAGGGCCGGGCTTTTCGGAAGAAGCGCTTGGAAAAGCACTCAATCCTTTCTTCACCACAAAGGGTGATAAGGGATCGGGTTTGGGTTTGCCCATGGTTTACGATACGGTCAAATTGACCGGCGGAAATCTGAGCCTGCGCAATACACCAAGCGGCGCCATGGTGGTTCTTCGGTTACCATACCGCGCCGCGCCGCCTGCGCTGGAAGGGCTGGTTCTGTTGGTTGAAGACAGTAGCCAACTTCGTCGGAATTTCCGTGACATGCTTGTGGAGATGGGGTTCACCGTGATTGAGGCGACCTCAACCGATGAGGCGCTTTCATTGGTGAACCAGATCGAAGACATTGCATTGATATTGTCCGACATTCGGCTGGAAGGACCAGAGACGGGGCTTGACCTTTTGCAGAAAGTGAACCCTGACTTGCCGTGTATTCTAATGACATCGCTGCCTTATTCCGACCCGCTGCATCGTCAGGCACTGGCTTTGGCACCAGTTCTGCGCAAACCGTTCACACAAGCGCAGCTTACTGCCTTAATCCGAAATGAGGCCGCATGATGAACCAACCGCTGGTAACCATCTTAGATGATGAGCCTGAGATACGTCGTATCCTGACCGACACACTGGAAGAGGCGGGGTTCCGCACTCAAAGTTTTTCCCGTGCTCGTGAATTTGAAGCATCGTTGAAAAGAGTGGTGCCCGATGTGTGTCTGGTCGACCTGTCTTTGCCGGACACAGACGGCTTGGCACTTGTTCATCGCCTGGCTTTGGAACAAGGTGCCGCAGTCATCATTATTTCGGGGCGGGCACAGGTACAGGATCGTGTCACCGGATTGGAGCTTGGTGCGGATGACTACATCACCAAACCCTTTGATCCAGCCGAAGTGGTCGCTCGTATCCGGGCGCGGCTTCGATCATCGCGGGCACCAGCTCCTCAGTCAGAGATCGCAGAATTCAACGGCTGGACCGCGTATTTCGACCGCTACGTTCTTGAAGACGGTTCCGGATCAGAAACGCCGTTCAGCCACGCCGAGGCCGAGGTGTTACGTCTGTTTCTAGATAGTCCTAAACGGTTGATCAGCCGGTCGCAGATGCAAGAAGCGCTCGGGGGAGGCGCGGGCGACAGCTTTGACCGGGCCATGGACGTGCGAATATCCCGATTGCGAACAAAACTGGGCGAGGACCCTAAGAACCCGCGATTGATTAAAACCATCTATGGGGCAGGGTACATCTTTTTGGGCGACGTCGCCTGGCGATGATGATGACGAAGCTGGGTGCATCTGGCATTCGGTGTGAAACGGGCTCATAAGCTGTCGGAACGTAGGGGTGCTAAAGTAGATATTGCGGTCGCCACCCCGTTATTGTCGGTCGCGTGTTGATAATCTTTCGGCAGGCACTGGATTCTCGGTACAGTCAGGCATAACTAACACAACCGCGCGGTTCTTTGGCTAAGGCTAACTTGGGTTGAAACGTGATCAGATATCGAATTCGAAAAGGTTTTGGAGCGTAAAATGATCAAAGAGACCTTAGCGAACTGGCGATCCAGCCATCTCGGTCGACTTTTGAGTGAAAGTCTTCGGAAGCAGGGTTGGTTGTACGGTGTTGCCATGGTGGCGATGATTGTCGTCGCAGCAACAACTGCGGGAACCGCATGGATGATGGAGAACATCGTCAATGCGATGACCACGCCTGAGATGAAGTCGCAAGTCTACCTGATTGCCGCAGCGGTCGTCGGCTTGTTTTTGAGTAAGGCTGTCGCCTCTTATATCCAGTCGATCTTTCTGGCGCGTGCGGGCAACCGGATCATCGCGGTGCAACAGGAAAGGCTTTACAATAAGCTGCTGAAACGCGGTGTTGGTTTCTTTGCTGAAACAGAATCGTCCAACCTTCTTATGCGCGTAACTCATGGCGCTCAGGCCGCGCGGCGGCTTATCGACGTCATGGTGACCAGCTTCGTTCGTGATGCCCTGACATTGGTCGGCCTCATCTTCGTGATGATTTACCAGGAACCTGTATTGTCAATTCTGTTCTTCTTTGTGGGTCCCGTTGCGCTTTTGAGTGTGCGTTACATCCTCAAAGGTGTGCGGTCGATCATGCAGTCAGAAATGAAGGCGCTGTCTGAAATCATCAAGGTTCTGCAGGAAACATCTGCGGGCATTCGGGTCATCAAGGTCTTTGCTTTGGAAGACAACATGACTGACCGTATGAATGGGGCGATCAGGTCGGTTGAAAAACGGGCGAACTCAATTTCCAGATTGCAGTCGATTGCCAGCCCGTTGATGGAGCTTCTGGCCGGTGTCGCGATTGCGGGTGTTCTGATCATCAGTACTCTTGGTATTACCGGCAGCGAGCCGACTTCGGCAGGCCAACTGATGTCATTTATCACAGCGCTTCTGATGGCTTATGAACCCGCCAAACGCCTGTCAAAAATGCGGGTCGTGATTGAAACGGCCCTGGTACCAGTGGGGATGATGTTCGAGCTGCTCGATCAGGAAGACCCGATGGTCGAAAGCGTGAACCCTGAAAAGCTGAAATCCGGCCCGGGTGAAATCCGTCTAAACAACGTGACGTTCGGCTATCAGGGTGAGCAAAAAGTAATCCGAGATATGAACCTGACCTTCGAGGCAGGCAAGACGACAGCTCTGGTGGGTCAGTCCGGTGGTGGCAAGTCCACGATTTTTGGGTTGATCATGCGGTTTTATGATCCCGATCAGGGCAAGGTCGAAATCGATGGCCAAAACCTTGTCGATGTAAGTTTTGCCTCTTTGCGCCGGAAGATCTCCTATGTGGGCCAAGACACGTTCCTGTTCTCGACAACCGTGATGGAGAACCTTCGTTTTGCGCGACCTGGTGCCACCGATGAAGAGGTGATTGAGGCCGCAAAGGCTGCCCATGCTGATGTGTTCATCTCACAACTGCCAAATGGGTACGATACGCAGGTAGGCGAAAACGGCGCGTTTCTTTCTGGAGGTCAAAAACAGCGTTTGGCGATCGCGCGGGCAATTCTACGCAATGCCGAGATTTTGCTTTTGGATGAAGCCACCAGTGCTTTGGATGCGGAATCTGAGGCGCTTGTTAAGGCTGCGCTGGACAAGTTGACCGAGAATGTAACAACCATTGTAATCGCACACCGGCTTTCAACTGTGCTTCAGGCAGATACCATTATGGTTGTTCAAGACGGTGAAGTTATCGAACAAGGCAACCTTGATGCGCTAATCGAACATAACGGGACGTTCCGCCAACTGTTTGACCAGCAATTCAAGCTTCCGGGATCCTAAGCTCAGTCCGAATGGGCGGGGCCCCACATAGATTCTGAACGGCATCGAGAAGTAATGGGCGTTGGCCCGGTCAATTACTACTCACGAAGAGCCTGATCTTTGACTTTGACAATCGGCTGCAGCAGGTAGTCCAAAACGGTTTTCTTGCCCGCAAGAATATCCACCTCGGCAATCATGCCGGGAATAATTTCAACCGCTACTCCGTTCCCATCCAACATCGAGTGGTTGGTCCGGATTTCCACGACAAAAACTTCTTCGTCGTCCCGCTCAGATCGCGTCACGGTATCAGCCCCGATACGGATAATTTGCCCGTCCAAGGCCCCGTATCGAGCAAAATCATAGGCAGTAATCTTGATCCGAACCAACTGTTCAGGGTGCAGAAATGCGATGTCTTCGGGGCGGACATAGGCTTCGACCAACAAAGACTCATCCAGCGGTACAATTTCGATCAGTTCCTCACCGCTCCGTGCCATACCGCCTATGGTCGTGCGGTGAATGCGATTTACGATGCCGCGTACCGGCGACCTGATTTGTGCCTGTTCCGCTCTGTTTCGTAAGGCTGGCAGTGATGGTTCCAGAGTAGCCAGTTCCGCAGTTGCCAATGCAAGTTCGGTCAAAGCCGCACTTCGAAACCTGCTTTGTGTCGCCCGAACCCGATCATCAATTTCCTCCAATCCTGTCTTCAGACGGTTGGTAGCGGCTTCAGCCCTGGTCCGGCGGCCTTGCCACTCAGCCTCGCTGCGTCGCAATGACAATAGTGTCGTGGCGGGTTCCATCTGCTGTTCTACTAGGGGGGTAATGATTGCCCGTTCCTCGGCCAGAACTTTCAAAGTCTCGGACGCGGTCACCGTATCGACAAGCCCTTCTTCGTATTCTCTTAACCGTTGTTCCCGTTGGCTCATCAGAATTGAGATTTCTGCCTGCAACTCTGATCGCCGGCCTTGAAACAGAGCTGTCTCAGACTGAACAACAGTCGGCGCACCTTGGACCAGGATCGTATCAAATGTCAGCTCGGTCCCGTCTATCTCAGCTTGCAGGCGCTGAGATCGGGCTCTCAAGCCATATGCACGCTGTTCCTCTTGGCTGAGCTTGCTGTCGATTTGGGTGGTATCGAACTCCATCAGCAACTTCCCCTTTTCAACAACCTCGCCTTCTCGGACATTCAATGACCGCAGAATGCCGGACTCCGTAGCTTCAATCATCTGAACATCCGCCGACGGCACGATGCGGCCTTCTACACGGGTGACATCATCAAGTTCAGTGAAATGGGCCCAAAACGCTGCAGCCGCCAAGAAAGTCAGGATTACCAAGAGAAGCAATGAACTCCTGACCGGTGACCCGCCTCGCATTTCCCGGGCAAGCGAGGCTAGGTCATGATGCTGCGACATTCAGATGCCTCCGTTGCTTTCCGGAATGCTGTGACAGTATGCTTTTTGGTCCATCTACCCGTACTTTGCCGCCCTCTATGACGATAACCCTATCGACAAGTTCCAATAGGCTGGTTCGATGGGTTACGATCAGCATAGTTGTGTCGGGGGTCGCCTTTTTGAGCCGCTGAATGACCTCAGCTTCGGTTTTGACGTCCATGGCACTTGTTGGCTCGTCGAGAAGAAGAACCGGAGGTTTACCAATCAGGGCTCTGGCCAAGGCGATGGCCTGCCGTTGTCCCCCTGACAATCCCTCACCGCGCTCTTCCAGATTTTGGTCATAGCCTCCGGGATGGCGAGCGACAAAATCCTCGACCCCAGCGACTTGGCCCGCCCAAATCAGATCCTCATCCCTTGGCCTGATTGCGCCGCTTTTGATATTGTCGCGGATTGACCCGGAAAACAGCCAAATATCTTGCAGAACAGAGCCGATATTGCGCCGCAAATCACCTGGATCAATTTGTCTGATATCGACCCCATCCAATTGAACAGACCCGGCGTCTGGATCGTACAAGCCGAGCATTAGCCGCGCGACCGTGCTTTTCCCCGAGCCGATCGGACCGAGGATTGCAACCTTTTCTCCGGGCGAGATGGTGAATGAAACACCGGACAAGACGTTGTCGTGTTTTTCGGGATAAGCAAACTGGATATTTTCGAAGGTTAATCTCCCTTCAAAGCGATCGCGACTGATCCAGCTCCGCCCTTCGGGGCGTTCACTGTCGGCCTGCATTAAGGCATTAAGGTTTTGATAGGCATTTCGGGCCTGATTAACCCGTGTCAGGGTCTGTGCCAGTTGCCCAAGTGGCGCAAGAGCCCGCCCGGTCAACATGACCGAAGCAACAAGCGCGCCCATGCTTGCCTGACCATCCATCACAAGAAAAACACCGTAGAAAACGATAAGGACCTGGGCGGCCTGTTGGGTAAATCCGGTCAGATTCAAGGCAAATTGAGTCACTGCCCTGCTGCGCGCGCCATGTGATGACTGAAGCTGTATGGCAGCCTCCCACCGCGACCTCATGGGCCGGGCCGCCGCTGTCGTTTTTATGGTCTCCAACCCGGATACAGTTTCGACCAGAACCGATTGCTTGGATTGACCATCGGTGAAGCTTTTCTCGGCAAGGCGAGAAAGTATAGGTTGCACGATGATGCCTGCTAGCAAAACGACAGGCACAGCCAGAGCTGGAACAAGTGCAAGTGGGCCACCGACCAAGTAAATGACAAAGACAAACAATGCTATGAAGGGTAGATCCACGACTGCCACCAAGGTGGCGGATGTGAAAAACTCACGGAGTGTTTCAAATTCACGAATGGTGCTGGCCATGGCTCCTGTCGAACCTGTGCGCGCCTTCATGCGAATGTTGAGGACCTGGTCAAAGACTCTACGGCCCATCGAAATATCTGCTTTCTGGCCAGACCGATCTATGAATCCTGCCCGCAGAAGTTTGAGCACGAAATCAAAAAGCAGCGCGATCCCAACACCTGCTGTCAAAGCAATCAGAGATTCTGTGGCTTCGTTTGGCAAAACACGGTCATAGACGACCATGATAAAGACCGAGGTAGATAGACCAAGCAGATTTGCCAACGCCGCCGCAAGCGCAACCTGAGTGTAAGACCAACGATTTGCCGTCATGGCGGACCAAAACCAGTGGCCCGAAGCAGAACTGGACCCCGTGGCTAAATCCTCACGGTGATTGCGCCGCAGCAGGATCGCAAACCCTGTATAGACATCTGATAGATCGGTTTGCTGAATTTCACCTATTTCCGAACCAACCTCTGGATCATAGATCAGAACCCGACCATTTGAGGTTCGGCCATGAAACACAACGGATCTTCCCCCTTCAAGAATCAACAACGCAGGAACCAAAGTGTTGTCAAAAGCTGACAAAGCCCTTCTTCCGTATCCCGCCTGGACCCCAACACGCCGTGCCAGTTCCAATGAATCGCGGATTGTAAGCTCTCCGTTCGAGCCTGTTTGGGCCGAGAGAATCCCTGCAAAAGTGATTGGACAGTCAAGATGGGCCGCAGCGTGCATCAGGCATTTTTCAAAGCACGATAACTCGGGCGTTGCGAAGGCAGGTGTCAGTTGTTTCATTGAGAACCCTCAACGGAACTGATTGAAATGCCAAAGAGATCCAGGATGTCACCAGTCAAACTAAGGATTGCGTAGTCTGTCAGGAAATAGTTCTGTTCGGCTAGGATAAGTCTTTCCTGCGCATTCACATAGTCGCGCTGTGCGTCAAGGATTTCGATCAGACTGCGTCGTCCGATTGTGAATTGCGCGCGCGCCGCTGCAACACTGTCAGCATTCGCCTGCGCAGCTATTCGCGCCTCTTTAAGCCGTTGTGCTCCAGCAATTTGGTCAGCGCGAATTGTGTCCAGCTCTCTTTGTATTTCTCGCGTTAGGGATTGATGAACGAATTCCGCTTCGCGAACTTTGGCTTCAGCCGAGGTGATGGTGGCACGGCGCTGTCCAGTAGAGTCCAGCTCATAATTGAAGGACAGGTCGACCCCGAAATTTGCGTCATTACTATCATCGCGATCCGCAAATGCCGAAACATTCACGCCGGGTTGACGGCGTGCCAAAGCGGCAGAACGTTCTGCCTTGGCGGCAAGCAGGGCCGCTTCCGAACGTCGAATCTGCAGGCTTCCCGTTACGATACTATGATCCGATTGTGAGATCGTCGGCGCTTTGACTGGGGGTTGAAGATCACCTGACGGGCTGCCAAAAACTTCACGAAACCGGGCATCTGCGAGGTCCACTCTGGCTTTTGCATCCGCCAGTCGCGTCCGTGCATCGGCCATCCGCGACCGCGCTGTCAATACATCGGCGTTCGAACCAGCGCCTAATGCAGCCCTCTCGGAAATTTGTTGAACGAGCTGTTGGTGGACTTCCACATTTTTCACCGAAATATCCAGGATTTTCCGTAAATCCAAGACCACTATATAGACCTCAATCGCAGCCAGAGCGGTTGCCGAGGCTGTTGATAACTGGCCGCCGCGACTTTCAAAAACCCGTGCTTTTGCAGCAGTCAAATCACCGGATGCGGCCCCCCCGTCATAAACGAGCTGTGAGATCCGCAGATAAGGGGTCACGTCGGCTGTGTCCGAGTCTACCCGCTCGGATCTGGCGTTGATTCCAAGTGAAACCTGCGGAAGAAAGGCCCCTTTTGCCGCGTCGTGATTGGCTACCGCCACATCCAGCGCGGACATAGATCGCGCGAGGTTGGGGCTGGTCTCGACAGCGTGCCGTACGCGCTTGCCAAAGGAACTGGTGGTCAGTTTCTGAGATGGTTCATGTGTGCGGAAACCCACGGCCCCGGTTGAAAAAGAAGCCTCGACACCGGCAATGTCAGGTGGTTGGGTACAGGCCGATACTATGCTGAAAGAGAGAGCAGAAATCAGAAAACTCAAAAAGCGACCGCATGTGGGCATTTGTCATTCACACTTCATTAGGACCAGATTACGTCATCGGTTTGGGCTTGGGCGAATGCATTCATGAAACCGGTAAGTTCTGAATTTTCGGTGTATTTTACAGATGCACCGGCCTGGGAAATCTGCTTTTGCGCCTGAAAAAGCCATCTGAGATTGGATAATGAAGCCTGATGGCCATAGATCAGGCGTAAGCCTTTTGTTTCGACCAGTTCCAATTTGCGTTTTGCCGATAGCTGTTCCAGGCGTGCAGAGTTGATTTGCAACCAGTTATGTGCAGAGCCGAATTCCAAATTACCGCTCAGGGGCTCAAACAGCCCAAAGGCGTCTATCATTTTGCAAATTTCGGTTGTTCTAATCTGAGAGGTTGCGCGCGCTTTCAAGAAGTTTTGAACTTCTTTCAATTCAGTGCCGAGCGTATCCGGAGTTGAAAAAAAGGGATTGTCAGAGCACTCTTCGGTCAACAGGCCTGAACCTTCATCTACCACCAGCTGAAAGGTGCTGCCGTTATCCATTCGGCGGCACGAAAAGGGGTGGCTGCGCAGTTCGGACGGAATATAGCTGGCCAGCCAACGCCCTTCTGTTGAAACAAATGGCGAGGGTTCACCAGCAAGAAGTGAATATACAGCAATCGGTTCAATTTCTGGGCCGGTCCTGCGAAACACAATCGGAAAAGTGGCTGCAATCTGGAGCACCTCTTCTTCCACGATCACGCTCTCGGTGCGTTCAGCTGCAAAGTCATAAGATGTGAAACGCTTCCAATACTGATGACTGTGACGGTTGAAATTGATTGGAACTAGGCCATTCTGTGCCATGGCAACCTCTTGAATATCGAGAATACTGCCACCCGTGCAGGGTGGCAGTGTAGTCGAGCGTCAGGCACTGGCCCCGGTTGGATCGGTATGCAGAATATTGTCAGCAGTAAGCCCGCTGAGGTCATCCAACCCGGTGAAATGGGCCACCGTTTCGACTGTCGCCGCATCGGATGCGGAATAGTCGACCTTGACTAGCACACTGTCAGTTCCATCCGTAGCCAGGACATAGATCTCGTCACCTGCTTTGGCGCCGGTAAGGCTTTCGACCGCGGTCTCGATGGTTTGAGCAGTCAGATCGCTCAGCTCTGTCGTCAAACCAACCACTCCGGTGTCCGCGCCTAGTGCATCCCCTACTGAAAGCGTTTCCACACCTGTTCCGTCGCCGCGCAGGCTGTCGACATCCAATCCACTGAACATGATCGCATCAGCGGTGTCAGTCGCGGGTCCAGTCGTGAAGCCAGTGATCGTATCAACGCCATTTGCTGTTGGGTCCGGCTCGAACACGACAATGTCCCGACCAGCACCTGAGACATCCACTGTGTCATCGCCGTCCTGGCCACGAATGACGTTGTCGATGTTGGTTGCAATCAATGTGTCGTCGCCTGACGTCCCGATCTGCAGCACCGATGGACCACCATCCGGAGTCGTCAACGTCAGAACAATCGGTTCAGAGGCATCTAGAACTGTCATCGTGAATGTGACGATGGGTTGGGACAGGTCGGAATAGGTGGTCGCCGCGCCAGCAAAACTGACGGCTGATCCACTCACCGGGTTCGTCAGGAACAAATCGAATGCCCCATTCTCGACATCTGATCCGGTGTCAAACGTCACCACTGAGGGATCGAAACCCAGTTCGGCTGTGATCGCCAGACCGCTGGACAGATCCGTATCAGGGTCTGCGTAGATTTCAAATGTGACTGTTGATCCACTTTGTCCGGCTTCAGTGATCACATAGGCTGCAGGTTCATGGGCCGTGTTTTCATCCGTAACTGGCAAAGGATCAGGGCCACCTGCCACAGATACCTCTGCGCCAAAGTCCAGATCATCCCCCGCCTCGACTGATGCAAAGGTCGCAACACTTACCAACAGTGTCCAGGTTCCGTCGGCACCGACCGTAGCGGTTCCGACTGACATGGAATTCAACGTCACATCTACAGCCTCGCCTGCGGCAAGGCCTATTGACGTGCCAGAGACAACGACTCCTGAATTTTGGGCGTCATTCAATGAAACGGCACCGTTTGTTCCGGTGTCATTGATTGTCAGGACAGGCCGGAAATCCGTGGCTAACGGGGTGGCGGCGGCGGTAGAGATGTTGCCGGCGGAATCCGTAACCGTCGCTGAAACCTGGAAGGTTGTGCTGTCTGCCAACGCTCCCAAGTCACCGGACGGAACGATTGCTGACCAGGTGCCACTTGAGGCGGTGCCTGTATAGGACTGCCCGTTCAGTGTGACTGTAACCATTTCCCCATCGGCGGCATCCGTAGTCCCGGTGATCGTCAGGTCACTATCTTTTTCGGATACATCCAGCTCTGACCCGACCGAAAGAGGGTCGATGGTGACCGCTGGTGCTGTATAGTCTGTGTCAAAACTGGTTGATGTCGCTGTTGTGTTCCCAGCCGCATCCGAAGCAGATGCCTCGACATCGTAGGTTTCGCTATCCTGAAGTCCGGCCAAATCCGCGGCTGAGGCGGTATAGGTCCAGGACCCGCCCGTTACGGTCGCCGTGCCGGTGACGTCAACTGTGCCGTCCTGCCGAACGATTTCTACGGTCACAACCGTGCCATCTGCCGTATCAGAGGTTCCGGACACTGTAAGGTCGGTTCCTTGTTCCGCGGCGTTCATGACAGCCCCATCCGACAACCCGGTGATAGAGACCGCCGGTGCTGTGAAATCCGTTGTGAAACTGCCGCTGGCCTGCAGGGCAGGGTTTCCAGCCGCGTCCGAGACATCTGCGGTAACATTGACGGTTGCTGCATCGGACAGGGCAGCAAGATCTATCGCCGGGACGGTCGCCGACCAGGTACCGCCAGAGGCGGTTGCGGTGTAGTCCTGCCCATTCATGGAAACGGTTACGGTTTGACCATCCTCAGCGTTCGTTGTTCCAGAGATTGTCAGATCAGTGCCCTGTTCGGCTGCATTCATGACAGCGCCGTCGGAAAAGTTGTCGATGCTTACAGTCGGCGCGGTGGCATCTTTCGAAAGCGGGACACTTGCCTGCGGTGCAGATAGGCCGTCTGTGTCAAGCACATCCGCCGTGATCGTGAAATCGCCCCCATCTGCCAGCGATGCAAGATCGCTTGCAGGGACGGTGACGCTCCAACTGCCGCCGCTGACTGAACCGGTGTAGGTTTGTCCATCCAGGGTGACTGTCACCACCTGGCCGTCCTGAACATTTCCTGTTGTGCCACTGATGGTCAAGTCGGAGGCGGTTTCGGCAGCGTTGATGACCGCGCCAACTGACAATGGCGCGATATTCACCGAGGGTCCCGTCAGATCGACCGGAACCGAGGCGGTGACCGGTACCGATGGGTTTCCTGCCACATCATCTACGACAACACTTACCGTGGCCGGAATTCCGGTGGAAAGCGAGCCGAGGTCGCCGCTGGGTATGGTGACACTCCAAGTACCGCCTGACACGGTGCCGGTATATGCTTGGCCATCGAACGTCACAGTGACCGTCTGACCGTCTGTGGCGGACGTTGACCCGGACACAACCAGATCAGAGCTAATGTCCCCCAGGCCGATCGAGCCGCCAGAGACCGGATCAAGCGTGATCGTTGGAGCGCTAAAGTCTGTGTCAAAGCTTGCGCTTGTCTGTACCGCCGGATTACCCGCGCGGTCGTCGACATCGGCAGTCACTGAAACGGTCACCCCGTCAGGCAGGGCGGCCAGGTCTGTGGCTGGCACGGTAACACTCCAGTGGCCGCCGCCATTCACTGTCCCAGTATAAGTCTGCCCGTTTACAGATACCGTTACTGTTTGACCTCTCTCGGCGTCAGAAGTGCCCGAGATTGTAAGATCAGTCGCTTGCTCGGCGGCATTCAGAATGGCCCCGACCGAAAAGCCCGTAATGCTGACCGTCGGTGGAAGAGTGTCCACATCAAATCTTACCGTTTCGACCGATACTTCCTCACCCGCTCCATCCAGGTTGCGAACGGTGATTGTTGTCACACCTTGAGGAAGGCTAGCCGCCTCAACCGCCGTAAGGGAAATACTCCAACTGCCATCTGGATTGGGCGTTGCCGTCTTGGTCAGTGACCCGATTGTCACCTCGACCGTTGTGGTTCCGGTCGGTGCCATCAGGTTTGCGCTGGCGCTGTTCAATGCGTTCGCTTGCAGACCAGCAAGGTTCAGGCTCTGGAAATTTGGAGCGGGCGCCGGAGCCTCGTCATCTCCACCGCCGCCGCCACCACCTCCCCCTGCTGCGGCTGCACCCGCCAGACCAAGGCCCCCCAAAACAGCACCGGCGCCGCTAACGCCGCCAGCAGCTGCTGCGGCTCCCCCGGCTTCGGCGGCCAGTGCGAATTGCGCGATTTCCGCCGCCGCATCTTCGGCAATCATGATGGAGCCGCCATCCAGGATATGAACATTCTCTGCCGAGACCAAAATCGTGCGCCCATCTTCCAATTTGAGGAGAACATCGCCATTTGCCAGCAGCTTTGCGCTGTTAACGCCGGGAATCGCATCAGCGAATTGGAAGGTGTCCAGTTCTTCGGTCGTGGCCTGTGCCAACGCAGGAAGGGCAAGCAAGGCCGAACTTAGACTGCCTGCGATACCGCGCCCGACCCAGCGACGCATTTTGTTGCCGATCCACTTGCGTATCTGTTGCCGCTGACCCGCATCGGGCCGGGTACTTGCAGGATTGCGTGTCATATCAGGTGTTTTGGTCATCTTGCCCTCACATGCTGTTTCCGCGCTGAAATCATGGGCAGGGACGTTTTGTTCATGTGTGTTGCCCATCGGATGTTCATGCGGTCGGACCAGAAAAAATTGTGTTAAACTGAAACCGAACTCCTCGTTTTCACCACAATCCCGCTTCGGTATTGGACCGGGCATCAGTTCATCCTGTTCAAGAGCCAGATTTTGGCGTGGGGTGATTTGGTATGATGCTTCAGTTAGGCGGAGTAGTTGCAACAGGGAGCGCAGCGCTCGATTCAGGTATCGGCGATACGGCTTTAGAAACGTTTAACGGGGAAACGTATCTGTACAGCCTGACCGGACAGGGAGGGGGCATTGTCGTATGGCACCTCGTCGAAGGTGCGGTTCCCCAGCAGCAAGATATAGAATATTTCAGCGGTACAATCTCGGGCACCGTTGGACGTTCCGGGGAAATGGTTTCTCTGTTGGGGGGCGATCACATCGTTCTGGATGTCAGGTCCGCAGCCGGCCTTGTCAGCTACGAAATCCTTCCAGACGGATCTATCGGAGAATTACAGGAAACCGGGACCCTGAGCGGTGGGGGTGGCTATTCGGCCTTAGTGCAGGTTTCCTTTGGATCGGTCGACATTCTGGCCGTGGCGCAAGAGGGCAGCGGGTTGATTTCGACCTATACGGTCGGCTCAGACGGCTCTTTGACCTTTGCAGGGGCCGTTGCAGGTCAGGCCGACTCGATCCAGACCGCTCAGTCCGGGTCGGATCAATTTGTCGTCGCAACCGACGACACCAGCAATTCGATAACGACCTATTTGGTGGACAGCAGCGCGGCAACCTTGAGCCTCGCAGATTCCGGCGATGGGGTCTCGACCTTGGGCATTGGCGCCCCAACGGCCGTCGAAATTGTGCAGGCGCATGGCCATTCCTGGGTCATCGTTGCTGGCAGCGAAAGCAACACGATCAGCGTCATGGAGCTGTCTGGTGATGGCCGGTTGATACCCACCGATCACGTGCTGGATACACTGAATACCCGCTTTGAATCGGCTCAGGACCTGGCCGTGGTCGAAGTGAATGGTCAGGTGTTTGTCGTGGCCGGGGGAGGCGATGATGGGGTGACACTGTTTACCCTGACACCGGATGGTCAACTGGTCTATCTGGACAGTTTTGCCGATACGTTGAGCACCGGGCTGCAAAATGTCGAATCGCTCAGCGTGGCCCATGTCGGGGACGAAATTCAGATCTTTGCCGCCTCACAAGAAGAGGCGGGGTTAACGCAGCTTACTTTTTCGGTCGCTGACCTGGGTATCGCCGCGGACGGTTATGGGACAGTCACTGGCACCGCGCAGAACGATATGCTCAGTGGCAGCATCCTTGATGCCACTCTACTTGGCGGCGGCGGCGATGACATCCTGATTGCGGGGATTGGGGCCACTATGATGACCGGCGGTTCCGGGTCTGATATCTTTGTGATGCAGACCGGAACCGCGATGACAACGATTACCGATTTTGAAGTCGGATCGGACAGGCTGGATCTGTTTGACTATCCATTCCTGCGCTCACCTGGACAGCTCACTTTTACGTCCACCGCGCAAGGTGCGCAGATCGAGTATCTGGATAATGTGGTTCAGGTGTTTTCGGCGTCAGGTGCTCCGCTGACCAGTTCAGATGTCTTTGGCGCCGGATTTGGCGGGCCAGACCATATTCCGTTGGATTTGAACGGTTTGGGCGGGCTCGACCCGGACAGTTCGGCAGGCATTCAAGGGAATATTACCATTGATTCACAAGCTGCAAATCCCGGTCTGTCAAACGCTGAAATACGTTTCACCCCGGACGGAGGCGGCACGGTTAATGTCCAAGCCGACGATGAAGGGAGGTTCGATCTGGATCTGCCTTCGGGCACATTTATCGGTGAACTGGATATCATAAAGTCCTATTCGGCTGGGACCGGCGAGATCACGGCCTTGGACGCATTGCAGGTCTTGCGGCTTTCAGTGGGACTGGACCCGACATGGGGGCAGGCAGCACCGGAAGACCTAATTGCAGCCGATATCAATCAAGATGGCCTCATCAACGCTCTGGATGCGCTGGCTATCTTGCAGATCGCCGTCGGATTGCCCACAGCGCATGAGGCAGAGTGGGTGTTTCTGGACGCAGACGCTGATTTGTCGGGGATCACAAGTTCAAACGTGACCTACGAAACCGGTGTCGATGTCGTCGCGGTAGACGGAGTGATCACGACTGACATGACTTCGATCCTGTTGGGCAATCTCGAAGCGGTTTAAAGACGACGGAATCTATTCCCGGAAGGCCCTGTTAAAGTAATCGGCCATCGGTTTTATCAGATATGAAAACGGGGATCGCTCGTCCGTCTTGATCATCGCTTCGACTGGCATGCCGGGTACAAGGCGTTGCCCGTTCAGGCGCTCGATCTGGTTGGCATCAGGTAACATTTCAGCGCGATAAAATGTGTGTCCGGTGTTCTCATCAGTGAACGTATCGGCAGAAATCGTGACAACATGCCCTTCGATTTCGGGGGTTTCGCGTTGGTTGAAGGCGGGAAATCGCAGGAGGGCGGGCTGCCCAATATACACTTGGTCCACATGAATCGCATCTACGCGAGCGGCAATCAGCAGAGGAATTTCCTGTGGTACGACATACATCATCGGTTCTGCCGGCTGTACAACCGAATGCAGTGCAAATACCTGGCTTCCATAGACTGTACCGGAAACCGGCGCTCTAATATCCAGCCGCGATAGACGAACAGCCAGCGAGAGCCTGCGTTCAGACAGTTCCGCGATTTTCGATTGCGCATCGCGTAGGGCGGTGATTGCTTCTTCGCGGCGTGTCGCCTGCAGTTCTACAATCTTGATCTCGGTTGCCGCGATTTGGCCTTTGAGCCGCGCGGCAGCCGCTTCGAGCCTGCCTATTTCACCTGTCAGGCTGGCTTCTTCGCGTTGCAAGGCGGATACCCGACTGGCTTGTGTCAGGCCGCGTTGAAGCAGGCTTTGCTGGTCCTGCAGCTCCTCCTGTATCAGATCGACCTGACGGCGCAGCGAGACCAGTTGCGCCAAGGTGCCCTCGATCTCGCTTTCTATCTGAATGCGTTGCTTGCTCAACTGCTGAGTCTGCTGATTTAGGGTATTCAGACGTGCCTCGAACAGGCGTTGCTGGCCGGCGATCAGCTCAGGGTCAATGTCTTCTTGTTTCTGTACGTCGTTCAGCGCGGATGTCAAAACAGTCAGATCAGTGCCATCGCGTTCGGCCTGAAGCCGCGCCTTTCGGACGAGTAATTCAAACAGCTGCGCCTCAACGATGGTCTTTTCCGAGGTCAGAAACGTGTCATCCAGACGTAACAGAATGTCGCCGCCGGTGACGGAATCACCGTCGCGCACAAAAATCTCGCCGACCACGCCACCGTCTGGATGCTCGACTACCTGGCGGTTGCTTTGAACTTCGATGACGCCCTGCGATACAATGGCGCCTGCCAGCCTGGTCTGCACCGCCCAAAAGCCCAACCCGCCGATTAAAATAGCCAGTGCGAGAAACCCGACCAGAGCAGGAAATGTAATGCGCCAAACAGGGCGCGTGTTATTATGATTGGGCTTTTGCATTACTCACCCACCCGTGCCAGACCCTTTTTGATCGCATTTGCGTTCTGAACCATGGCGCTTAGCACCTCGTCGCGGCTGCCGGATTTCACAACCTGCCCATTTTCAACAACTGCAAGATCGTCGCATTCGGAAATGGCCTGCGGCCGGTGCGTCATGATGATGGCTGATTTACCCGCGGCCTTCAGTTCTCGGATCGCGGTGTTCAATGCCTCAGTGCCATCAGCATCCAGAGCCGAGTTCGGCTCGTCCAGGATCAGTAGGACAGGATCTCCATACAAAGCGCGCGCCAGAGCAATACGTTGCTTTTGGCCACCCGACAGTTGACTGTCATTGCCTTCCAGAAACGTGTCGTACCCCTTTTCCAATGTCAGGATCAGGTCATGAGCCTTGGCTTTCTTGGCTGCAGCGATGACCGCTTCCGAATCCGGGTTTTGGGACATCCGGGCGATGTTTTCGGTCACTGTTCCGTTGAACAAAGTGACTTCCTGCGGCAGATAGCCGATGTGTTGGCCCAAATCATCAGTCCCGTATTGATCCAGTGTAGCGCCTCCAAGCCTGATTTCGCCAACGGCCGGTTTCCACAATCCTAACAGGGCCTTGGCAAGCGTGGATTTTCCTGACCCGCTTTTGCCGATCACGCCCAAAGCTTTGCCCGGTTCTAGTTTCAGTGAAACGTTCCTGAGTGTCGGTAAATCGGCGCCGGGTGGTACAACGGTCAGTCCTTTGGCGATCAGGCGCGCATCTGGTACAGGCAATTTGGTCCGGTCCGGCTCGGGCGGGGTGGTGTCCAGGAATCGGTTCAGTGAAATCCACGCAGATCGCGCACGCTCCACCAATGCCCATTGGCCCACCGCCTGCTCGACCGGGGCCAATGCGCGCCCAAGCAGGATGGACCCTGCAATCATTGCCCCAGGGGACAGTTCGTTTCTTAAAACCAGCAAAGCTCCCAATGCCAGCATGGCAGATTGCAAGAACAGCCGCATCGACTTGGTTAATGAGGTAAAGCTTCCGGTCCAATCGCTGGCCGAGATGGTCTGTCTCAGCGCATCGGTCCTCTGGGTCAGCCAGCGTTGCGAGATGTCGTGCTGCATTCCTTGCGAGCGGACAACTTCTGCGGCTTGTCTGGCATGTTCCGAGAATGAGCCTGCCCGCGCCGAGGCCTGCTGTGCAGCGGCAACCTTTCTATGAGTGAGCGCCTGATTAAGCAGAGCGATGACAATCAGGATCGCGCCACCCGCAACCGCAAGCCATCCAAGCATCGGGTGGAATAGGAAGATTGCTGCCAGAAAAACCGGTGTCCAGGGGATATCCATTACGGCCAGCAAAACAGGTGAGGAACACAGGTTCTGGATTGCCTCAAGGTCGCGCAAGGCAGTGGCTGGGGCTGCACGGGCCTGCGGAACAAGAGATTTTCGCAGCGTTGCCTCGAACACCCGCTCGTCCAGTTGCGACTGGAACCTCGCTCCGAACCGCGCAACGATACGTCCTCGCGCAAAATCCAGCATGGCCATAAGGCTATATAATAGAGCGACAATCAGAAACAGCGCCGTGAGGGTTTCAACCGCCCGAGAGGCAAGGACCCGGTCATAAACCTGCAGCATGAATAAAGGCCCCGTCAGCATCAGCAGGTTGACAAAGATGCTGAACAGGAAGGCCAGTGCCAGAAATGACAGCCCCTTGTTGCGCACCTTGCGCAACTCATGTCTGGCAGGCAGGGACCTGGGAATTTCAGAGCTCACGTTGTTAGCCTTGGGTTACTGTTCGATACGGGCATTTGCGCCTTAATTTCTTGCACATTAGCCTTTGGTAAGCCTAATGCAAATGTGCGACTTACCGGTTCAGGGAAATGGGCTGATATGTCAACATGATCACCACAGTCTCAAGCGGGTTTCTGCCAGACTGGGGCGATGGATCGCAAGGTGCTAACCGCTGCACTCAGATGAGCAACTTACGATCTGTAGGAAAGCAAAAACTGACGAACCTGAATCCGGCGTCAGCCTGAATTCTATTGATGCAGGTCAATGCGCAGCGCCAGCGAATGGCGTTCATGTAGAACCGTTCAGGTCGCCTCGGGGTCATTCATCCTTAGAAATCTCATATTGAGACTGTATGAAGAGACCGGAAGTTTCGAAACCCAATCTCAGCTCTTTTAGGAGTTTGATGACATGAAGCTCAAGTTTCCAACTGCATATACAATTCTGTTTGCGTTGATAGCACTGGTCGCCATTGCAACCTGGTTTGTTCCCGCTGGCCAATATGACCGCGTCGCTAACGAAGCCCTGGGACGCGATGTTCCGGTACCGGGCAGCTATCAGGTTGTCGAGCCCAATCCGCAGGGGTTCTATGATGTCGTACTGGCCCCTATCGGGGGGTTCTATGACCCTGTCAGTTATGAAGCGCGGGCGATTGATGTTGCACTTTTTGTGCTGGTGATTGGCGGTTTTTTGGGAGTTGTAACGCGAACCGGGGCGATTGACGCCGGGATTGCGCGCGCAATGGTGCGTCTGAAGGGGCGCGAGAAATGGATGATCCCCATCTTGATGGCCTTCTTTGCTGCGGGGGGCACAATCTATGGCATGGCCGAAGAGTCACTGGCTTTTTACGCGCTGATTATCCCAGTGATGATTGCCGCGCGCTATGACGCGGTAGTGGGTGTGGCCATCATCATGCTGGGGGCGGGGGTTGGCACGCTGGGATCGACGATTAACCCGTTTGCCACAGTCATCGCCTCGGATGCGGCGAGGGTGCCCTTCACCAATGGCATAATGCTGCGCTTTGCGCTGTTGCTGGCATGCTGGTTGGCCTGTGTGGTCTTTGTCATGCGATATGCAGCCAAGGTCAAAGCCGATCCGGATCTGTCCATCGTTGCCGACAAGCGCGAAAGCAATGAGGCGCATTTCCTCAAAGGTGGCCGCACGGGCGGTGAAGCTCCGACCTTTACGAGTATGCATGGGCTGATCCTTTTGATCTTTGCGGCCAGCTTTGGCGTGATGATCTGGGGTGTCGCGGCAGGAGGCTGGTGGATGGCCGAGATGTCCGGCCTGTTCATTGTGTCCTCGATAATCGTGGGATTGATCGCACGGATCGGGGAAGAGGAATTCACCTCGACCTTCGTTGACGGTGCCCGGGATTTGCTGGGGGTTGCGCTGGTGATCGGGATCGCGCGCGGGATCGTAGTGGTCATGGACGCAGGAAACATCACCGATACCATTTTGTATTGGGCAGAAGGTGCCGTGGATGGTTTGGGCAAAGTGGCCTTTATCAATGCGATGTTCGCCATGCAGGGGCTGTTGTCCTTCCTCGTCCCGTCTTCCTCGGGCCTGGCGGTTCTGACCATGCCGATCATGGCGCCGCTAGCAGACTTTTCCGGCGTAGAACGGTCTTTGGTCGTGACGGCCTATCAGTCAGCCAGCGGTTTGGTGAACCTGATTAACCCCACCTTTGCGGTGGTCATGGGCGGGCTTGCCCTGGGGCGTGTGCCCTATGAACGCTGGCTCAGGTTCATGTGGCCGCTTTTACTGATCCTGATCATCATCATCATGGCCGGGCTCAGCCTTTCCGCGTTGGCATGAGGTCGCATTATGCCCACCGACACCCGATCTAAACCCAAAGGAACCCTTGGGTTCTGGATGTGCACCGCGCTGGTGGTGGGCAATATGATCGGGTCCGGTATTTTCCTGCTGCCCTCTTCTTTGGCCGCGTTCGGGCCAATCTCGATGGCGGGATGGGTTCTGACCGCAGGTGGCGCGATTGTGCTGGCCCTGATCTTTGGTCGGCTGGCGCGATTGTCTTCCAATACCGGCGGGCCATACGCTTATGCGCGCGAGGGCTTTGGTGATTTTGCCGGTTTCCTGATTGCTTGGGGCTATTGGATCGCGCTGTGGTCTGGGAATGCCGCCGTTGCCGTCGCCTTTGCTGGCTATCTCAGCTTTATGGTGCCCGCCATTGGGGAAACTGCGCTCGCGGGATTGGCGGTCTCACTTGGTGCGATTTCGCTGCTCACCTGGGTCAATCTGCGCGGCGTTCGGCAGGCCGGGATTGTGCAAGTGGTGACCACGGTGATGAAGCTGGCCCCGCTGCTGGTGCTGATCCTGCTGGGACTGTCCCATGTCCAACCGGCCAACTTCCGGCCGGCCAACCTTAGTGGAATGTCGAACATATCGGCGATCTCGGCCTGCGCGGCGTTGACGCTTTGGGCCTTTGTGGGGCTCGAATCCGCAACGGTTCCGGCGGGCGATGTCAGGAACCCTACCAAAACGATCCCTCTTGCGACGATTGTCGGAACCTGTGTTGCCGCATTGGTCTATATCGCCACGACCTATGTGGCGCTTGGGGTGGTGCCATCCGGCACGCTGGCCGGAAGCAACGCACCGCTGGCGGATGTTGCGCATGTGATGTGGGGGTTTGGCGGTGCGGTATTCATCGCGGTCGGGGCCTGCGTTTCGACCTTCGGCACGCTCAACGGATTTGTGCTGCTGACCGGGCAAGTGCCACTGGGCGCGGCGCGTGACGGGTTGTTCCCGGCCGGTTTTGCCCGGGTGTCACGGACTGGTACGCCGGCATTTGGCCTGATCTCCTCAAGCCTGCTCGCCAGCGCTCTGATCGCTATGAACTATACCCGATCCCTGGCTGAACAGTTTGAATTCATCATTCTGTTGGCCACCCTATCCACGCTGGTTCCCTACCTGCTGTGCGCAGGTGCCGAGATTATGATCCGCGCAAAACGCAAAGAACGCACCCGCCTGCGACCGCAGGCCTTTGTGCTGGCGGGTCTCGGTTTTGTCTATTCATTCTGGGCGATCTTCGGCGCTGGAAAGGACGTCGTTTTCTGGGGCGTCCTGTTGCTGTTGGCTGGGTTGCCCATCCATGTCTGGCTGCGTTGGCAGTCCGGCGCGATTACATCAAAGGAGATATCATGACTGGATTTGGCGCACATTCCGAGATTGGGAAACTTCGAAAGGTGATGGTCTGCGAACCGGGTCTAGCCCATTCCCGCCTGACCCCCGGCAATGCGGCAGAGTTGCTTTATGACGATGTTCTTTGGGTGCACAAAGCCCGCTCTGACCATGCCGATTTCCGCATGAAGATGGAGGATCGCGGGGTTCAGGTTTTAGAATTCCAGACGCTGCTTGCAGAAACGCTGAAGGACAAGGGAGCCCGTAATTGGGTTCTGGACCGCCGCATTACCGAAAATCAGGTGGGCGTCGGTATGCTGAATGAGCTGCGCGGCTGGTTGGATGAGATGGCGGCCAAGGATCTGGCCAGATATCTGATCGGCGGCATCGCGGTCGAAGATATGCCGTTCAAACCCTCAGGTATGTTCGGCAGCTATCTGGGGCCACTGGGCTTTGTGATCCCACCGATTCCAAATACGCAGTTCACTCGTGACAACAGTTGCTGGATCTATGGCGGAGTGACGGTCAACCCGATGTACTGGCCGGCGCGGCGCCCCGAAACCCTGTTGGTGACCGCGATCTACAAGTTCCACCCAGAGTTCCGCGACGCAGATTTCGAGATCTGGTGGGGTGACCCAGACAAGGATCACGGCGCGGCCACGGTCGAAGGCGGTGATGTCATGCCCTGGGGCAATGGCAGTGTGTTGATCGGCATGGGCGAACGTACCAGTCCGCAGGCGGTTGGTCAGGTTGCCCGCGCTCTGTTTGCCAAAGGCGCGGCGGAGAGGGTTGTTGCCTGTCAGATGCCCCGCAGCCGCGCGGCTATGCATCTGGATACAGTGTTCAGCCATTGCGACCGCGAGACCGCGACTGCCTATGTTGATGTCTGTAACGACATCCAGTGCATCAGCCTGCGCCCCGGAAACAAAGAGGACACGATCGACTTCCGGCGCGATGACAAACATCTGTTCGATGTGGCCGCCGAATGTCTGGGGATCAAATCTCTGAACATCGTGCAGACCGGCGGAGACGCATTCAATCAGGAACGCGAGCAGTGGGACGACGGCAACAACGTGGTGGCGTTAGAGCCCGGCGTGGTCGTCGCTTATGACCGCAACACCTATACCAACACGCTGCTGCGCAAGGCGGGGGTCGAGGTGATCACGATCTCGGGCTCGGAACTGGGGCGTGGACGAGGCGGCGGGCATTGCATGACCTGCCCGATCTGGCGTGACCCCGTGGATTATTGAACCCGATTACTGAAAAAGGAGATTGACCAATGGCATTTAACATCAAGGGCCGCAGCTTCCTGAAACTGCTCGATTTCGACCAGCGCGAGCTGCGTTATTTGCTGGACCTGTCGCGCGATCTGAAGCGCGCAAAATATGCGGGGTCTGAAATCCAGCATCTAAAAGGCAAGAACATCTGCCTGATCTTCGAAAAATCCTCGACCCGGACCATGTGCGCCTTTGAAGTGGCCGCGATGGATCAGGGTGCCGGTGTCACCTATCTTGGGCCCTCGGGGTCACAGATCGGGCATAAGGAAAGCATGAAGGACACTGCCCGCGTGCTGGGCCGCATGTTCGACGGCATTGAATATCGCGGTTTTGGGCAGGAACTGGCGGAAACACTGGCCGCCAATGCGGGCGTGCCGGTCTATAACGGGCTGACCGATGAGTTCCACCCGACCCAGATGCTGGCCGATCTGCTGACCATGCAGGAATATGGAGAAAAGCCCCTGCATGACATCAAATACGCCTATGTGGGCGACGGGCGGTCCAATATGGGCCATTCGCTGATGATCGCGGGCTGCATGATGGGGATGGAAGTCCGCATCGCCGCCCCACGTGATCTGTGGCCGTCCGACGAATTCCGCGGTCCGGCGGAAGAAGCCGCCTCGCGTTACGGCGCAACGCTGACCATCACCGATGATCCTGCGGCCGCCGTGGATGGCGTGGATTTCATCCACACCGATGTCTGGGTCTCGATGGGCGAAGCACCAGAGGTCTGGGACAGCCGGATCAAGCAGCTGACCCCCTATCAGGTCAACAGCGCGTTAATGGCAGCGGCAAACAATCCAAACGTCAAATTCATGCATTGCCTGCCCGCCTTCCACAATACCGAGACAAAAGTGGGCGAAGACATCCACGAGAAATTCGGCATCACCGAAATGGAGGTCACCGAAGAGGTATTCGAAAGCCCCGCCGGTATTCAGTTTGAACAGGCCGAAAACCGAATGCACACAATCAAGGCCGTTCTGGTCGCCACTCTGGGGGCCTGAGTCATGCGCATCGTCGTCGCCCTTGGGGGCAATGCGCTGCTGCGGCGGGGTCAGGCCCTGACCGCCGAGAACCAGCGTGAAAACACGGCCATCGCCGCGCAGGCGCTGGCCACTATTGCCGAGGGGAACGAGTTGATTGTGACCCACGGGAATGGCCCTCAGGTGGGATTACTGGCCCTACAGGGCAACGCCTATAAACCGGATGAGGCCTATCCGCTGGACGTGCTTGGGGCGGAAACCGAGGGCATGATCGGGTACATGATCGAGCAGGAGCTGGGCAACCGTCTGCCGCCCGAGACGCCTCTGGCCACGCTGCTGACCATGATTGAGGTCGATGCCAAGGATCCCGCCTTTGACGACCCCACAAAATTCATCGGTCCGGTATATGACAAACCCGAGGCAGAACGATTGGCCGCCGACAAGGGCTGGCAAATTCGTGCGGATGGTGACAAATGGCGACGGGTTGTTGCCTCTCCGCTGCCGAAACGGATTTTTCAAATCAGGCCGATTAAATGGCTGCTGGAACGGCAAACCGTGGTGATCTGTGCCGGTGGCGGGGGCATTCCCACGGCCTATACTTCTCCGGGTTATCTGGAGGGGATAGAAGCGGTGATCGACAAGGATCTGGCCTCGGAGCTGCTGGCCCGAGAGGTCGGGGCCGATTTGTTCATTTCGGCAACGGATGCTGATTGTGCCTATCTGGACTGGGGTACCGATACTCAGCGTGGCATAAAAGCCGCCTCACCAGATGCCATGGCCAAGTTCAATTTCGCCGCCGGTTCGATGGGCCCAAAGGTCGAGGCCGCCGCCCAGTTTGCGCGGCTTACCGGCAAATCTGCAGCCATCGGCGCACTGGCCGATCTGGCGGATATCGTTGCGGGCAGGAAGGGCACAACCATAAGCAAAGACGCAGCTGAAACCCTATTTCACGACTAACTCAGATGATTGCTGGGGCTGACGGCACCTCTAACAGAACCGCCAGCATGTTCAGTTCCACCTAAGTGGTTCTGTTTGAATTCTGGCAACAAGGGCAAGGCGGCACCGGACGTGTATTCTCCAGAACCAATAACGGCTTGAACTTTCATTTTCTTTGCGCGACTTGAAAGCATGAAGACTTTGAACTGTCCAAACTGCGGTGCGCAAACCCCGATTGCGCTGAAAGGGATAAAGGTTGCCACCTGTGCGTCCTGCGGTACGACGTTGATGATCAATGATGTCCAGGTTCAATCGGCGGGCCAGCAGGGTGAGATGCACGATGCACCGCTTTTGTTCGGGATAGGCGATCAAGTGCAACTGGGTCGAACGTCGACATTGATTCTTGGTCATGCGCGCTATTCCTACGGGCGGGGGTTCTGGGATGAGTTCTGCGGTGTCGATGGTGATGGCCGCACCTGCTGGATATCGCTCGATGAGGGAGATGTCGTTCGGCAGAAACGCTTGACCGGAAAGTACACGCCGAAATTCATGCCTCCGTTCAAGCTGGGCGAAACGCTGGATTTTGACGCGGCCACATTCACGGTTACCGAAGTTGAACATGCCGAATGCATCGCCCTACGCGGACAGTTCGATGAGGTGCTTCAGGTCGGGGAAAGCCATGAATTCGTGAACGCTTCCGCCGGGGACGAGGCTTTGTTGTCCGGCGAATTCTGGCCCGGTCATGCGATCTGGTTCTACGGTCGGTGGTATGACGCATTTGACGTGAAGGTTCAGCGGCAGCCATGACCCGAGATCCAAGTCTTCTTTCGATCAACTGCACCTGCTGCGGCGCCGGTCTGGATGTACTGGGCGGTGGCCGGGTGATCGTGCAGATCTGTTCGTATTGCGGGGCCGAGCTGGATGCACAGAACAACTATCGGACATTGCGGCAGTTCAAGGATCAGAAACGCCCGGAAACCCCGCTTTCGATTGGGATGAGTGGGTCGTTGTATGGTGCCGAGTTCACCATAATTGGTCTGATCGAACATGCCGAGCGCTGGGGCGGACGGGTCTACCAATGGTTAGACCATCAGCTCTATTCGCCAACTCACGGCTATGCCTGGCTGACGCTTGAGGCGGGGCATCTGGTGTTTTCCAGACGCTATCGCGGATCGGCCTGGATGTCGGAGCGGTGGGTTGAGACAGCGGAATCCCCTCCCTCTGTGACGACCGAGGATGGGCGCTATGTGTATTACGAGACCACCACAAGCGCGGTCACCTATGTTGAGGGTGAATTCACCTGGCCGCCGTCACTGGGGGAAAAGACAACCACGATTTCGGCGATGTCTGATACGGCGATGCTGGGGTTTTCAACCACTGGGTCCGAGCGTGAGACCTATCGCTTGTTCTATGTTTCGAAACAGCAGGCCGAAGCAGCTTTTGGGGTTTCATTGAACCTGAACCCACATCGGGTGCATCCGCTGCAACCTTTCATCGAGGGCCCAAACTATAGATTTTTGCTGGTCGTATCATTCGTGTTTACGATCCTCTGTCTTGTGATGGCGGTCTCCTTCTCTCAACGATCAGGTGAGAGGGCGATAGAGCGTCAGGCGCTAAAACGTGGCGACTTCCCCGCCGAGATCACAATCCCGCTTGAAGCCAATAGCCAACTGACGAACGTTACCTTTTCGGGCAATGTTGAAAACAGTTGGATCTATCTGGACATCGAGATGTTTGATCCGGACGGAGAGCCGGTGTTCCAGGCGGGTCGAACAATCGAATATTACACCGGTCGCGACTCGGACGGCACATGGCGTGAAGGCAGCAAATTTGCGAGCCTGACGTTTCGGCCAGATCGCACGGGTGATTACACATTGGCACTGGACGTGCCAGAGCAGGGGCTTTGGAACGGACAGGGCGCAGATCATGTGCCCGGGCAGCCGTTCAGCCAGTTGCAAGTCAGTGTCAAAACCGGACTGTCCAGTGGTCTCTGGGCATTTGCGCTGGCCGGGGTTTTTGGAGCGCTGTTCCTGTTCCAGTTCGGGCGCAAATGGATTCATCAACGCGCCCGGTGGTCGGGAACTGATTGGGTAGATGAGAATTAGAGTGACAGCTTTCAGGATCATTTTCATCGTCATTTCGACCCTGGCCGTGGCTGCCACAGGTTATGTCTCGTGGCATGGGTATTGGGCCGAAAGCCGTGACTTGGACACTTCGGTTCGGGTCGGCAGCGGTGGCGGCGGGTACTATCGGTCAAATCGGATAAAATAGTGAGGAATCAATGGACTATATAGCAGCAATTCAGATTGCAGAGATCATCAGCACAATCTTTTACACCCTTCTGGGCGTGACGCTGATGTGGGTCGTGTGGAAGGTGATCGACTGGATGACGCCCTTCTCGGTCGTGCACGAGATTGAAAAAGATCAGAATATCGCGTTGGCGATCCTGATCGGGCTGCTATTTGTGGCGGTGTCCATCATCATCGCGGCCGTCATCCTGTCATGACCCAGCCCCGCGCGGTTGAGGCGCGTGCCGCGTGGTTGTTGCTGGCCACCTTTCTGGTGGCTGTCGCCGGTCTGATCTATGAGCTGATTGCAGCCACTCTTTCGAGTTATCTGCTGGGGGACTCCGTCCGCCAGTTCTCGTTGGTGATTGGTATCTTTCTGTCAGCAATGGGGGTCGGGGCCTGGCTATCGCGCTTTGTCTCGGATGCGTTTTCCGGATTTGTCTGGGCGCAGATCCTACTGGGCATTGTCGGCGGGTTTTTGGCGCCGGTGCTGTTTCTGAACTACGCGTGGATGGGGCAGGTGGCCTTGCCGCTTTACGGCGCCTTGATTGCCATTGGTATCCTGTCGGGGATGGAAATCCCTTTAATCGCCCGCGTTCTGGAACAGATTGGGGCGCTGAAATTCCGTTTCGAAAACGTGCTGAGTGTCGACTACATCGGTGCGCTGGTCGCCTCGCTGGCCTTTCCACTGCTGGTAATCCCATATCTGGGGTTGATGTCTGCCAGCCTGGCCTTCGGAGGGCTGAACCTCGCCGTCGCAGGCCTGTCCCTGCTGGTATTTCGGGAATGGGCCACGCGAGTCCAGGTTGCGGTCTGGGCGGTGGCCTTTGTGGCAACACTGGGCGCGTTGTGGCAGTCCGAGCGGCTGGTCTCGGTCACCGAGGCTGAGCTGTTCGAGGATGATGTCATCCTGTCCGAGGCCACGCCGTATCAGCAGATCACCGTCACCCGGTACCGCGACCGGGTGCGCCTGTTTCTGGATCATTCGATCCAGTTCGATTCCCTTGACGAACACCGCTATCACGAGCCACTTGTGCATCCGGCCATGGCCCTTGCACCACGCGCGCGTGACATCCTGATCCTTGGGGGTGGAGACGGCATGGCCGCGCGCGAGGTGCTGCGCTATCCCGAGGTGCAATCCGTGACGCTGGTGGATCTTGATCCGCGTGTGACGCAGTTGTTTCGCGACCATCCAGATCTGTCCAAGCTGAACGACAATGCTCTCAGCGACCCGCGCGTGACGGTTGTCAACGAAGACGCCTGGAGGTTTCTGGAGCGGGAAACCCAGATTTACGACGTGGTGATCATTGATCTGCCAGACCCCAAATCCATCGCCTTGTCCCGGTTATACACCAAGCAATTCTACGGCTTGCTGGCCGAACGGCTAAGCGGGCAGGGGGTCTTTGTCACCCAGGCCGGATCACCGTTCTTTGCTCGGCAGGCCTTTTGGTCGGTGGCCGAAACGATCGAGAGCAGCCGCAATCCGCAAAGGCCCGGGCGGGGACTGCAGGCGGTTCCCTATCACAGCTACGTGCCGAGCTTCGGCGAATGGGGGTTTGTTCTGGCTACATTTGAACCATTGACCGACCGTAGAATCGAACTGCCGGATGGGTTGAGCTATCTCGACGATGATGTTTGGCGCGCGGCACAGATTTTTGGCGGTGATACCGACCGGGTCGATGCCGAACCTAATACACTGCAATCGCACGCACTGATGGGATATTACTTAGACGGTTGGGACTACTGGTTCCGGTAAACCGCGGTTGACGCGCGTAATTTCAACTCGGGCAGGGCGCAGGTGCTTCTCAAGATATGCGACCGCTTTGTCCGGTTGCGTTGTGCCACACATGAAGATGTCGATGGCGGCATAATCATTTTCCGGCCAAGTGTGGATCGAGATATGGGATTCTGCCAGCAACAACACTCCGGTCACACCGCCATGCCCGCCAAATTTGTGGAACTTGCCCGACAGTATCGTTGCGCCAGCCTCCCGCGCCGCGCGGGTCAGTGCCTCTTCGATGTGCATTACGTCGGTTAGGTATAGGCTGCCGTAATGATCGACCAGAATATGCATTCCCGAGCCAGCCAGCGTGCCTGTGTCAGCGTTTTTGATTGCTGGTATGGTCATGATCCTGGTCCTTTCTGCGATTTGATTTTTCGCAGATTCTTAGGGGTTTGTGCGCGGCAAGTACCTAGTTGGCTTCGCCCTTCAGGGCAATGGAAATGAAATTGAGGGATGCAAAGAGGACTCTTCGAATTTAATAGTTAAGAAAGAAGAACGTACTCAGGTTCTATTTTCTCTTGATCAAATGGGACGCAGCTTTCCACGATTATGCTCGACCTAAGGTCCAGACTTGCGTGTCATGGTTCTGGGGTGAAGGGCCGAGACGATAGGGTTTCACTGGACAGTAATTTGGAATTTTAACCTTGTAAATCTTCCATCAAATGGAATAAATGCAAGGTATGATCAAGCGCGGTGATAGGAAGTCAGTTGAAGACTCTCTCGAGAACCAGGCGGGTGTAGTCCTGCTTGGGCCGCGGCAAGTTGGGAAGACAACCCTCGCGCAGGATATCGCTGAAAGCCGTGACGCTGTCTATCTTGATATGGAGAGATCTGCTGATCGCCAGGTGCTCGAAGAGCCAGACCTCTATCTCGACGAGCAGGTTGGGCGCCTGGTGGTGATCGATGAAGTTCAGCTTATGCCCGGCCTGTTTAAGGCATTACGCGGTCAGATTGACCGACGACGAAGACAAGGGTATCGGACTGGGCAATTCCTGCTGCTGGGGTCGGCCTCGAACACGCTTCTGCACCAAAGCGCAGAATCTTTGGCTGGCCGGGTCAGCTATCACGAGCTGACGCCTTTCATTTTGTCGGAAACCGGAGCGGACTCGATCTCTGCGCTGTGGTTGCGGGGTGGGTTTCCAGATAGCTTCCTTGCCAAGAACGACAAAACCAGCCTGGCATGGCGCGAGGATTTCATCCGCACCTATCTGGAACGCGATGTTCCGGCTTTTGGGTTGCGCATCCCGGCGGAAACATTGCGCCGGTTCTGGACAATGCTTGCCCACGAGCAAGGCGGGTTACTCAATGCGGCGAAACTCGCGGGAAACCTTGGCGTATCGGGCCAGAGCGTTGCCCGCTATCTTGATTTGCTGGTCGACCTGATGCTGGTGCGCCGTTTGCAGCCATGGCATTCCAATGCCGGAAAACGTTTGGTCAAATCTCCCAAGGTTTATATTCGCGATTCCGGGTTGGCCCATGCGCTTCTTGGGATCGAAACACCGGAAGACCTGCTTGGGCATCCGGTTGTCGGCGGCAGTTGGGAAGGGTTCTGCATCGAAAACCTGATCGCCGCGGCACCGCGCGGAACAGAAGCAAGCTTCTATCGCTCTTCAGCAGGGGCTGAGGTGGATTTGATGTTGAAACTTCCCCGCGGCGGCCTCTGGGCCATAGAGATCAAGCGGACGACATCAGCGAAGGTTACGCGTGGGTTTCACATCGCGACAGAAGAATTGGACGTCTCAGAGCGCATCCTTGTCTATGCCAACGACAAGGAAGTGCCGGGGCAGGGAGGTGTGCGAGCTATGCCTCTCATGAGCGCAATGAAACGGCTGGCGTCAGCATAGACGCAAGAGGGACCGCGCCATTGGCTCAACGTCATGCCCTAAATTCGAAGAAAACGTGGTCGTAGAAGCTATCGAATCCGACTGCTTGTAGTAGATTTCCCGAAGGAGTAGTCACGTTGACCGCCAGCCCGACAGGGACAGCCGGTTTACAGACGGTTGAAAGCTCTACAGAAAAACGCCTGTTTTGATTATTCCAAGCCTGCGCTTCTGCCGCGTCTCAACAAATTGAACCGAATGCAGCGAGGGTCTCAAGCCGCTACTGAAAGGGAGCAGTACGGACAGGATACGGGATTTTCAGCGCATCTGCCCCGGTTCGTGGCTATACAATAGACAAGACACTCGTTAAGGGGCTGTCTTTACCCATGGATGATGCATTGATTGCAATACCGCACAATCCCATCTCCTGACCGATGAAAAGAACCACCGCTGTGAAACAAACCATTGCAAATGCGCTGGCTCGCAAGGGCTATGACACCTTAACCCAAGTTCAGCAGGCTGTAACCCGGCCCGAACTGGAAGGGAAGGATATGCTGGTTTCGGCCCAAACCGGATCGGGTAAAACCATCGGATTCGGTCTGGCGATTGCGCCGCGACTTTTGGGTGACGCTGAGACTTTCGAAACCTCGGGCGCACCGCTGGCACTTGTTGTAGCACCAACAAGGGAACTGGCGCTGCAGGTAAAGCGTGAACTGAGCTGGTTGTTCGCCGATGCGGGCGCGTTTCTGGCGTCCTGCGTCGGAGGCATGGATATTCGGGATGAACGTCGCGCGTTGGCGCGTGGCGCGCATATTGTTGTTGCCACTCCGGGACGGCTGCGGGATCATATCATGCGGGGCTCGATCGACCTGACGGCCATTCGCGCCGTGGTTCTTGATGAGGCCGACGAGATGTTGGATCTCGGGTTCCGAGAGGATCTGGAATTCATTCTGGATGAAACACCATCAGACCGTCAGACTTTGCTGTTTTCTGCCACTGTCCCACGTGCGATTGCCAATCTGGCGACACGGTATCAGCGCGATGCAGAACGTGTGAGCACCGTCAGCGAAAAGACGCAGCACGCCGATATCGATTATCGTGCTATGTTGGTCGGCCCGCGCGACGGCGAGAATGCAATTATCAATGTGTTGCGCTATTATGAGGCGCCGAACGCCATCGTGTTCTGCAATACCCGCGCGATGGTGTCACGTCTGACAGCGCGCCTATCAAACCGGGGCTTTTCGGTCGTCGCCCTATCCGGAGAATTGACCCAGAGCGAACGCTCGAACGCCTTGCAGGCCATGCGCGATGGGCGTGCCAGGGTCTGTGTGGCAACGGATGTTGCCGCCCGCGGTATTGATTTGCCTAACCTTGATTTGGTGATCCATGCGGAACTGCCAAACAGCCATGAAACACTGCTGCACCGCTCGGGTCGAACAGGCCGGGCCGGGCGCAAGGGCGTTAGCGCACTAGTGGTTGCACCCGCGTCGCGGAAAAAGGCGGAACGTATTCTGAAATTCGCCAAGCTGACCGCCGATTGGGGGACAGCCCCGTCAGCCGAAGAGGTGACCGAACGCGATCAGGTGAGGATGTTCGCATCGGATGACTGGCAAGCAGAGATCACGGAAAGTGAACGCGCAGCAGTTCAGGAAATGGTAGAAAGCTTTACCCCTGAGCAGATTGCAGCAGCTTACCTGCGGCAGTACAAGCTGCGTCATTCCGCGCCAGAAGAGTTGTCGACGGTCGATCAGCAAAGCCAGAAACCGCGCGCGGCTTTTGGCCCCAGCGTCTGGTTTTCGCTGTCCGAGGGGCGCAATCAAAATGCGTCGCCGCGTTATATGCTGCCGATGATCTGCAAGTCAGGCAATCTGACGAAGGATGACATTGGGGCCATCCGGATTGCCGATGATGTGACCTATTTCGAGATACGTGAGCCCAGCGTCGAAGGGTTTCTGACAGCCGTTGGGCCCGAGATGAAGATCGAAAAGGTCAAGAATCTCGTGCGTCTGGACACGGCACCGGACTTTGCTGCAACTGGCCGGACCAAGCCCATCGGAAAGCAAAGAGGCAAACCGATTACGAGCAAACGAGATACGACTCCGACCGAACGGAGCAGCACTGCAACTTATGGACGTCGCAAGCCTGAATCCGAGGGCCGGGCACCTTCCAGCCCTGCAGAACGTCCCACAAGGGCCGTCAAATCAGCCAAAGTAGAACGCCAGCGTGCTTCGAAAGACGAGGCAGATGCCTTGTTCAAACCGGTTGGTGCAAAGCCAAAGGCACGTAAGGGCGGTAAATCTGAAGCCAAAGGCGGCGACATCAAATCTGCCCGAACAGCATCAAAGGGTCCACCTCCACCCAAAGGTAAGTCAAGCAGCAAGAAGAACCGAGCGCGAGTCGCAGCGGCCAAATCTACAAAAGGTGGCGATTCTGTCCCGAAACGGCGGAAGACTTAGCCTGCATTCCATTCCGAACCTGGTTTTTTGGCTCTGGGCATTACCTTTAAGGGACAATGGAAGGCATGGGCGAAAGAAACCGCTCCATCACGACCAGGATCGGACTATCCCCACAATGTACCTTTGGTTCACAGGTCGGGATTGTGTGAGAGGCTCACCATGGAGAGCCGGACAAGCCTATCCAGTTTCTGTACCACGCGGGTAGCAGAGACGCTGGTGGAAACCATTAGGCAGAGGTTCTTTCGTATTCGTTTGCTCCCAGAAAATTTGGCGAACTTCACATCAGAACGAGGAAAGCTTCGCGGACAGGTCGAAACCCATGTCTGTAATTGTCGAGAGGCAGATATAACTGCCTCTCGACAAATTGAACCACAATGGCTGCCTATCTGTTGAGGAACTCCATTTCGTACTTATCCTCAACATCGGGCACTGGATGCTCAGCGTGAAGCGACGAGACAATACCATAGATCATGAACAACAAGATCACGGCGATTGGTAGCCCTGCGACGATGGACGCTGTCTGTAGCGCGCTCAACCCACCGGCCAGCATTAGGACACCGGCAACAACGCCTGCGGTAATACCCCAAAACACACGGAACTTGATTGGCGGATGCTCGTCACCCATCGACAGCATTGTGCACATCACCAGTGTCCCCGAGTCAGAAGACGTGACAAACCACGAAATCAGCAGAACCGTAATCAACACTGTGATCGGGTACACCAACCATGTGTAGCCAAATCCTTTGACCGTTTGGAATACGCCAGCGGCGTAGTCATTGTTGACCGCCTCGACGACACCTGCGTCGTAGAACAGATCAACCCCGGCTGCAGCGCCACCAAAGACACCCATCCAGAGCATCACGACTGAGGTTGGGATAAGAAGAACGCAATAGCAGAATTGCTTGATCGTCCGCCCCTTTGAAACCCGCGCAATGAACAGTCCAACAAACGGGCACCATGCGATCCACCAGCCCCAGTAAAAGATCGTCCACCAGCTCTGCCATTGGTTTTCGGGCTCACCGTTGATCCAGAAACCCATGGGTATCACTGTCCAGAGGTAATCTCCAAATCCGGATATGGTTATGCCCAACAGGAATGCCGTCGGTCCCAGAATGATGAACAGGAGCAGCAGGCCAACACTTGCCATAACGTTGGCTTCAGACAAGATACGCACGCCTTTGCCAACACCCGATGCAGCAGAAGCCGTGCCAAGACAGGTAATGATTGCGACGAGGATCAACTGATTTGTCTGGGTGTTTGCCATCCAGCCAAGATCCTCAAGACCGGCGGCGATTGGTGTGACGCCCAACCCCAATGAGGTTGCGAGGCCAAAGATTGTACCAAATACGCCAATCAGATCGACGAGATGACCCCAGGGACCATAGATCCGTTCCTTCAGCACAGGATAAAGAGCGGTGCGCAAAGTCAGAGGAAGCCCATGGCGGTACGAGAAATATGCAAGGCAGAGGCCAACCAGCACATAAAGGGCCCAACCGTGGAAACCCCAGTGGAAATTCGTGATCGTTACCGCAGAAACCGCGGCGTCAACCGAACCTGGTTCAATTCCCGCCCGCTCAAGGAATGGGCTGCCTTGGATATGGAACATTGGCTCTGCAACACCCCAATAGATCAGACCAGATCCCAAGCCCGCACTAAACAGCATGCAAATCCATGAAAACGTTGAAAAATCTGGCTCGTCATCATCCTTGCCCAGCTTCACGTGTCCGAACCGGCTGATCATAAGCCAAATTACGAAAAACAGTGCCGCGTTAACGACCAGTACATAGAACCAGTCCAGGCTACCGATGATGAAGTTTTTACCTGTCGCAAAGATCGCACTTGAAGCTTCAACATCACGGATCGTGAAAAACACAAACCCCAATATCATCACCATCGAAGCGATACCCATCGTCGGATTCATACCTTTGAACAAGCCGCTCTTTGCTACAAGATTGTCAGGTTTCTGTGTTGATTGATCACTCATTTTGCACCTCTTAGACCTGTTGTTTCGGCTTACCGTGTTGAACCCGCAGCGCCCTGACGGGCGGAGGTTGCGAGCCAGGACTGGAACGCCTCTTCCAGGCGCCCGTGGTTGGTGGCCCACCACTCGGCGTCCGACAGAATGTAAAGATTGTCTTCATACGCCGGACCGTTCGGGATGCGCTCCAAAACGTCGTCTGACAGGAGTGTCATCGAAGATTTTCGGGTTGGACCATTTGGCAGGTACCCGACCATATCGGCCAGCGAATTTGAGCTGCTAGCAAAGCGAATAAAATCAATGGCTTCTTCTTTATTCTGGCTTCCTTTTGGTATGCCGAACAGATCCAGCTCAATCACACGGCCGTCCATGTTGACCGTAAAATCGGAACCGTCTTCCTGGGCGGCCGTTGCACCGGTAGTGGCCCAGATCGATGACATCGCAATGTCGCCAGAGTTCAGCAGACGTACGGGTTCACGCCCGGTTTCCCAGATTTGCAGGCCGGTTTTTATGTCGTCCATCTTTTTCAGCGCGCGCTCAACACCTTCTTCGGTTTCGAGCGTTGGATACACATCATCGCGGGCTACGCCGTCGGCCATAAGGGCCCATTCCATGATCACTGTCGGATCATTTCGGATGGCACGTGGCCCAGGATAGGTTTCTGTGTCGAAGAAATCCGAAATGGTTGATGGAGGCGTTTCTGCGAATTGAGAATTGTTATACGCATATGCGGTGCCCCATACGATGACTCCTACGCCACAATCATTCAGGGCACCTTCGACAAAATCCTCGCGAAATGGTGTACCATCGACGCCATCAGGCAGTTCTATGTCAGATATGTTCTCCAGCAAGCCCTCTTCGCAGGCGCGAAGTGAATCTGCTTGCGTAAGGTCGACCACATCCCAAATCACATTTGCGCTTTCGACCTGATCGCGGATTTCCGAGATGCCACCATTGTAATGTGCAACATGCACATCAGCGTTTTTGGCTTGCTCATAAGGGCGCACAAACCCAAGCATCTGACTTCGCATGTAAGGGCCGGTCCAGGATGTGAAGGTGATGGACGGCCCGGGCTCTGGGATTGTGGTTTCGCTCTCAGAGTTACTTTGCGCCATCGCATTACTCAAAGAGAGAGTAGAAAACAGCGCAGCTATCATTATCCGACAGCCCCTGACCGCCTTTAGCCTATAGTACATCATCAAATTCCTCCCTAGTCGCTTCTAATTTTGTATAAGCGCTTTGTTTGGGTCGTCCTCCTGGTCAATTCCCAGCACATTCAGCAAGAATACATCAAATTCACCCTGATGATCAGCAATAATCAAAAATTGCGAAAGCTAAATACGACTATTACGCCAGACAGAGCGACAGATTTGGCAGAGCCACCAAGAAACAAGGCTTGCGGTTACAGGTTGTTTTCCAGAAGCCAGCGATACAGAGAAACCGGTTCCTGTTCATCGACCACAGTTAATTACGGACCTGATCTTGGGGCCTATCTCACCTTCGGCGAAAGAGCCTCAGGGGCGTGCGCGGGCGCTGGAATGACGACGCCCAGGACATGGTGTGCCACTTCGCACACGCGACGGATATCAACATCGCGGAGCTTTGAAGTCTTGATCAACATTCTCATGACAGCTGCATGATCGCCGCCGCCCACGGGCGTAGGCAAATATATCCTGCGCGCTTTGTGATTTGTATGTCGTTCGCTGTGTAACCGTTCAGGATGTCGATAGGGGCCAGTAACTCTGTGACTTGCTGGTTGAAGTCGCAAACCAGCAAGCACCGGCCGAGCAATTTGATACAATTTATCTTGCCCTCGACGCTCCTCCAGCGATGCTCGTTGTCTCAATTTTACCTGATGGCGCGACAGAGGTTTCTAGAGGCGCGCAGGGCCTCATTCCTTGCGCCGAGCCGTTTCAACGCTTCATTGTAGGCCAACCAGTGCGTCATTTTGACTTCGTGGGAGTAAAGCAGTTCATACCACACAGCTATCACCTTGGATTCATGCAGTTAATCCTCGAACCAAATTGTGCGGAAAAGTAGGTTTATTGGTCAAACAGCAAAAAATCTTTGCAGTTGAAACCTTGCTTTATTGGTCGGAGTGAGAGGATTCGAACCTCCGACCCCTGCCTCCCGAAGACAGTGCTCTACCAGGCTGAGCTACACTCCGACCGTGGCGGGTGATTTATACCTGAGGGTTTGGATATGCAAGAGGGATTCTGGGTCTGGTTTGTGATTAATAACAGGCTTTGGACAGGCTCAAAATCCCCGCGATTAGACCCATGTCAGACCAGGCGGTCAGTGCGATAAAGTCGGATTTTTGTGCCGCCGTGATCCACTACCGGCCCTGCCGGAAGCAAAGGAAGGCGCGTGGCATGGGCCAGGGATGGGGTGCTTGTTACGATGCCAACGCGCCAGCCTTTGAAGCGTGACATCAGAACCTTGCCGAAACTCCCATACAAGGATCGCAGCCGTTTTTCATCGCCTATCCGGGCGCCATAAGGGGGGTTTACGATCACTAACCCCTCAGCGCCTTGCGGGGGCTTCAGATCGCTGACGGAGTGGCAATGAAATGTTGTATTGGTCGAAACACCGGCTTGTTCCGCGTTGGCTTTTGCGGCCTCGATCGCGCCTGCATTCCTGTCGGAGCCGAAGAACTGAACCTCGGGGGCAGGGGGTTCTGACCCGGCGCGCATGTCGGACCAGATGTCGGGATCAAAACTCCTTAGGCTTTCGAATGCAAAATTACGCGTGCGACCGGGAAGCAGGCCCAATGAGATCTCGGCAGCCTCGATGACGAAAGTGCCCGACCCGCACATGGGATCCAGCACCGGTTCGGTCCCGTGATAGCCACATTCGCGCAGGAACATGGCCGCCATTGTCTCGCGCATGGGGGCCTTGGCGACGGAAGTCTTGTGACCTCGCTTGTGCAGGGGCTCTCCGGAGGTGTCGATCGAGAATGTGCAGATGTCTTTCTCAATCCGCAAAAGCACGCGCAGGGCTGCATCTGTCGAGATTGGAGTCCCCAGTGTCTCGGCCAGCGCTCGTTCGATCCTTTGGCGCGCGGCACCCGCATGATAAATGCGCGATCTGCGGCTTGTCGCCTCGACTTTTACCGGCTCTTCCGGGCGCAGGAAATCTGACCACGGAAATTTTCTGGCGCGTTTGTCCAGTTGTGCCAGATGGACAGCGGGAAAGCTGCCAATCCGAACCAGAACTTTATTTGCGCCCCGAAGGCAAAGGTTGGCACGCCATACTTCGGGCCACCCGCCCCGACAAACCACGCCACCAGCAATGACCTTAGCATCGGCGAATCCCTGTTCGGTGGCCTCGGCATGCAGCGGCGCCTCTAGTCCGGGCGTTGCTACCAGAAAAATTTCCAGATCGTTCGTTTGTTCCATCAAGGGTGCTTACACCGGACATGATCGGGGCGCGACAGGCAATTTCAGCGAAAGTGATACAAGAAAATGAATACCGTGAGGGAATTTTGACGGTTACAGGTTTGCTTTTGGTATCATCCCCGCGTAAAGGGGCCACAATCAGAGGGACGGCCGCGGATTTCAGTCGCAATTCGACGCTTTTGCGACGACTGCTTGGAATTCTCGCGTTATTGTCTGACACTAGATAGGTGTTGGCTCAGCCGGCACAGGTAAAGAGGCTTGGAAGACCGTAGCGACATGCAAACTTTCAAACTGAAAAAAGGGTTGGAGCTGCCGGTGCAAGGCGCACCGGAACAAACCATCCATCCGGGTCCAGAATTCAAGACTGTTGGGGTTTTGGGGGGCGATTACCTTGGCTTGAAACCGCGAATGCTGGTTCAGGAGGGGGATGACGTTCAACGTGGCACTCCGCTTTTCTGTCACAAGGACGCACCCGAGGCGATGATGGTCGCCCCGCTAAGTGGTAAGATCGTTGCCATCAACCGTGGTGCGCGCCGGGTTTTGCAAAGCGTTGTGATCGAGGTTGCGGATGCCAACGACACGGGTATCGATTTCTCGGGTGTTGGTGATGCGGACAGCGCCGAGGGTGTTACCGCCAAGCTATGCGCCGCGGGGCTGTGGACCGCTTTCCGTACGCGTCCCTATTCCAAGATACCAGTTCCGGGCACCAAGCCAGCAGCGATTTTCGTCACCGCCATGGATAGCGAGCCACTGGCCGGAGATGCAGAACTCATCATCAATGACGCGGGCAAAGCATTTGCGGATGGTCTGGTAGCCGTATCCAAGCTGACCGAGGGCAAAACCTATTTGTGCCAGCAGGACGGTGCTTCAGTTCCGGGTAGCGATCTGCCAGACGTAGAGGCGGCGGCATTCTCTGGTCCGCATCCTGCGGGTTTGGCCGGAACCCACATCCATTTCCTCGAACCGCTTGCGGGCGAAAAGCAGGTCTGGACCATCGGGTATCAAGATGTCATCGCCATTGGCCGCCTGATGCAGACGGGCCATCTGGACCCTAATCTGGTGATCGCCCTGACTGGCCCGGGTGTCCGTCAGCCGCGCCTGATCCGTACGGTGATGGGAGCGTCGACCGAAGACCTGACCAGGGATGAGATTGATGTGGAGGGCACGGCACGGATCATTTCGGGCTCGATCCTATCTGGTCAGCATGCGGATGGCCCAACGGCTTATCTGGGGCGTTTTGCAAGGCAGATGACCATCATCCGTGAGGACCACGACCAGATTCCGATGGGTTGGATCCGCCCGATGCCTTCGAAATTTGCGGTTCAGCCGGTGCTGGGTTCTGCTTTCGCCAAAAAGCTGTACGCGCTCAGCTCGAATCTGAATGGGGGGCGCCGCGCCATGGTGCCTACGGGTACGTTCGAAGAGCTGATGCCGCAGGACTATCTGCCGACGCAACTACTGCGGGCACTACTGGTGATGGACACCGATACTGCGCAAGCTCTGGGCGCGCTAGAGCTGGACGAAGAGGATCTGGGCCTTGTCGGCTTTGCCTGTCCGGCAAAATATGAATACGGGCTGGCGTTGCGCGACTGCCTGAACAAGATTGAAAAGGAGGGCTGATCCAAATGGGTTTGCGCAGCTTCTTCGATCGGATCGAGCCGAACTTTACCAAGGGCGGCAAGTACGAAAAGTATTTCCCCATCTACGAGATGGTCGAAAGCTTTATCTACACTCCGAAAACCGTGACCTCTGTGGCCCCGCATGCGCGGTCTTACGTGGATATGAAGCGGATCATGACCTATGTCGTGATCGCGACCATTCCCTGTATCCTTTGGGGGATGTGGAACACCGGCTATCAGGCCAACTCGGCCATCGCCAGCCTCGGGCCGGACTCTGCCACCGGTTGGCGCATCGCTCTGCTGCAGATGTTTGGTATCTCGCTGGACCCCAGCAGTGTCTTTGCAAATGTGATGCACGGGTTGATGTATTTTCTGCCTATCTACATCGTCACACTGGTCGCAGGCGGTATATTCGAGGTCATCTTTGCCACCGTGCGCGGCCATGAGGTGAACGAAGGTTTCCTTGTAACATCAATGCTTTACACTCTGATTATGCCGGCCACTACACCCTTGTGGCAGGTGGCTTTGGGCATTATCTTCGGTGTGGTGATCGGCAAAGAGGTATTTGGCGGCACCGGCAAGAACTTCCTTAACCCCGCGCTGGTTGGTCGTGCGTTTTTGTACTTCGCTTATCCTGCTCAGATGTCGGGTGACTCGGTTTGGACCCCGGTTGACGGGTTCTCGGGTGCAACCGCGCTGGCGGTGTCAGCGGCCGAGGGCGTACAGGCTCTTGCTGCCGAAGGGATCACATGGTCCAGCGCTTTTTACGGCACCATTCAGGGCAGCTTTGGCGAGACCTCGACCTTGGCCTGCTTGATTGGTATGGCCTTCCTGCTGATGACCAAGATTGCCAATTACCGCCTGATCGTTGGCTGTCTGGCCGGGACCATCGGATTTACTCTGCTGCTGAACCTGATCGGGTCGGATACCAACCCGATGTTCGCGATGCCGTGGTATTGGCATGTGGTTCTGGGTGGGTATGCATTTGGCCTGGCCTTCATGGTGACCGAACCGGTTTCCGCCAGCCACACCAACCTGGGCCGCTATATCTATGGCGCCTTGATCGGAGTGATGGTTGTGATGATACGCGTGATCAATCCGGCCTTCCCCGAAGGCATGATGCTGGCCATCCTGTTCGGCAATGTCTTTGCACCGCTGATCGACTATTTCGTCGTGCAGGCCAATATCAAACGGAGGGCGCGTCGCCATGTCTGATCCGCAACCTCAAGAACCCAAGGGCGCATTGGCTCGCTTTCTGGCCGCCTCGCCGGATTCGGTTGGCAAGACGATCTTCGTCGCCGTTGCTGTCTGTCTTGTTGCCTCGATGGTGGTTTCCGCCGCTGCGGTCAGCCTGCGCCCGGTGCAAGAAGCCAACGCGCTGAAGGACAAACAGGTTAACGTTTTGCAGGTGGCTGGTGTCTTCGAGCCGGGCATAGATGTGACCGAAGCCTTCGCTGCGTTCGAGCCGCATGTGCTCGAGCTTGCCACCGGCGAATTTGTCGACGATCAGTTCGATCCGGCAACCTTTGATGACCAGGCTGCTGCAAGTGATCCTGAACTCAGCGTAGCATTGGACACTGACCCGGCGGGTATTGGTCGTCAGGCCAAGTACCGAGTGATCTATCTGTTGCGCGATGATGCGGGCGATTTAGACAAAGTGATCCTGCCGCTGCATGGTTATGGCCTGTGGTCGACGCTCTATGGTTTTATCGCTCTAGAAAGTAACGGCAACGACATCTACGGCCTGCAGTTCTATCAGCATGGTGAGACCCCCGGCCTTGGCGCCGAGGTGGACAACCCGCGATGGAAAGGTCTGTGGAATGGCAAGAAATTGCGCGACGATGCAGGCGAGCTGCAGATTACCGTCGCCAAGTCGCAGCCCGCCTCCGGTCCCGATTTCTATGTCGACGCGCTTGCTGGGGCCACTCTGACCTCGGTTGGTGTCGATAACCTGGTGAAATTCTGGATGGGTGACGCGGGCTACGCCCGGTTCCTGGCCAAACTGCAAGCAGGAGAGTTTTGATGTCTCAGACCAAGAAAGAGATGCTGGTCGACCCGCTTGTCGACAATAACCCGATCACGCTGCAGGTCCTGGGCATCTGTTCCGCGCTGGCCGTGACTTCTTCGTTGCAGGTGGCCTTTGTAATGGCGCTGGCTGTGACCTTCGTGACCGCCTTCTCGTCGATGTTCATTTCGATGTTGCGCAACCAGATACCCGGCTCAATCCGGATCATCGTTCAGATGGTGATCATCGCGTCGCTGGTGATCCTGGTGGATCAGGTTCTCAAGGCCTATGCCTTCCAGATTTCGAAAACCCTGTCGGTTTTCGTTGGGCTGATTATCACAAACTGTATCGTGATGGGCCGTGCCGAGGCATTTGCGATGAAGAACCCCCCGATAGCATCTTTTATCGACGGTGTTGGCAACGGCATGGGCTATGGGCTGATCCTGCTGCTAGTCGGCTTTATCCGCGAGCTGTTGGGGGCCGGGTCGCTGTTCGGTGTCACCATCTTGCAGACTGTGAACAATGGCGGCTGGTACGTACCCAACGGTATGCTGCTGTTGCCACCTTCGGCGTTCTTCATCATCGGCCTGATCATCTGGGCCTTCCGTACATGGAAGCCGAACCAGGTCGAAGAACGCGAATACAAAATCCAGCAGGTAGAGGCGCACTGATGGAAGGGCTTATCTCACTGGCCGTAAAGGCCATCTTTGTCGAAAACCTTGCGCTCAGCTTCTTTCTTGGCATGTGTACCTTCATCGCCGTGTCCAAGAAGATCTCGACCGCGCTGGGTCTTGGGATCTCGGTCATGGTCGTGCAGGCGATCACCGTTCCCGCCAACAACCTGTTGCTGACCTATCTGCTGAAGCCGGGCGCGCTGGCCTGGGCCGGGTTCCCGGATGTGGACCTGACCTTCCTTGGCCTGATCTCGTATATCGGCGTGATAGCCGCGATGGTTCAGATCCTCGAGATGGTCTTGGACAAGTATTTCCCCCCGCTCTACAACGCGCTGGGTATTTTTCTGCCGCTGATCACGGTGAACTGCGCCATCCTGGGTGGCTCGCTGTTCATGGTCGAGCGGGATTATAACTTTGCCGAGGCCACGACCTATGGTCTGTCCTCCGGCTTTGGCTGGGCGCTGGCGATTACCGCTATGGCGGGGGTGCGCGAAAAGCTGAAATATTCGGACATTCCTGATGGCCTGCAGGGTCTGGGGATCACCTTTATCACCGCGGGTCTGATGGCGATGGCCTTCATGTCCTTCTCGGGCGTGAAACTGTAAGGGGGCGGCAATGGAAACCTTTAGCCTAGGCGTCGTTCTTTTCACGCTGATCGTTCTGGCGCTTGTCGCCCTTATCATGGCCGCCCGGTCGCGGTTGGTGTCGACGGGCAATGTCAACATCACCATCAATGGTGAGAAAACCGTGTCCGTGCCCGCCGGTGGCAAGCTGTTGCAAACCCTGGCAGCTGAGAAACTGTTCGTGCCATCGGCCTGTGGCGGCGGCGGGACCTGCGCACAATGCCGCGTACGCGTCCATTCCGGCGGTGGCTCGATCCTGCCGACCGAACAAAGCCATATCACCAAGCGCGAGGCCGCTTGTGGCGACCGTCTGTCTTGTCAGGTTGCAGTTAAACAAGACATGGATATCGAGGTCCCCGAAGAGGTCTTTGGCGTCAAGAAATGGGAATGCACGGTTCGGTCGAACGAAAACGTTGCCACCTTTATCAAAGCGCTGACGCTGGACCTGCCCGAAGGTGAGGATGTGAATTTCCGCGCTGGTGGCTATATCCAGATCGAAGCCCCCGCCCATGCGCTGAAATACACTGATTTCGATGTCGAGGAGGAATATCGCGAAGATTGGGATCGCTTCAATCTGTGGCAATACGACTCGGTCGTTGCCGAACCCATCGAACGCGCCTATTCCATGGCCAACTATCCGGACGAAAAGGGCATGATCATGCTGAACGTCCGGGTTGCCTCACCGCCTCCGGGTTCCGAAGGGATACCGGCGGGCCAGATGTCGTCGTATATCTTCAACCTGAAACCGGGTGACAAGGTCACGATCTCGGGTCCATTCGGTGAATTCTTCGCCCGCGAGACCGGAAGAGAGATGGTGTTCATCGGTGGTGGTGCTGGTATGGCGCCCATGCGCAGCCATATTTTCGACCAGCTCAAACGGCTTGAGAATCGCGACCGTAAGATCACCTTCTGGTACGGTGCCCGGTCCAAGAAAGAGATGTTCTTTGTCGAGGATTTCGACAGCCTCGCGGAAGAGTTCGACAATTTCGAATGGCATGTCGCCCTGTCGGATGCCCAGCCCGAGGATGACTGGAAAGGCTATACCGGCTTTATCCATAACGTGCTGTTCGACGAATACCTCAAGAACCACCCGGCACCCGAGGATTGCGAGTTCTACATGTGCGGACCGCCGATCATGAACCAGTCGGTCATCAACATGCTGCTGGATCTGGGTGTGGACCGCGAAGATATCATGCTCGACGATTTCGGCGGGTAATCAGTTATCCGGCGCCCTGTGGCGCCGGTTTCATTTTAGGTCTTTTGGTTCGATTACAGGCGCAGGTCGCTTGCCTCGCGTGGCAGGCAGGATTTGATGTCGAAGACTACGCTGTTTTCTTTGCCATAGGCTCGAAACTGCAAAGGATCGAGTGCCCGATATTCCGCATGCGCGACGGCCAGGACGACCCCATCATAGAGCCCTGGCTCAGGTTGGTCGATCAGGTCCAGGTCGTATTCTTCTTGCGCAGCTTTGGGGTCGGCATGAGGGTCGTGGACATCGACGCTTATGCCATAGCTTTGCAATTCTTCGATAATGTCGACGACACGGGTGTTGCGCAGGTCGGGGCAGTTTTCCTTGAACGTCAGGCCCATCACCAGAACACGGGCCGCGCCAACATTGATACCGCAACGGGTCATACGTTTGACCAGTTGCGACACCACATAGCTGCCCATCCTGTCATTCAGGCGCCGCCCTGCAAGGATGATCTGCGGGTGATGGCCCACGGCCTCGGCCTTGTGCGTCAGGTAGTAAGGATCCACGCCGATGCAATGCCCGCCGACCAGACCGGGGCGGAAGGGCAGGAAGTTCCATTTGGTTCCGGCTGCGCGCAGCACAGCCTCGGTATCGATGCCCATGCGACCGAAGATCATCGCCAACTCGTTCACCAGAGCGATATTCAGGTCGCGCTGGGTGTTTTCGATCACCTTCGCGGCCTCAGCCACGCGGATGCTTTCGGCCTTGTAGGTTCCAGCGGTGATGATCCGGGCATAGAGCGCGTCAACTAGATCAGCGACCTGCGGGGTTGAACCAGCGGTGACTTTGCAGATGTCCGCGATACGGTGGGTCTTGTCACCGGGGTTGATCCGCTCGGGGCTGTAGCCTGCAAAGAAATCCGTGTTGAAAGTCAGGCCCGAGGCGCGTTCCAGCACCGGAACGCAATCTTCTTCGGTTGCGCCGGGATAGACGGTGGATTCGTAGATCACCAAATCACCGGATTTCAATACGTGGCCAACTGTTTCCGACGCAGCCAGAAGGGGGGCTAAATCAGGCTGCTTACCTGCGGTGATCGGCGTGGGGACGGTTACGACATAGGTATCGCAATCGGCAATCTCCGAGGGGTTGGTTGTGAATTTCAGGCCGCCCGCCGCGCTCAGGTCATGTGGCTCAACCTCATGCGTTGCATCTACGCCAGCGCGTAGTGCCTCGACCCGCGCCGCATTGATGTCAAATCCGATCACCTTGCCAATTTTGCCGAAGGCCACGGCCAGGGGCAGGCCGACATAACCCAGCCCGATCACAGCAATCTTTCGGGAATTGGGGTCGGTTTCAAGCATATGCGTCACTTACCATGATAGTCGCGGAACCATTCGACAAACTGGGCGATTCCATCTTTGAAATTTGTCTGCGGACGATAGCCGGTCAGCTTTTGCAGCAGATCACTATTCGCCCAAGTGGCAGGAACATCACCCATCTGCATAGGCATGTAATTGCGGATGGCTTTCTTGCCGATAGCTTCCTCAATGGCTTCGATAAAATCCATCAGCCGCACTTTGTCGCCATTGCCGATATTCACCACGCGCCAGGGCGCCGCCGGCGACAGGCTGTCACCTTCTTCAATCTCATCTGCGCTGTCCGGCCGCACCGGAGGGACGTCGATCAGCAGTCGGATACCGCGGACAAGGTCTTCGACATTGGTGAAATCCCGATACATGTCGCCGTGGTTATAGATATCGATCGGGCGGTCATCCAGGATGGCGTCCACAAATTTATAGAGCGCAAGATCGGGTCGCCCCCAGGTGCCATAGACGGTGAAGAACCGGAACATGGTCGTGGGCAGGTTCCACAAATGGGCATAGGAATGGCCCATCGCCTCATTTGCCTTTTTGGTCGCGGCGTAAATCGTGAGCGGCGTGTCGGCCTTTTCGACCTCGGTGAAGGGCATGACCTCGTTGGCGCCATAGACCGAGGATGTCGAGGCCATCAGAAGGTGATCCACCTTATGCTCGCGCGCGATTTCCATGACGTTGAACGTGCCGACCACGTTGGAATTGATATAGCTGCGCGGGTCCTCAAGGCTATAGCGGACACCAGCCTGCGCCGCGAGATGCACGATCACCTCGGGCTGGAACTCCTCAGCGACCTTTGCAAGCTGCTCGTAGTTTTCCAAAAGATCCTCGGTTGCGGAAAACCCAGGGGATTGCAAGAGCATCTGATGGCGGCGCTGCTTGAGCGAGACGTCGTAATAATCCGTCATCCCATCGTAGCCGTGAACCTGAAACCCCTCGGCCAGTAGTAGTTTTGCCAAGTGAAAACCGATGAACCCTGCTGTGCCTGTGACTAATACGCGCTTCATTTAACCCTCGACCCAAACCAAAACCGTTTGAAACATCAGGGATACTTTCAGCCCCTCAAGGTCAAGGGGATTTTCCTACAAACCGCGCCAATGGGGCAATCCAGAACCCGAATTCACTTGCGGATTGTTGTTGCCCGCCAGTCAGGGTAGGAAATTGCGATGGTGTGGGATTGGATCAAAACCAGGTGGAAAAAACCTCAGGCGGCACAGAATTCAGTTTCTGACATCGCGCCTGACCAGAGGTTTTATGCCGTGGGGGATATCCACGGGCGATTGGATCTGTTGCAGACTTTGCTGGCAAGGCTGGATCCAGATTGCCCCACAATCTTTGTCGGGGACTACATTGATCGTGGCAATTACAGCGCCCAGGTGCTGCACCAGTTACGGCACCTTAGCCGGGTCCGGGGCAACGATTTCATTTGCCTGCTGGGTAATCACGAGGAGATGCTGTTGCGGTTCACCCATGACCCAAAACGGGTCGGCAGGCTTTGGCTGCAAAACGGTGGTCTGCAGACGCTCGCCTCATTTGGAATTACCGGTGTGGATGAAGACACGGTTGGTGCGGATGCTGTCTCGGTGGCTGACAGATTGCGACGCGCAATGGGAGAAGATTTGCTGTCATGGCTGCACGACCGTCCCCTGACCTGGACCAGCGGCAATGTCACCGTGGTGCATGCAGGGCTGGACCCAGGCAAGCCATTGGATGAGCAGACACGCCAAGTCCGCCTGTGGGGCCATCCGAATTTCTCACGGCAGATGCGGGAAGATGGCCAGTGGGTTGTCCATGGTCATACGATCACGTCAGAGCCCCGCGCTGAGAATGGCGTTGTTTCGATCGACACCGGCGCCTTCTTCAGTGGCAGGTTGACCGCCACTGATATTCGCGCCGGCGAGGTCCGGTTCATCGCAACCAACGAGCAGCCGGAATAGCTGTCAACCGACGATCATCTGCTTCATGCGAAGGGCTTCATACTCCAGCTCTTTGAGGCGGAAATGCACGACATCACCGATCGTGATCACGCCACGAAGATGGCCATCGCTGAGGACGGGCATGTGGCGAAAGCGCCCCTCTGTCATGGTTTTCAGCACATCGTTCAACAGATCCTCGGGCGCGCAGGTCTGTACACTGCGGGTCATCAGATCTTCGACAGATTGGGGCAGGGTCTGGCCGGGAGTATCGGCCATACGGCGCACAATATCACGCTCGGACAGGATACCCTGAAGCGTACCATTCTGATCTGTCACCACCACAGCGCCGATCCGCTTTTCCTTGAGGATATTCACCACCGAATGAATTGTGTCTTTCGGGCGCACGGTAAAAACCGCGTCCCCTTTGCCAACTAGCAGCTTTTCGACTGTTGTCTGTGTATGAGAAAGGTTCGATTCAACCGACTGGCTATGCGAGGCAGCCGCGGCCTTGTCGCCGCGTGTCGGTGGCTGGTAAGAGCTTGGGGCCATGGGCAATCTCCTCTTGCTTTGCTTTTCACCTTACCGCAGCCATATGACCTGTATAGGGTACAAATGCCCTAACCGGGGAAAACTGCCAAAAACCAAGGAAATCCGGCCCGTTGTCCAACTTTTATCTGACCCCCCCTGTTGCCGCGCTGATATTTTTTGCGGTTGTCGTTTGTGGCCATAATTTTCGCATGACCTGGAAACAACAGGCTCCGGGATGGCAGAAGAAAGCATGGCTGTTCGGGGTGCCCGCCGGAATCGGTTTGTTGGCGCTAGGCTTCCTGCCGCTGAAAGCCTGATGCAGGTTTGACTCTGATTGGGGCCGCTGTCATATGCCGGGCACGCTTTTCCTCAGGAGGGACCCATATGCGTTTCTTGCCAGTCCTGGCTGTCGCCACACTTATTTCCGGCTGCTTGTTCGACAAAGAGCCCGAGGTGGTACGCCTGTCAGGCGAAACGATGGGGACGACCTTCAACATCACGGCCATCGGTGTCGATGTTGATGAAGAAGCACTGGCGGGTGCGGTCGAACAGACACTGGCCGAAGTTAACGCAAAGATGTCGAACTGGGACCCGAATTCCGAGGTTTCGACCTTCTCGGACTCGGGCAGCACTGAACCTGTAGCCGTTTCGGATGAATTTGCGCTGGTGCTTGATGCCGCGAATGATGTGCACGAGAAATCCGGGGGTACATTCGACGTGACTCTCGGCCCGCTGATCGAGCTGTGGGGCTTTGGTCCGCGCAAACCGGAAGATCCGGTGCCCGCAGATGCTGACATCCAGGCGGCTTTGGGCAGGGTCGGACAGGCCAGATTGCTGCAACTGGATCGCGATGCCGGAACTTTGGCGAAGGCCGATGCCGGAGTCGGCATTAACCTGTCCGCCATTGCCAAGGGGTATGGCATCGACGCCGTGGCCGAAACGCTGCGCTCGGCTGGGATTGAGGACTATATGGTCGAGATCGGCGGCGATCTGGTCACAAGAGGCGATAACGACAAGGGTGAAACTTGGCGGATCGGGATCGAAAAACCCCAGGCCGATGCGCAGAATCTGCAGTTGATCGTACAGCTTGATGATCTGGGTATGGCGACATCCGGCGATTACAAGAATTTCTTTGAACAAGATGGTGTGCGGTATTCGCATATCATTGACCCAACTACTGGTCGCCCGATCACGCATCGGACCACTTCGGTCACGGTACTGGCCGAAAATGCTATGATGGCAGATGCTTGGGCGACAGCGATGTTGGCCTTGGGTCAGGAAAAGGGTTTGAAACTTGCCGAGACGCATAAACTTGCCGTGTATTTCATCTCGCGGGATGTGACAGGCGGTGCGGATGCCTATATCACGGTACACAGCACAGCGTTCAAAGAGGCGTTGGGCACCAACTGACGGGTTGAGCTGAGATGAGCACTTTTATTCTGGCCTTCATTCTGCTGCTGATCATCATGGTTGGCATGTCGCTGGGTGTGATGTTGATGGGTAAGACCATCAAGGGCAGCTGCGGTGGCCTGAATGCGATCTCGGGGGCGGATAAATGTGTGGTCTGCCAAAAGGACGTGGACCCTAACAGCCCCTTGCGCGACAAGCTTCAGTGCAAACGCGCCCAAAAGATGCTTGAGCAGATGGAACGGCAAGCCTAATAACTTAGCGCTTCGTTTGGCGGTTGGAATTGGCTAAGCAGGTCCCTGAATAACGGGGGCGCAGATTTGGCCAAAGCAAGAAACATCCTGTTCATCATGTTCGACCAGCTGCGCTGGGACTATCTGAGCTGTTACGGGCATCCGCATCTGCACACCCCCAACATAGACCGCTTGGCTGCGCGTGGCGTGCGGTTCGACAGGGCCTATATTCAGTCTCCTATTTGCGGTTCCTCCCGTATGTCGACCTATACCGGGCGCTATGTGCATTCGCATGGGGCTTCTTGGAACGGTATCCCGCTGAAAGTGGGTGAGATGACCATGGGTGATCATCTGCGCAAGGCCGGGATGGACTGTTGGCTGGTGGGCAAAACCCATATGCGCGCGGATGCTGAAGGCATGGCGCGGCTGGGGCTGGAGCCGGACAGTCTGATTGGTGCGCGCGTGGCCGAATGCGGGTTCGACGTGTTCGAGCGTGATGACGGAATGCTGCCCGAAGGGCCGGATGGGTATTATGACCCGGACGGAGCCAAGGAATACAACAAATATCTATCGGCCAAAGGATATGACAGCGACAATCCCTGGCATGACTTCGCCAATTCAGGTCTCGACGCTGATGGCAATGTTCTGTCGGGCTGGTTTCTCAAGAACTCGTCCCAGCCGGCGAATATTGCCGAGGAAGATAGCGAAACGCCCTATCTGACCGGGCGCGGGATCGAATTCATGGAAACCCATGACGGCCCCTGGTGCTGCCACCTGAGCTTTATCAAACCGCATTGGCCCTATGTCGTGCCGGAACCCTATGCCTCAATGTACGGACCGGAACATATCCTGCCCGTGGTCCGGTCTGAGGCGGAACGCCGGAATGCCCATCCGGTGCTCCGGGCATTCATGGACACCAAGGTTGGCGAGGCGTTCTCGCGGCAGGATGTGCGCGACGCCGTGATCCCCGCTTATATGGGTCTGATCAAGCAGGCCGACGACCAAATGGGCCGGCTGTTCGCATGGCTGGAAAAGACGGGTCGGATGGAGGACACGATGATCGTGTTAACCTCGGACCACGGGGATTTTCTGGGCGATCACTGGATGGGTGAGAAGACCTTTTTCCAGGACGCATCGGTCAAGGTGCCGTTAATCATCTATGACCCATCCCCCGAGGCTGAGGCAACCCGTGGCACTGTCAGCGACGCGCTGGTCGAGTCCATCGACCTCGCCCCAACATTCTTGGACATAGCCGGAGGCGAAGCGTCGGGTCACATTCTGGAAGGTCACTCCTTGTTGCCGATCTTGCGTGGCCATCAGGTCGAGACACCTCGGGAAGTGGCAATCAGTGAGTATGACTATTCCGCCTCGCCCATGGCGGAAAAGCTGAATGCCTCGGTTCGGGATGCAGTGATGTTCATGGTGGCCAACAAGAATTGGAAGCTGATCCATTGCGAAGGCGGGCATCGGCCACTGCTGTTCGATCTTGAAAACGACCCGAATGAACTAACCGACCTTGGCAACAGTGCTGAACACGCGGATATCATCGCCAAGATGTATGACCATCTGTTCACTTGGGCGCGTCGCCCGTCGCAGCGCACAACACGTTCCGAACAGCAACTGATCGATATGCGCACCAATAGTCGGGGCAGAGGGGTGGTTATTGGAATCTATGACGAAAACGACGCACCACTGGAATTGACCGTGAAATACAGAGGCCGCAAAGCGCGCCCCTATCAGGACCATACCGGCAAGGAATAGCCTTTGTAACATGAATTCTGACCTGATCAGGGCAAAAGGCGGTTCACCCTGCGCGGGGCAGGCGATACAAGACCAACCAAGAGCAGCAAACCCGGAGAGCCGAAATGACCGCCCCGAAACCCGTCGTCCTGTGTATTCTTGATGGCTGGGGCCTGTCCGAGGACACCGAGGCCAATGCGCCTTACCTTGCCGACACGCCAACATTTGATGCGATCATGGCCAAGGGCCCACACGCCAAGCTGATCACCCATGGTCCGGATGTTGGTCTGCCAAGTGGTCAGATGGGCAATTCCGAAGTCGGTCACACAAATATTGGGGCTGGCCGCGTTGTTGCGATGGATTTGGGCCAGATTGATCTGGCGATTGAGGACGGTTCTTTCTTTGCCAACTCCGCGCTGCAGAACTTTATCGGTAAGGTAAAGGCTGCAGGTGGCACCGCACATCTGTTGGGGGTGGTCTCGGACGGGGGAGTGCATGGCCACCTGAACCATATCATTGCTGCGGCAAAGGCGATAACGGATTCTGGTGTGCCCGTTGCCTTGCACGCGGTTACGGATGGCCGGGATGTGGCCCCGAAATCAGTGCTGACCTATATCACAGAGCTTGAGGAGCGCTTGCCCGACGGCGCCCGTGTTGCCTCGGTCTGCGGGCGCTATTTTGCCATGGACCGCGACAACCGATGGGAACGTGTTAGCGAAGCCTATGGTGCAATGATCAAGGGGAAAGGGCGCAGCGCTGTTTCGGCGCGCAATGCCGTGGATCAGGCCTATCAGCAGTCGGAAACGGACGAGTTCATCGTTCCGACCGTCCTCGACGGCTATCACGGCATCAAAGACGGAGACGGGTTCTTCTGCCTCAACTTCCGCGCCGACCGGGCCCGCGAGATTCTGCGGGCGATTGGCGAACCCGGCTTTGATGATTTCGACACCGGCGCGCGCCCACAGCTTTCAGCCCTGCTGGGCATGGTCGAATATTCCGACGGGCACAGCGCTTATATGACCACTGTTTTCCCCAAACGTGACATCATCAATACACTGGGCGAATGGGTGGCAAAAAATGGGCTCAGCCAGTTCCGACTGGCCGAGACCGAGAAGTACCCGCATGTGACCTTCTTCCTCAATGGCGGCAAGGAAGTGCCTGAGGCGAACGAAGACCGCTTTATGCCTAAATCACCCAAAGTGGCGACCTACGACCTGCAACCCGAGATGTCATCGGCCGAAGTAACCGCAAAATTCGTCGAAGCCATCGGGGCGGGCTATGATCTGATCATAACCAACTATGCCAATCCGGATATGGTTGGGCATACCGGCGACCTGCAAGCGGCAATCCGCGCCTGTGAGGCTGTGGATCAAGGGCTGGCGCAAGTGGTCGCCGCGTTGGAAAAAGTGGGGGGCGCAATGATTGTAACGGCCGATCATGGAAATTGCGAGATGATGGTCGATCCCGAAACCGGCGGGCCGCATACAGCCCATACGCTGAACCCCGTGCCCGTGGCGTTAGTCGGGGGACCAGCAGGGGTATCCTTGCGGGATGGTCGCCTGTCCGATCTGGCGCCCACACTACTGGAACTGATGGCGTTGGATCAGCCCCCTGAAATGACTGGAAAGAGCCTGCTTTCATGACGCTTCGTGCGCTGCTTCTGGCGATTTTCTTTGCATCCAGGGCGGTTGCCCAGACCGACCCCGCGACCGCTGCATTGAATGCAGCGCAGATGCTTGAGCAGGCATCAGTATCGTTGACCGAGGCCGAAAGCGCCCGCGACCGGGTCCGCGCCCTGACCGAAACCATACAGGCGTATGAGGCGGGCCTGTCGGCCATGCGGGATGGCCTACGACGGGCGGCAACACGCGAAGCCCAGTTAACAGCCGAGTTGCGCAGTCGGGAAAAGGACGTGGCACAGCTGTTGGGCGTATTACAAACGATCGAAACCACGGCGCCTCCGGTTCTGATGCTACACCCGTCAGGGCCGTTGGGCTCGGCCCGGGCCGGTATGATGCTGTCCGAGGTTACGCCGGGTCTGAACGCAAAAGCGCAGTCTCTTGCGCGTGATCTTCTAGAAGTGCGCACGCTGCGATTGTTGCAGCAAAGCGCCTCGGAAACCTTGGTCGAGGGCTTGACCGGCGTTCAGAATGCCCGCACCCAGCTCAGCACCGCCATCGCAGACCGAACGGATTTGCCGCGCCGCTTTGTCGAGGACCCGATCCGCACAGCGATCCTGATCTCATCGACTGAAACGCTTGACGGTTTTGCCAGCGGGCTTTCCCAGATCTCCGAAGGGCAAATCGCCGAAACGGATGCGGATATATCAAGTATCAAGGGTCAAATTGCGCTGCCGACGCAGGGCATCATCCTGCACCGGGCAAATGAAACCGATGCGGCCGGTGTCAAACGCCCTGGTATCGTATTGGGCACCCGACCGCGCGCAATAGTCACCTCGCCAACGGCGGCCACGATACGGTATCGCGGGCCACTACTGGAGTTGGGGAATCTGGTGATCCTCGAGCCGCAACCGGGGCTTCTATTTGTCTTTTCCGGGCTACAAGAGGTCTACGGAGAAGCCGGTCAGGTGATTCCCCGGGGGACGCCAGTCGGATTGATGCCTGCAGAATCGAAGGAAATCGGCGCAATTTTGTCAACAAGCGGTGATGGCACTGGAACTGACCGGTCAGAAACGCTCTATATAGAGGTAAGACAGGATAACAGCCCCGTGGACCCGGAATCGTGGTTTCGGACCGACAAGGATGGATAAACGAGTATGAAGAAATTTGTGATGGCCGGTTTGGCTGGAACTATTGCAGGCCTGATTGTAACGACGCAGATCGCCGGTCCGTTGCTTGCCCAAGAAGCCGAAAACAAGGCCAGTGTCTATGAACAGCTGGATCTGTTTGGCGATATTTTCGAACGCATCCGCGCGCAATATGTCGAAGAGGTTGAGCCCGAAGACCTGATTGAGGCGGCCATTGACGGTATGCTGACCTCGCTGGATCCGCATTCCAGCTATCTGTCGCCGGATGATGCCGAACAAATGCGGGTCCAGACCCGTGGCGAGTTTGGCGGTCTGGGTATCGAAGTCACGCAGGAAGAGGGCTTTGTCAAAGTTGTCTCGCCGATCGACGATACGCCTGCGGATGAGGCCGGGATCGAAGCCGGAGATTTCATCACCCATGTCGATGGCGAAAGCATACTGGGCCTGACCCTGGACAAAGCGGTCGATCTGATGCGCGGGCCGGTGGGCTCGGAAATCGTGATCACCGTTGTCCGCGAGGGTGAACAGGAACCTTTTGACGTGCCTATCATCCGCGACACAATCAAACTGACGGCAGTACGCGCGCGCACCGAAGGGACCAGTGTGGTTCTGCGTGTGACCACCTTTAACGACCAAACCTATCCCAACTTGCAGGAAGGTCTGGCCGAGCAGATCGAAGAGGCCGGAGGGATCGACAAGGTGAATGGTGTCGTTCTGGACCTGCGCAACAATCCCGGTGGTCTGCTGACACAGGCAATCAAGGTTTCGGACGCATTCCTAAACGAGGGTGAGATCGTATCAACCCGTGGCCGCGATCCAAGCGATGGTGAGCGTTTCAACGCAACAGTGGGTGATCTGGCAGAAGGAAAGCCGATTGTCGTGCTGATCAATGGCGGGTCCGCCTCGGCATCCGAGATTGTAGCCGGCGCGCTGCAGGATCATCGCCGCGCAATCGTTGTGGGAACCAAAAGTTTCGGCAAGGGCTCGGTCCAGACCGTTATGCCACTGCGGAGCGATGGTGCGATGCGTTTGACCACGTCGCGTTATTACACGCCATCGGGCCGTTCGATTCAGGCGCTTGGTGTCAGCCCCGACATCATCGTTGAACAGCCCCGCCCAGCCCCGGAGACCGAGGAAGAAGAGGCCAATGGGAACACCCGTTCCGAGGCCGATCTGCGTGGCAGTCTGAACAATGACAGCCTGAGCGAGGATGAAATCCGCCAGATCGAAGAAGATAGGGCCAAGGCCGAAGCCACCGCCGAATTGCGGGAAGAGGATTACCAGCTGGCCTATGCCATCGACATCCTCAAGGGGCTGTCAGCCTTCAACCCGGACGGGCCATCGCAATAAAGAAACCGGGCCGCCTGACAGGCGGCCCTTTTCCTGATGGGGCCGCTGCCGATCGAGGTAAGGTGGCTGATTAGAGCCCGATGCCACCTATGTTGTCTCCCAACCAACGTCCGCTCTGTGAAAAGCTAGTCAGAAAAACACATCTTGTTTCCATCCAGGTCTCGAACGTATGCAGAGAACTTTGGCCCGCGTTGGTTGGGGGCCCCCTCACAATCACCCCCGAGATCTGTGGCTAAAGCGTGCAGCCTTCTGACTTCTGCTTCGCCACCAACGCAAAATCCAACCATCGTTCCATTACCGTTGGTGGCCGGCAACGTGTCGAAGGGTTTGGCCACGGCGAAGGCAAAATCCTTTCCAAGCCAGTAAGTCATTCTTTCTGAAGGCGACATGCTTTGGAGACCCGATTGCGAAAACAGTGTGTCGTAGAAGGTTCTTGCAGCTGCCATGTCATTCGTTCCGACAACAAAGTAATTCATTTTCATCGATTTAGCTCCTGCAAGTGAGTGGCCTGCGTCAGGCATTGGTTTCAGTGACCCAAGCTATATCGACTAATGTGCCATTTTATGTCTTATTTGATTCATGGCACGGGCTAATACACACAACAGACTGAGGCGATTGGAATTGCTTGCGGTTCAACTCAAGCAAGATGCCCATTGTACGGTTAGAGACTTGGCGCAACAGCATGGTGTCAGCATGCGCACGATAGCCCGCGACCTTGTGCTTATGCGGGACCAAGGCATGCAGATAGACGCTGATCGCGGTCGTGGAGGAGGTGTGCGCCTCGACCGCAACTGGGGCGTTGGTCGCATGAACCTGACATACGCTGAGGCGGTCGATCTGCTAATCAGCATCGCTGTCGCAGAGCAGATGAAATCACCAATGTTGCTTGCGAACTTGGCATCGGTAAGGCGGCAGCTTGTGGCCTCGTTTTCACCCGAGAAACGCAACAAGGTGAACCAGCTCAAGTCCCGTATTCTCATAGGCGTCACGGCTTCGACTTATGTTCAAGCCAGCGCGAGCGCCCCACCAAAAAGGATTGTGCAAGCGGTTCATCAGGCTTTCGTCGATCAAAAGGTCTTGGAGCTGCAATATCAAAGAGAAGACGGTGTTATTTCCAACCGGCAAATTGAGCCTCAGTATCTCTTGTTGAAGTATCCCATTTGGTACGTCGTTGCGATCGACCGTCTGAGAAACGAACCAAGGACATTTCGGTGCGACCGGATGCTTGGGGCCTCAATGGGCGAAACGCGCTTCAAGCTCCTGCCGAAAGAAAAATTTCAACCCTCATTGGTAATTGATGATTCTTCGATGTGATCGGGTCATGGCCAACAGTAAGCGTACAATGACACCTGAATTATAGGCACGCACTTCGTCCGCCCTTCTACCGCCTACTGAGACCGGCGAAAGACTCGTTTTAGCATATCAAGCTCTGCTCGCATCAGGTCCAGTTCGGCGCGCAGGTCATCGGCGGCGGCGTTTCCTGCAATGATCGAGAACCCGCCCAGTTTAAGCCCTGAAACAGAATCTGAGATTACAAAACTATGGACCCCGTCAGACAGGGCCACATCAGGCACCTGTACACGAAGCTCCCATCCGGTGTCGGCTGGTGACAGGTGAACCTCATCCAGCGCGTCACCACGGTAGGACACGCTGATCTCGGGCTGCGTATCAGCCTGCAGGTGGCCCATCCAGGTGCCATTTTCCAGGCCCAGTGATGTGAGTATCAGATCGGTCATGGCTGGGTTCTCATAAATCGGCGCGATGGTGACGACAGACGGTCAGGTCCTGCAACACTATCCGGTTCATCCGAGGATTATCCAGAATGATATCCAGCCAGACTTTGTCCATGCGGCGTTCATTCAGTGGTAAATGTGCAAGATCAAAATCCACGCTGTTTGAAGGACCAGTGGGATCAAGTTTGCGCAGAACCTGTTCGGCGTTTGGGCCGTGTCGAATATTGAGCCGCGCGAACAATTCCTGTGGGCGTTCGGCCTCAATATGGCAATCGACTCGGATCAGATGCTGCTGCGTCAGCCCTTGCACAGCCTCTTGTGGAAGCTCGATAGAGAGAGAGAGAAATGATCCCTCGAACCCGAAAACCTCGACCGCCAAGCTGAACGGTGACAGATCATGCTTGCGCGTGTTCCTGATCTGGCGCGTGCTGATTTCCTGGCGCGGACAGTCGTGAAACAGCGTTGCCTCATCGTTGATACGTGCCTTACGCGGGGCCGAGGCGACACCGGGGCGGGGCTGAGGATAGCGCCACAGCTCGGGCCTCCAGCTCCAGTCGGTGCCCAACGGTTTCGGGAAATGGGTTGATCCCGCCACAGGCCGTGTAAGGCGGCTGTTGGCCTGAAGGATCAGCGCATCCAGCTCGGATCGCAAGCGACGTGCATCATCACGCTGCAGCCGCAATTCAGAAAGCACAGCCTCGGGCGCTGCCCGGGCGTCCCGCTGCCAGCGCGTCAGTGCTTTGCGGTGAATATAGCGATCCAGTAGCTTGCCCATGATCCCAATCTATTGCTCCACACATCTTTTGTCGGATATCCACCCGAGGATAAAGCCGATTTGCATCATAGCGTCGGTAAATTACCGGAAATGTGAACACGCTTTTGGCTAGGCAGCAAAGTTGTGACCTGTTATGGAGGGCGCCGTTCTTGCAATCGACCCGGTCAGTGCGTACCGTCTGACACCTGATTGCAGTGGACCATCCGTTATAACCCTATAGCAATATTTCCGAGGCAAAGACGGGGCATGGAACCCACTCTATTCGCATTCATCTGGAAGCATTCCAAGAAACAGCAACTGGTATTGTTGCTGCTGACATTGTTTTCTTTTCCCTTCCTCTATGCATCACTGGAGCTGCCCAAGCAGATCATTAACGATGCGATTGGTGCACCAGGCAGCTCGGTAACTTTCTTAGGAGTTACGGTGACGCAGGTGCAGTATTTGTTGATTCTGTGTCTGGCCTTTCTGGCGACGGTCATCGCCAGCGGTCTGATGAAAATGCGGATCAACACGATGAAAGGTGTGTTGGCCGAACGCATGTTACGCCGACTGAGGTACACGCTGATCCACCGAACTCTGCGGTTCCCGAAATCCTATTTTGCCACCACCAGTCAGGGCGAGTTGGTGTCGATGATCACGTCCGAGGCTGAACCGATGGGCGGCCTGATGGGAGATGCGATCGCACAACCTGTATTCCAGTTTGGTCAGATGATGACCATTGTGACGTTTCTGTTCATGCAAAGCGTGTGGTTTGGTCTTGCAAGTATTGCGCTGATTCCGCTGCAGGCTTGGTTGATTCCAAAATTGCAGCGCCAGATCAACCTGTTGAACAAAGACCGAATCCAGGAAGTTAGGCGCTTGAGCTCAGAAATCGGCGAAAGCGCAGCCGGGATCAGTGATCTGCGCACCAACGGAGGCTGGCGGCACAGATTGGCCCAGTTCAGCCATCGTTTGGGAACTTTGTTCGAGATCCGATTCAAGATCTATAACAAAAAGTTCTTCATGAAGTTTCTCAACAATCTGATCACTCAGATGACCCCGTTCATGTTTTATTCGGTGGGCGGATACCTGGCGATCACGGGCGAGGTAACAGTGGGCGCGCTGGTGGCGGCCCTGGGAGCATATAAGGATCTTAGCGGACCTTGGAAGGATCTGCTGACCTATTACAATCAGGTTCAGGACATGTCGTTGCGGTGGGAAATCGTGACCGAACGCTTCGCACCCGACAACATGGTGCCCGAAGAGCTTTTCGAGGGCGAGCCTGATTCCATTCCGCATCTGACTGGCGAGATCAAGCTGCAGAATATTACCGTTCGGGATAACGATGGGAAAACTGTTCTCGAGGATATAGACCTCGTCATACCCAAAGGGGCCCGCGTGGCCATCAAATCCTCGAATGCGGCCGAAAGAGGGGCATTGGCTCAGCTGCTGACCCGCGAATTGCTGCCGGTTCAGGGCGACGTCACAATTGCCGGGCATGACATCCAATCCTTGCACCAATCCGTCATCGCGGCGCGGATCGGATATGCCTATTCTCGACCATATCTGTTTGATGGGTCGATTGGGGACAACTTGATGATGCCCCTGAAAACACGCCCTCAGCATGAAGCCGACGCCGCCAGGGCCCCTAGCCGCCGCCAGATCGAGGCCGCGCGAGCGGGGAACTCGGTGGATTCGCTGTCAGATGAATGGATTGATCCCGGTCTGGCCGGGCTCAATAACACTGACGACATCCAGGATTGGTGGTTCAAGCTGGTCGAGGCGATGGGAACGGATGAATTCATGTTCCGCCGCACCCTGCGCAGCCAGTTGAATCCGGATCAGCATCCCGAGTTTGTGCAAAATATCATCGACCTCCGTGGCCCCATCCGTGACAAGTTGGTGGAAAAAGATCTGGACCGCTTTGTCTACCGGTTCGATCCGGACAGGTTCAACCCAACTGTGCCTTTGGGCGGCAACCTTCTTTATGCAGCACCGTCGCAGGAAATCTCGCCGGACATTCTGGCCGGCGATAATCGGTTCATGCAGATGCTGCGTACACATGAGCTTGATGACGACGCGCTGAGTATCTCAAGCGCTGTTCTAGAAACGCTGAACCATGCTTTTGGGCGGGACGGAACCGACCATCCGCTGTTCCTGCGCCTGGGCTTGAGCAAGGATATGTTCCACCGGCTGCTGGCGATCGAAGACAAGCGCAAGGCAAAAGGAGTGGACGAGCTGTCGCAGCGCGAACACGCCTTTCTTCTGACTGTTCCGTTCCTGCTGACCGCCGAACAGATAGGCCCTGATTTCCCGGATGAATACAAACAGAAGATTCTGAAAATCCGCACTGAACAGGGCGAAAGGCTACGTGGAAGCCTGCAGGAGATATTTGTACCGGTCACACCGGACACATACATCGCGCGTATGACGGTTATGGAAAATGCGCTTTTCGGGCGGGTGTCTGTGACGGCGGGAGCTCATGCTGACGAGATAGAGGATGTGGTTGCCGAAGTGATCAATGCCGCAGGTCTGCGCAGACAGGCAGCGGCCATCGTCTATGATCTGTCCGCAGGGCTGGGTGGGAACAATCTGACAACCGTCTTTCAGGAACGAATTGCCTTCTCGCGCGCCGGGATTAAACGGCCGGATTTGCTAATCCTGGATAAAGCGTTGGCCAGCCATGACTCTGAGAGCCGTTTACGCACCCGGTTGAAACTGCGCGAACTGCTGCCCGATTCCATCATGATTTTCATGGAGGACAGTTTCGCCCATCCCGAGGCCTATGATCTGTTTGTTGAAATCAAGGATGGCCGCATTGACGGTGTCTCGAAAACGCAGCTCGAACAAGAATCCGGCACCACCGCTGACCTCAGCCGCAAGCTGAAGATTATCTCATCAACTCCGCTTTTTGCCAATATCGACGGTCGCAACCAGAGATTGCTGGCGTTTTCGGCGCAGTGGTATGATGCTGCCGCTGGTCAGGTCATTTTCTCTCGTGGGCAGGCGCCGGATGCGGCCTATCTGTGCATTTCGGGTCATGCGAAGCTTATGTGGCACGAAGAAGACGGTTCGACTCGGTCCATATCTGTCATTGAACCCGGGCGCCTGATCGGTGATCTGTCTGTTATCACCGGTGAGACCAGACAGTTGGATCTTGTGGCAGGCGAAAACTGTTCATTCCTGCGGATTGGTGCAGTGGAACTGCGCGCGGTGATCGAAAGCGATGCAAGCGTTGCGGTTCAGTTGCTTGAAACAGTTGCCGGATACCTGACAACCATTTCGGAAAAGATCAACGCCACCAAAGCATCGACCTTGTTCTTCGATGATGAGGACCAGACCGAAAGTTCCCACCAGAATGTCTGAAATCCGCGCGCCCTCTTACGCCCCGCATGAGCAACTGGTCGCCGACGCACGCGACAAACCACAGCTGTGGCGCCTGCTGGCCGGCCTGGCAACAATCGTGGTCGTTGCAACCGTCTTCAATCTGATCCTGTTTGCAGTCGTAACCGTGGCCGGACCGCAGGAATGGGCCAGCGGGTTGATGAACGGCTCGACCCCGATCTCGATGGTGATCCTGCTGTCAAGCTTTGGGTTTGTCACATTTGGTGTGTGGACCGCAGCGCGACAGTTTCAGAAGCGGTCCCTGGGTTCTATTTTAGGGACTCGGGGCAAAGCGGCCAGACAGTTCTGGCTTGTGCTGCGCGCCCTGATGGTGCTTGGCGTGGTTATCGTAACCGTGCCGCACGTCATTTTGGGCGCGCCGCTTGTTCAAAACCTGTCCTTTTCGGTTTGGCTGGTATTCCTGCCTCTGTCGCTATTGGCTGTGTTTGTCCAAATCAGTGCAGAGGAGCTGCTTTTCCGCGGATATATGCAGCAAAGCCTGGCGGCGCGATTTCGTTCTCCGATCATCTGGATGGGGGTACCGTCGCTTCTATTCGCAGTGGGGCACTATTCGCCCGATGCGGCGGGCGGCAATGCAGAGTTGCTGGTGCTGTGGACTGGTCTGTTTGGACTTTTGGCTGCGGATTTGACCGCGCGGGCGGGAACCCTGGGCCCGGCCATAGCGCTGCATTTTTTCAACAATGTCATAGCGCTCTTGTTTGTCTCGCTACCTGACACCCTCAGCGGTCTTGCCTTATTTGTACTGCCCTTTGATATGACCGATACTCTGACATTGCGGCAATGGTTATATGTGGATTTTGCCGTGATGATTGTCAGCTGGTTTATCGCGCGCCTTGCGCTCAGGCGCTGATTGCAATTCTTTCCGTAGCGTCTTATGTGACGTCAACGCCGTACTAGCAAGGTTCCGACATGAACTGGATCACAAACTACGTCCGTCCCCGGATTAATTCGATCTTCTCACGCCGGGAAGTCCCCGAAAACCTTTGGCACAAGTGTGACGAATGCGGCACGATGCTGTTCCACCGCGAATTGGCGGAAAACCAGAATGTCTGCACCCAATGTGATCATCATATGGCGATCACACCGCGCGACCGGTTCGGGCACCTGTTTGACGGTGGTATATTTACCGAGGTCGATGTTCCCGCTCCCAAAGATGATCCGCTACAGTTCCGGGACCAGAAGAGATACCCCGACCGGATGAAAGCAGCGCAGAAGAAAACTGGCGAGCAAGAGGCGATGCTGGTCGCCAAAGGTGATATCGGACGTACGCCGGTCGTGGCAGCAGCCCAGGATTTCTCGTTCATGGGCGGCTCGATGGGTATGTATGTCGGCAATGCCATCATTGCGGCGGCGCAAGAGGCAGTGAAGTTGAAACGCCCGCTGATCCTGTTCTCGGCAGCGGGTGGCGCTCGAATGCAGGAAGGCATCCTGAGCTTGATGCAGATGCCGCGAACCACCGTGGCGGTTGAGATGCTGAAAGAGGCAAAACTGCCCTATATCGTTGTACTCACCCATCCTACCACCGGAGGCGTGACCGCTTCTTATGCGATGCTGGGCGACGTCCATATCTCGGAACCCAATGCGCTAATCTGCTTTGCAGGCCCGCGCGTGATCGAACAGACCATTCGGGAAAAGCTGCCCGAAGGATTTCAGCGCGCAGAATACCTGCTGGACCACGGAATGCTGGACCGGGTAACGAAGCGTACCGAAATGCGTGACGAATTGATCACGATTACCCGCATGCTGATGAATCAGCCTCCTGCGGTCAAAGGTGATTTGCCCGCGCCCACCCCCGAAGCCCCAGAGAAAGACGCGGATCAGGAATGACTTCGCCATCGTCAGACGTCATCCTTGATCGGATGATGGCGCTGCATCCCAAGATCATTGACCTGACGCTGGATCGGGTGTGGCGTCTGCTTGCCGCACTGGAAAGCCCTCAGACCAAATTGCCTCCGGTCGTTCATATCGCAGGGACAAATGGCAAGGGGTCTACGCAGGCTATGATCCGCGCCGGTATGGAAGGGGCGGGGAAAACGGTTCACGCCTATACCTCTCCGCATCTTGCCCGGTTTCACGAGCGTATTCGGCTGGCAGGTGAGTTGATTTCGGAAGCCGAACTGACAAACGTCCTTGATGAGTGCTATGCCGCCAATGGTGGTGAGAACATCACCTATTTCGAGATTACGACCTGTGCGGCCCTGCTGGCCTTTGCCCGCAAACAGGCTGATTATACCTTGCTTGAGGTCGGCCTTGGCGGGCGCCTGGATGCAACAAACGTAGTGCACGAACCCGCCGTGACGGTTATCACGCCGGTTTCCATCGACCATGAACAGTTTCTAGGCGACACGTTGGGCAAGATCGCAGCCGAAAAAGCCGGGATCATCAAGCCGGGCGTCCATTGTATCGTCGGCCCACAGCAGGACGAAGCGCTTGAGGTCATCGAATATACAGCGGCCCGTCTGGGCGCCCCATTGCTGGTACACGGTCAGCACTGGCATGTGATCGAGGAAAACGGACGTCTTGTGTATCAGGACGAAATCGGGCTGCGGGATCTGCCGCTACCCAACCTGCTTGGCGCACATCAAATTCAGAATGCGGGTGCGGCAATAGCGGTATTGCGCCATCTCGAACTTGGTGATCAGGCCTATGAGGCCGCCGTTACCAAGGCCGAGTGGCCAGCACGGATGCAGCGTCTGAAATCCGGCCCGCTTGTTGAACAGGCCGCACAGGCCGAGCTGTGGCTGGATGGTGGGCACAATGCCGCCGCGGGAATTGCGCTTGCTGAAGTGCTGAGAAAATTACCGCAATCTCCGACACATTTGATCTGCGGAATGCTCAGCACCAAAGATGTCGCTGGCTATCTTGCACCGCTTGCCACGCAGGCTCAAAGCCTGACCGCAGTGTCGATACCGGGTGAGGCCGCAACGCTTAGCGCTGAAGATACGGCGCAGGCTGCTGACCAGGTTGGCTTGAAAGCCGACACAGCAGAGAGTGTATCCGCGGCCCTGCAGAAAATCACAGACCAAGACCCTCAGGCCCGTATCCTGATTTGCGGATCACTCTATTTGGCGGGCAACATCCTACGCGAAAACGGATAAGTCTTCACCTGGCTGAAATACCTTGGGGGAGGCGCGCAAAACGTGACGGGGCAGCGCCCCTATGCCCCCCAATCCTCGGCCTGCATCTCGCGCAGTCGCGAGGCAGTGCGTTCGAACTCGAACGTCCCTTCACCCTCGACATACAACATCTCGGGCTCTGCGGCCGCCGAACAGATCAGGCGAACCCGCGCCTCATACAAGGCGTCAATCAACGTCACAAAGCGCTTGGCCTCATTGAAATTATTCCGGGACAGGCGCGGGATGTCCTCCAGAACCAGGACTTTGACCGCCTCGGCAACGGCCAGATAATCTGCAGGGCCCAGCATCCGTCCGCACAGGTCATAAAAGCTTGCTCGGGCTATCCCGTTCCGAAAGGCCGGCAATTCGACAGCACGGCCATTTACCTGTAACACCAGCGGTTCCGCCGCACCGCCCGCGAGATCGTTCCAGACGGATCGGATATTCTGTCGAGCCTCGGGGCCGATCGGCGTGAAATAGACTGGCGCACCTTCAAGACGGTTCTGTCGGTAATCAGTGGGCGAGACCAGTTCCCATATCTGAAGCTGTTCCTTGATATGCGCGATGAATGGCAAAAAGAGCTGGCGGTTCAAGCCGTTCTTGTACAATTCATCCGGGTGCCGGTTGGATGTGGTGATGACCACGACCCCGCCAGCATGCAAAAGATCAAACAGCCGCCCGACGATCATCGCATCGGTGATATCGGTGATCTGCATCTCGTCAAATGCCAGCAGTTTTACGGATTTGACAACCGAGTCCGCGACCGGTGCAAGCGCATCCTCAACTCCGTCCTTACGAGCTTTATGCATTCCCGCGTGGATTTCCTGCATGAAAGCATGAAAATGGACGCGACGGGCAGGGATGTCGCCAAGCGCGTCGACAAACATATCCATCAACATCGACTTGCCACGACCAACTCCGCCCCAAAGATAAAGTCCCTGGGGCGGCGGGGGTGCCTTGCGAAAGAAACCACGCTTGACCGGGGTAGCCAAGGCCGCGCGAATGCGTTCGAAATGCGGAAGGACAGCCTCTTGCGCATCGTCCCGCGTCAAAGTGCCATCGGCGATGCGTGTCTCGTAAAGCGATATCAAATCTGACATATCCCGAGGGATACCTTCACCTCAGGGCGTTGAAAAGAAGGCATTTGGAAGATGCATCAATTTTGCTTATCCGCGGCGTCAAAACTCCTGAATTGACCACGGTACAAATTTGCGTACCGTCGCGGCTCTGCCATCCCGAGGATTCAATGCCCCAACACGCGCGCCTGCTAAACCCGATCTTGATCGTCGGCTGCATCATTATCGCAGTCAGTTTTGCAGTGCGGGCATCCTTTGGCGTATTCCAGATCCCCATTGCGACTGAATTCGGCTGGCTGCGCACCGATTTTTCGATGGCGATTGCCATCCAGAATCTCGCTTGGGGAATTGGACAACCCATTTTTGCCGCCATCGCCGAGAAGGTGGGGGATCGCCGTGCGATTGTGCTCGGGGCATTGACCTATGCATCGGGCATGGTGTTGTCGGCGTGGTCCGTTACCCCGTTCGAGCATCAGATGTACGCCTGGCTTGTGGGCTTTGGGATTGCCGGCACGGGGTTTGGTGTCGTGCTTGCCGTAGTTGGGCGGGCGTCCTCTGATCATAACCGCTCTATGTCTCTGGCCGTCGTGACAGCGGCAGGAAGCTTTGGCCAGGTTTTGGGTGCTCCAACGGCGGAATGGCTTTTGTCTTTTATGCCCTGGCAACAGGTTTTCATCGTGTTTGCCGTTGCCATCCTGGCACTGGTCATGACTCTGCCCTTCATGCGCGCGCCCCAAGCCGCGACCAAAGCCGAAATCGAAGAGAGCATGGGCCAGATTCTGGGTAAGGCCTTCCGGGACCCGTCTTATACCCTGATTTTCCTGGGATTTTTCAGCTGTGGTTATCAGCTTGGCTTTATCACAGCGCATTTTCCCGCTTTCGTTACCGAAATGTGCGGCCCGATTCAGCCGGGTGGAATACTGGATTCCATTGGTATAACGACAACTTCCGCCTTAGGGGCTGTGTCGATTTCATTGATCGGGTTGGCCAATATCGGAGGGACATTGCTGGCGGGGTGGGCCGGAATGCACTTTCCCAAGAAATACCTTCTGGCCTCTATTTATGCCGCCCGCACGCTTACAGCGGCGGCTTTCATTATCCTGCCGATCACGCCAATCACGGTCGTTGTATTCTCATTGGTCATGGGTTCGCTCTGGCTGGCAACGGTTCCGCTGACCTCGGGGCTTGTCGCACATTTGTACGGGTTGCGCTACATGGGTACGCTTTACGGCATCATCTTCTTCAGCCATCAGGTCGGCAGTTTTCTTGGCGTCTGGCTAGGCGGCCGCATGTATGATCAGTACGGAGATTACACCTTTGTCTGGTGGATCGGCGTGGCCATCGGCGCCTTCAGCGCCATCGTTCACCTGCCCATCCGCGAGAACCGCACACAACCCGTCGCGGCCTGATCTATCGCGCGTCTTCGCGGGTCAAAAGCCCCTCAGCCACCAACCGGTCGGCCCATCCTTGCGGGCCCTCAAAATGATGCGTTTGCCAGCCTCGCGCCTGCGCCGTTTCGATATTGTCGATCCGGTCGTCGGTGAACAACAACGCCTCAGGCGCCAGACCACAATCGGCTTCGACCATCTCGTAAATAGGGACATGCGGTTTCACGGTCTGCATGCGACCCGAAACATACAGCCGGTCAAACTCGTTGAGGAATGGATAGACCGTGGTTGCATACTCAAAATTCTGCACCCCGAAATTTGTGAGCGCAAAGACCGAGATGCCTTTGGCGCGCAGCGCACGTTGCAACCGTACCGAGTGGGGGATTTCGGGCGTGGCCAATTCGATCCATTTGTCGTGCCACATCCGGATTTCATCCCGCCATTGGGGATATTTATCAGCCCAGCCATAGATGGTGTCAGTGAAATGTTGCCCCTGATCAACAAGATCATTCATTCCATGCAGGTCAACCTCGGCAAACATGGCCCGGCGACGGTCTTCACCAATAACCGCGTCGTAGTACCGTTCTGGCTGCCATTCTATCAGGACATTCCCGATGTCGAAAACCACCGCTTCTATTGGCATGAATAATCCTTCTTAGAATCTCTGCTGGGGCTGACTGAATCAATCCTTGCTGCGCTTTTCAAGACAGGAACTGCAGCGTGCAGCGCTGCCCGGCCCAACCGGAGGGGACGCATCTCTGATGCGTCTGAGACGGGCGGGAAGGTCACGCCCTTAGTGCCGCCCGCAATTCCCGTTCCAACGCATCCAAAAACCGGGACCTATCGGCCTTGCCAAAAGGCTTGCCACCGCCGCCCGCGCCCAGAGGGTTTGCTGAACGCAGGTCTGCCATCAGGTCGCGCATCGCCAGTTGCTGACCAATATTGGCGGCGGTAAAGGCCTCGCCGTTGTGACGTAATACACGCGCACCTGCTTCAACACATTTTGCGGCTAAAGGAATGTCAGAGGTCACAACCACGTCCCCTGTACCACAACGCTCTGCGATCCATTTATCGGCCTCATCCGCACCTGCGGACACGATCACAACCTGTACCAGAGGATTGGCCGAAGGCCTCAGGCCACCGTTCGATACCAGAGCCATCGGAATCTTATGTCGGGTCGCTACACGCTCGGCCTCGGCCTTCACTGGACAGGCATCTGCGTCTATGTACAGGGTTGTCACGCTTTCTTTGCCTGTTTCTCGGCAGGCTTCTTCTTGACCTTGAACTCCTCAGGGATGGGCATCCGGTTAAACGCATCCAGACCAGCAATCTTATAGGCCTCGGCCAAGGTCGGGTAGTTGAATGTGTTTTGAACGAAATAATCCACTGTGCCTTTCAGGTTCAATACAGCCTGTGCGATATGGATCAGCTCAGTCGCGCCTTCGCCTACGATCTGCACACCAAGAACCCGGCGGGTTTTCAGCGAAAACAGCATCTTCAACATGCCATGTTCCAACCCCATGATATGCCCGCGAGAAGTTTCGCGGAATCGCGCGACGCCGACCTCGTAAGGGATATCGCGCTCCTGTAGCTCCTCTTCGGACATGCCGCAGGTGGATATCTCGGGCACCGAATAGATGCCGTAAGGGTACCAGGGGCTTTCCGGCAGGGTTGGGGTCTCCAACGCGTGACATGCCGCCACGCGCCCCTGCTGCAGCGAGGTTGATGCCAACGAGGGATGTCCGATTACATCTCCGGTCGCATAGATATGCGGTACCGCTGTCTGATAGGTCTTGCGATCGACCTCAATCCGGTTGCGGTGATCGGTTGTCAGCCCGACAGCATCCAGATTCAAGGCCGAGGTCGCGCCCATCCGCCCGGCAGCAAACAACAACATCTCGGCCCGGACATGCCGTCCATTCTCGAGCGTCACTTCTACGTGGCTACCTCCATCTTCGATCTTTTCAACGGCAGAGCCCAGCCGCAAATCCACACCGTTTTCGCGGATTTGGTGGGTAAAGTCGTGGATCAGCCGGCTGTCGATGAAATCCAGAAACGTCTCGCGGGGTTCAATCAGGGTGACACGTACATCAAGCGCGGAAAACATCGTGGCATATTCAACACCGATTACACCGGCCCCGATCACGCATAGCGAGCGCGGTATCTCGGCCATCTCCAGAAAATCATCGCCATCGACGATGGTCTTCCCGTTGAAGGGCACATAATCGGGACGATAGGTCTTGGTTCCGGTGGCTATCAGGAACTTTGCGGCGGACAGACGTGTGGTTTCGCCTGCGTCGGTTGCAACCTCAATCTCGTGGGGACCGACAAATCTTGCCAGACCATTTAAGGTTTCCACGTGGTTCCGGTTGAACTGATGTTCCAGCACGTCGACCTCATGGTCCAGCGTCATGTGCAACCGAGCCTTGAGGTCTTCGGCCCGGATCTGATCCTTTACCCGGTACGAGCGCCCGTAAAAGCTGCGCTCGCGCCAGCCAGACAGGTTCAGCACTGTCTCGCGGAGGGTTTTTGACGGGATGGTCCCGGTATGGACCGAGACCCCACCCAACCGATCCTTGCGGTCGATAACCAGCACCCGGCGTTTCAACTTGCCTGCCTGAATCGCCGCCGAACGACCGGAAGGGCCGGACCCGACAATGATCAGGTCATAGTCGTATTTGCTCATGCCTCAGTCTCCATACAGTGCTTCGGCGTGGAAAGTGATGTGGTCTTCCATGAAGGTCGACACAAAGAAGTAAGAATGGTCATAGCCGGGCTGCAGACGGAAAACTGCCTGTTGGCGACGTTCGGCTATCGCCTGGGCCAGCGCCTCGGGGCGCAACAGGTCGATGAACTGGTCATTGTCGCCGGTGTCGATCAGGACAGGGCCGTCGAAACCGGTGTTCTTCATCATCAGCGATGCGTCGTGCTTGGCCCATTGGGCCGCGTCATCGCCCAGATATGCCTTCAGTTGTTTGCGGCCCCAATCGGCGCTTGTTGGGTTTGAAATCGGTGCAAATGCCGAAACCGATCGGAACCGACCCGGTAGGTTCATTGCCAATGTCAGGGCGCCATGGCCGCCCATGGAATGGCCGGTAATGGCCTGGCGGTCTGCGTCGATTGCAAAGGTTTCAACCAGCAGAGCGGGCAATTCCTCGGCCACATAGTCCCACATGTTGAAGTGCGGTGCCCAGGGTGATTGCGTGGCATTCACATAAAACCCCGCGCCCTGGCCCAGATCGTAGTCCTCGTGATCGGCGACGCCTTCGCCGCGCGGGGACGTGTCAGGGAAAACAAGGGCGATTCCCTGTTCCGCGGCCCAGGCCTGCGCTCCGGCCTTGGTCATGGCGTTTTCATGGGTGCAGGTCAGGCCCGACAGATACCATAGAACCGGAACCGGGCCGTCCTTTGCCTCGGCGGGCAGGAACAGTCCAATAGTCATGTCGCATTGGCAGGCTGCCGAGGCGTGGCGGTAGACGCCCTGGACGCCTCCGAAACAAGCGTTTTCCGAAAGGGTTTCCATTTGGTTCCGTCCTTACCTTAGGTTCGCGCCATGGCTATCGTTACTCGGTCCGTGCGTAAAGTCTGTGTTCCTGCGGCCAGCGAGTATTTTTACCTATCTGTGGCTTAGAATGTTCCGGCTATGGCAATCACCAGTGGCAGTGTCAGGATGCTGACCACGGTAGACAAGAGAATTGCGGCCGAAGCCCGATGGGGTGCGACCCCGTAATAGGCCGCCAGCATATAGACATTCCCAGCGACCGGCAGTGCTGCCGCTGCAATGGCAACCGAAGCCGAGAAGCTTTCCGCCGGGATCAGCCAGATTACGAAGACAGCAACGCAGAGCGGATGAATGATCAGCTTGCAAAAACTCAGCCAGGCAGCGATCTGAACACGCTCGGCGGATTTGCTGGCGAGCGATGCCCCTATCGCAAACAAGGCTCCCGGAGTGGCTGCCCCGCCCAGGATTGTCAGAAAATCGTTCAGTGGAACGGGCACGGGAATTTGGAAGGCTGACCACAAAAGCCCCGCTGAAATAGATACGATCATCGGGTTTTTGAGCAAACCGAGGCCAATCAACCTAAATGTTGCCGGCGTCAGCCGCCCATCGCGTCCGGCATTGATCAAAATCACGATCAGCGAGGAAAACACCACAAGGTCGACAGTCAATACCAGCATGACCGGGCCGATTGCTGCTTCGGTGAACAAAAGCGCAAGCATCGGCAGCCCCAGAAAGCCCACATTGCCGATCGCAGCGCATTGGGCCTCGACGGCCGAGGTTGGTATGTCAAGGCCGCGCATCCACGCGATCAGACTGGCCAGAGCATAAACCGTAAGCGTTCCCAGCAGATAGCCCGCGACCAATCTGCCGTCGAATATCTCGGCAAAGGGCAGGGTGGCGGCAAAGCGGAACAACATTGCCGAAAGCGCGAAATAGAACACGAATTTCGTCAGATAGGCCGTGGCTTCTTCCGAAAAGAACCGACTGCGCCCAGCCCAATACCCCAGGCCGATAATCGCAAAGAACGGCAGCGTACGCAGAAAAATATCAGCCATGGCCAGAGTGTTAGCACGGTTTTCTCTGGCGGCAACCCCTGGCCAATCAGGCCCCGCCGAACGACCTTCGCGGACTGACCTAACGGAAAAATTACCATAATCCCGCCTGCCCATGGCCGAAATCCTATGCGAATCGTTGTATCTGAACTGATCAGTTTATAGATTCGACGAATTCACCCCTGAAGGAGAGCGCATGTCCGAAGCAACTGCCATTTTGCGAACAGGCCGAAAATTTGATCAGGTCCTGCAAGGAGCCCGATCAGTGTTCATGGCAGATGGTTTCGAAGGAGCTAGTGTAGATGACATTGCGCGCGCGGCGGGTGTTTCCAAGGCGACTCTGTACAGCTATTTCCCGGATAAGCGTCTTCTTTTCATGGAGGTCGCTCAGAACGAATGCTGCCGTATGGCCGAGAATGTCGTTTCGATGGTTGACGATACAAAACCTGCACGCGAGGTGCTGACCATCGCTGCGACCCAGCTGGCCGCATTTCTGGTGTCGGATTTTGCGCAGCAGGTGTTCCGCATCTGCGTGGCCGAGCAAGATCGGTTCCCCGAACTTGGCCGCGCCTTCTATGAGGCGGGGCCGCAAAATGGCACCCGGCAACTTGCAGAATATCTGCAAAAAGCGGTGAATAAAGGCGAATTGGTTATCGAGGACCTTCAATTTGCCGCTGAACAGTTTTCGGAATTGTGCAAGGTCCGCCTTTGGCCCCGATCCACATTCGGCATTCAAAGCAGCTTTTCAGAGGCTGAGATTGAAGAGGTCGCGCTGCAGGCTGTCGACATGTTCATGGCCCGTTACGGCGCCTGACATTTGGGTCGGATCGACTCGATTCAAGATATGGATGTGGAGGTCGATCCCTGAAGCCCGCGGCATTTAGGATTGATGGCATTCAAGAGTTCGGACGCTCCTGCCCGGTGGCTTCGCCACTGCTTGGCTCTAATCGCCAAAGAACCGAAATCAGTTAGAAAACAGGCCCGACCAGGCAAATCATAACGCTGTACCTGCCCTCTTTTTTACTTCCTGATCGCTGGGCGGTGAACTCAGTTGACAATGGATTTTGTATTTTGGATACATTGGGCAGGGATTTCGCGGCGGTGACAGTCATCAAAGATTGTTCTGACTAGAAATTAGAACAACGCGAAAATCTGAAGAAAAAACATTTCTGGGAGAAACTCATGAAACTTAGATTGATGGCCGCAACTGCAGCGATTGCGTTGTCCAGTGCTGCGGCCCAAGCAAATACTTTGGTATATTGCTCGGAAGGATCACCCGAAGGCTTTGACCCGGCGCTATTTACCGCAGGGACAACCTTTGATGCCTCGTCACACCCGATTTACAACCGTCTGCTCGAGTTTGAGACCGGTACTACCAATGTTATCCCCGGTCTGGCGGAAAGCGTTGAGGCCAGCGATGATGGTCTGGAATATACCTTCAAATTGCGTCAGGGCGTCAAATTCCATTCGAATGACGAATTCACGCCAACGCGTGATTTCAATGCTGATGACGTGATCTTCTCGTTCATGCGCCAGAAGGATGAAGGCCATGCCTATAATCAGGTATCTGGTGGTACCTGGGAATATTTCCAGGGCATGGGTATGCCGGACCTGGTCGAGTCGATTGAAAAAGTCGACGACTACACAGTGAAGTTCACCCTGTCCAAGCCTGAAGCGCCTTTTGTGGCCAACATGGCGATGGACTTTGCCTCGATCCTGTCTGCGGAATATGCGGATGCGATGATGGCCGCGGGTACGCCTGAGAAGCTGAACACAGCACCGATCGGGACTGGTCCGTTCTCGTTTGTAGCCTATCAGAAAGACGCGGTGATCCGCTATGCGCAGAATGCCGACTACTGGAAGGCCCCTGCGGATGTGGAGAACCTGATCTTCGCGATCACGCCGGATGCATCGGTTCGCTATCAAAAGCTGAAAGCAGGCGAATGTCATATCATGCCTTATCCGAACCCGGCCGACATTCAGGCGATGCAGGACGATGCGGATATCAACATGTTGGAGCAGGAAGGCCTGAACGTCGGCTACCTCGCCTACAACACCACCATGGCACCGTTCGACAATCCGAAGGTCCGCAAGGCGCTGAACATGGCGATCGACAAGAATGCGATCATCGACGTCGTGTTCCAGGGCTCGGGCCAAGTTGCCAAGAACCCGATCCCGCCAACCATGTGGGGCTATAACGACGCCATCACCGATGACGCGTATGATCCCGAAGCGGCCAAGGCGATGCTGGAAGCCGAAGGCGTATCCGACCTGTCGATGAAGGTTTGGGCGATGCCGGTACAGCGTCCCTATAACCCGAATGCACGCCGTATGGCCGAGCTGATCCAAGCGGATTTTGCCAAGGTTGGTGTCGACGTCGAAATCGTGTCCTATGAATGGGGTGAATACCTGTCGCGTTCGAAAGATCTGGACCGTGACGGAGCCGTTCTGCTGGGTTGGACCGGTGACAATGGCGATCCAGACAACTTCCTGGCGGTTCTGCTGGGTTGTGACGGACGCGAAGCCTCGAACCGGGCGCAGTGGTGCCACGAACCCTTCGAAGAGCTGATCCTCAAGGCCAAGCAGTCCACTGATCAGGCCGAACGCACCAAGCTGTACGAAGACGCTCAGGTGGTCTTCAAAGAGCAGGCGCCTTGGGCAACGATCGCACACTCGGTGGTCTTTATGCCGATGCGCAACGAAGTGCAGGGCTATAAAGTGCACCCGCTGGGCGGCCACATCTTCTACGGTGTGAGCGTCGAATAATTCATCACTTACCGACCGGAGCCGCCCGCGTGGCGGCTCCGGTTTCTTATTGGAGGTCGGCCCTGATGCCGAATTTGTCCGAGTACCGTCAACTGGCAAAGGACATGTCAGTTGATGCCGTGGCCCTTGTGCCCGGCCCGAATTTTACCCGCGCATTGGGAAAACCTTTCATGAGCCACGAACGGCCCTTTGTGGTCGTGGTCCCCGGCGAAGGTTCTCCTGCGGCCATCGTTCCCAACCTTGAGCTCGGCAGTTGGGACCTGGTTGGATTTGAAGGCGCCGTTTTCGACTGGTTCGACCAGACCGGGTATGATGACGCCTTTGCAGCCCTCGCCAAGCATATGCCACTGACATCGCTGGCTGTGGAAGGGCAGGTGATGCGAGTCTTTGTGTCGAAGGCGTTTACCAACGCGTTACCGGACCTGCGGATTGTCGATGCCGAGCGTGAAATTTCTGGCTTGCGCACTATCAAGACAGAAGACGATATCGCAGCGCTTCAAGCCGCGATCGACATCTCTGAACGCGCGTTAGAGCGCGTGATTGCGGATGTGCGCGTCGGTCAGACCGAATTGCAGATTGAACAGGCCTTGATTCAGGCGCTGTTTGCGGAAGGCGCCGCCTCGCTGGCATTTTCGCCGATTGTTGCCGCCGGGGATAACTCGGCGCGGCCCCATGGTAAGGCGCGGGCGGATTACCAGATCAAACCGGGCGATGCGCTTTTGTTTGATTTCGGAGCCCGCAAACATGGCTTTGCCGCCGACATCACCCGCACGTTCTTTGTCGAAGAGGTCTCGGACGAGGGCAGGGCGGTCTATGACACCGTTCTGCGCGCCAATCTGGCAGGATTCAAAGCCTGCCGTCCCGGTGTCACGGCGCATGATATCGACGATGCCGTGATCGGCGTTCTCGAAGCGTCACCCTATGCCGATCGAATCCGCACCAAAACGGGCCACGGTCTGGGCCGCGACGTTCACGAAGCGCCGTATATCATGCGTGGAAACGACCAGGAAATCCTGCCGGGCATGGTTTGGACAAACGAGCCTGGCCTTTACGCGCTGGACAATTTCGGCGTGCGCATAGAAGATGACGTGCTTGTTACAGGGGATGGCTGTCGGTCGCTGACCCACTTTCCCAAAGATCTCACAATCATAGGTCGCTGATGTTTGGCTACTTTCTTTCTCGTCTCGGTATGTTCATTCCGACGTTCCTGGGTGTAACGCTTATCTCCTTCATGTTCATTCGGGTTTTGCCCGGTGATCCGATCATCGTCATGGCCGGTGAACGCGGAATGTCCGAGGAACGCTATCAGGAAATGGTGGTCAAACTGGGCTTCGACAAGCCGGTACTCCAACAATATTGGGACTATCTGACCGGCGTTATGCAGGGCGATCTGGGCGAAAGCTTTGTCACCAAGAAACCGGTCTGGGACGAGTTTTTTGCCCTGTTCCCAGCGACGCTGGAGTTGTCAATCTGCGCGATGATCTTCGCGGTGGCCCTTGGGTTGCCCGCCGGTGTCATTGCCGCAGTCAACCGGGGCAAATTCTTTGATCGGGCGCTGATGTCATCTGCGCTGGTGGGATATTCGATGCCTATCTTCTGGTGGGCGCTGCTGCTGATCATCGTGTTCTCGGGCAATTTGGGCTGGACACCTGTTTCGGGTCGGATCGACCTTCTGTATTACTTCCCCAGCGTGACCGGCTTTATGCTGATCGACAGTCTCTTGTCGGGGCAACCCGGGGCATTCACGTCGGCTGTTCGGCATTTGATTCTGCCAACGATTGTTCTGGGGACGATCCCGCTGGCTGTCATTGCGCGTCAGACGCGCTCGGCGATGCTTGAGGTTCTGGGCGAGGACTACATTCGTACCGCGCGGGCAAAAGGCCTGTCACCCACTCGGATCAACGGGCTGCATGCTCTGCGTAATGCGTTGATCCCCGTGATTACGGTGATCGGCCTGTCGGTTGGAACTTTGCTGGCTGGTGCAATTCTGACCGAGACGATCTTTAGCTGGCCGGGCATAGGCAAGTGGATGGTCGACAGCATCTTCCGGCGCGATTACCCGGTGGTGCAGGGCGGTCTTCTGATGATCGCCGTGATCGTGATGCTGGTGAACCTACTGGTCGATGTCCTTTATGGCATCATCAATCCAAAAATCCGGAGGCGGTGATGGCTGAACTATCCGCAAATGCACCCAAAACCGAAGACCGCCCAAGCGCCTTGCGCGAATTCTGGTTTTATTTCAGTGAAAACCGCGGCGCGGTGATTGGCCTGTGGGTATTCGCTGCCTTTGTCTTTTGTGCTGCCTTCGCACCTTTGCTGGCCCCCTACGATCCAACCGAACAGTTCCGCGAGCATATCCTGCAGCCTCCGGCGTGGCAGGAAGGCGGCAGTTGGGCCTTCCCGCTGGGGACTGATCCACTCGGCCGGGATATGCTTTCGCGGCTGATTATGGGATCTCGCTATTCCTTCTTTGTCGGGATCGTCGTGGTTTGTGTGGCCGTGTCAGGCGGTGTGGTTCTTGGCCTGCTATCCGGGTTTGCACCCAAATGGGTCGATACGATGATCATGCGCGTGATGGATATTATCTTGTCCTTTCCGTCGCTGCTGCTGGCACTGGTTCTGGTCGCCATTCTGGGCCCGTCTCTGACCAATGCAATGATCGCCATCGCCATTGTGTTTCAACCACATTACGTGCGCCTCACCCGCGCCTCGGTTCTGGCCGAACGGCAAAAGGATTATGTGACCTCGGCTCGTGTGGCCGGTGCAAGCAAGGCACGCCTGATGTTCAAAACCGTGCTGCCGAACTGTCTGGCGCCGATCATTGTCCAGGCGGCGCTGTCCTTCTCGACCGCGATTCTGGATGCTGCGGCACTTGGCTTTCTGGGCATGGGGGCGCAGCCGCCCACGCCGGAATGGGGTACGATGCTGGCCGAAGCGCGCGAATTCATTCTGCGCGCGTGGTGGGTGGTAACTTTCCCGGGCCTGGCCATTCTGGTCACGGTGCTGGCAATCAACCTGATGGGCGACGGTCTGCGCGACGCGCTGGACCCCAAGCTGAAACGGAGCTGACGACATGAGCCTGTTGGAAATCCGAAATCTTTCGGTCGAGTTTGCTACTGCGTCGGGTGAGTTCCGCGCTGTGGATGGCGTTGATCTGTCTGTCAACAAGGGCGAGTTGATGGCCATTGTCGGGGAAAGCGGCTCGGGGAAATCCGTTTCAATGCTGGCGCTGATGGGGTTGCTGCCATGGACGGCGACGATCACGGCAGATGAAATGAGCTTTGAGGGTCGCGACCTGACCAAAATCTCGGCACGGGATCGGCGCAAGATCATCGGCAAAGATATTGCCATGATCTTTCAAGAGCCGATGTCTTCGCTAAACCCCTGTTTCACGGTCGGTTTCCAGATCAAGGAAGCACTGCGTATCCATTTGGGACTAAACCGCAAAGACCGTCATCAGCGCGCGATTGAGCTGTTTGACCTGGTGGGTATCCCGGCACCCGAGAGCCGCCTGAATACGTTTCCTCACCAGATGTCGGGCGGCATGAATCAGCGGGTCATGATCGCGATGGCGATTGCCTGCACCCCGAAACTTCTGATCGCGGACGAACCCACTACCGCGCTTGATGTAACGATTCAGGCGCAGATTCTGGATCTGTTGGTCCGATTGCGCGATGAGCAGGGGATGGGCCTTGTTCTGATTACCCATGACATGGGTGTTGTGGCAGAAACCGCCGAGCGGGTTCAGGTCCAATATGCCGGTCAAAAGGTCGAGGAACAGCCGGTACGCGATCTGTTCCGCACACCGCGCCATCCTTATACCTCAGCTTTGCTGAACGCTTTGCCTGAACGGGCAACTTCGAAATTGCTGCCGACGATTCCAGGTGTTGTTCCTGGTCAATTTGACCGTCCCAAAGGTTGCTTGTTCAGCCCGCGATGCCAATTCGCCGATGACTTGTGCCGGAACACACCACCCGCTCCGCATGGAGCAGATTTCGGCAAGGCCCGCTGTCACCACGTCAAGGAAATCACCGCTGGAGAATTGGCATGACCGCCCCGATCGTTCAGGCAAACGCGTTGGCCCGGCACTATGAGGTCAAAGGGGGATTGCTGTCGAAATCGGCAACGGTCAAAGCCCTTTCCGGTGTGGATTTTGCCCTAGAGCCTGGCAAGACGCTGGCCATTGTAGGAGAGTCCGGGTGCGGTAAATCCACCCTCGCTCGCGTCGTAACGATGATTGAAGAGCCCACTTCGGGAACACTGACCATCGACGGCGTCGAAATCACCCCGTCAAAATGGGCTGAGATGCGCGAAAACGTGCAGATCGTGTTTCAGGATCCCTATGGTTCGCTTAATCCGCGACAACGGATCGGTCAGATCCTTCAGGAACCTCTGATCATCAACCGGCCCGATATGACCGCTGCGGAACGGGAAACTCGCGCACGCGAAATGATTGATCTTGTCGGTCTGCGCCCCGAGCATTATGATCGCTACCCCCACATGTTTTCGGGTGGCCAACGGCAGCGGATTGCGATTGCCCGAGCCCTGATGCTGAACCCCAAGGTTCTGGTTTTGGATGAGCCGGTATCGGCGCTGGATGTTTCGATCCAGTCACAAATCCTGAACCTGCTGGTTGAACTGCAAGAGCGTCTGAACCTGGCCTACCTGTTCATCTCGCATGACCTGTCTGTGGTGAAGCATTTCGCTGATGACGTAATCGTCATGTATCTGGGACGCGCAGTCGAGAAAGCTCCGAAAGAACAGTTGTTCGCGGCGCCCCGGCATCCTTACTCCAAAGCGTTGTTGTCGACGACACCGCGTGCCGACCCCGAGGCGCGTAAGGAACGGATCAAGCTGGAAGGTGAGTTGCCCTCACCGATGAATATCCCCAAGGGATGTGCCTTTGCTCAGCGATGCTGGCTGGCAACTGACGAATGCCGTGCGGCACCACCCGATCTGCAAGGAACAACCCATCAGGCTGCATGCCTGCATCCGCTGGGTTAGGTTAGCTCTCGGAACTGCGCGTTGCGGTGACCATCGCAAGCAAATGGTCTTTTGTACGCCCAATATGTTGGGTCAACAGCGCGCAGGCTTCCTCAACTTGCCCATTCTCGGCCAGCGTCAGCAGTTGGCGATGGTCCTTTTTCGCGGGCTCGCGTTGTTCCATAACGCTCAGGTGCATACGGACATAGCGATCGGACTGTAGATTGATCCGTTGTAGTATATCATTGGTGATCCCACGGTCTGCTGCAGCGTAAAGCGCATTGTGGTATTCGTAGTTCAAACCACCCCACCGCCCGACATCATAGGCTTCGTAGGACGTTTCCATTTCGTCCAGAAACCTTTCGCATTCGGCAAAATTTGCTTCGGTCATCTGTGGAATTGCACGCCTGAACAGGTCGACCTCCAACATTATCCGCAGGTCAAATATCTCACCGATTTCTGACAGCGAATGTCTTGTCACCGCAGCGCCGCGATTGTTGGTCAGTTGCACAAGACCCTCTGCATCAAGCCGTTTTAACGCTTCTCGTATGGGCATGCGTGACACGTCATAGTCTTCTGCCAGGGCTTCTTGACGGATGGCTTCACCTTCTGCCATCTCACCGCTTAGAATCCGCTCGCGCAGGTCATTTGTGATGACATCGGGCAAACTTTGCCTGGGAATTGCGCGGGTTCTTGGCATTGTTACAGTCTCTGCTGGTGTAATTTTGTATCCAAAATACAAAATAGACACCGATTTTCCAAGAGCCTTGCATTCACTAATGAATATAAAGTGTTGATTGATTTCAAGCCGCCTCGGCTGCCACAGTAAAAATGGTCACGTTCTATAAGGATTAAACATGAAAGAGGATCGTATGGATAATCCGCGCTTTTTGCCAAAAGGCGCAATTTCCGTGGACGTTTCCTATGACGGGCCGCCCAAGGCCTTCTATTTTCTGCTTTTACCCAACACGACGATGCTGGCTTTCAGTGCCGCGATTGAGCCTCTGCGCATATCAAATCAACTGTCCAGAAAGCAGCTGTTCGAATGGTACGTGCTCTCCACCGACGGAGAACCCGTGACCTGTTCCAACGGCATACGTGTTCAGGCGGATCACTCGGTTCATGACCTGGAGAAGGGAGCGTTTGTCTTTGTGTGTTCCGGAACGCAACCGATGAGGTCTTTCAACACAAATGTCCTGAACTGGATTCGGCGACAAAAGGCGCATGGATGTGAGTTCGGTGGGATTTGTACCGGTGCATTTGCCTTAGCAAAGGCGGGCGTGATCGGAACCAGAAACTTTACCGTCCATTGGGAAAACCGGCCTGGCTTTTGTGAGAACTTCCCAACAATGGAGCCGACCCAGAACCTCTATGAAATTGACGGGAAACTTAGAACATGCGGGGGCGGGCACGCCAGCACTGACATGATGCTTGAAGTTATCGAGGAATTGTTTGGCAACGCCTTGGCGAACAATGTTTCGGAAATGTGCCTGCACAGAAGGCTGGGAGAAGGCGGCAGCAAACAGGTATCGCCGGTTTCGGCGCTTTTGGGCACGCGAAATGCCAAATTGATCGAAGCGGTGCAAATCATGCGCGAGAATATTGAAACGCAGCTTAGCCTCGAGGCAATAGCGGATCAGGCGTCCCTGTCCCGGCGGCATATGGAGCGGCTATTCAGGCAGCACACTAACATGTCGCCGGGACGGTTCTATAATGAACTCAGGCTGGACCGTGCTTTTGCCCTGTTGAATGAAACAAACCTGAGCGTTTCTGAGATAGCCTTTGCATCCGGGTTTTCCAGTACGGATAGGCTTTCTGTGCATTTCCGGAACCGATTCAGAATATCACCGCATAATTTCCGGCGATCCTGGTCCGAGGAAACCCACCCAGAATGACTGGATGAGCACCACTTGATAGGTCCCAAGGACTATCCCTGTATAACGTTCTGACGTTGAACCCCCAGACCTTCGATCCCCAGTTCCATCTTGTCTCCAGGTTTGAGGTAAACCTGCGGATTTTGCCCCAGACCCACACCGGGGGGTGTCCCGGTCGAGATCACGTCGCCGGGTTGCAGTGACATGAATTGCGACAGGTGCGAGATCACCGCTGTGACACTGAAATGCATCGTTCTGGTCGAGCCATCCTGATACCGATGCCCGTTCACCTCAAGATACATTGGCAGGTCTTGGGGATCAGGGATTTCGTCCCGTGTCACCAGCCAGGGACCGATTGGGCCGAACGTATCTGCGGATTTACCTTTGACCCACTGACCTGAACGGTGCAGCTGAAAATCCCGTTCTGACAGGTCATTGATCACACAATATCCTGCCACATGGGCCAGTGCTTCATCCTCCGAGATGTATTTTGCTTCTTTTCCGATGACGACGCCCAGTTCCACCTCCCAGTCGGTCTTGACTGACCCGCGGGGGATTTCAACCGTGTCATCGGGGCCTATGATGGCGGATGTCGCTTTGAAAAAGACCACCGGCTCAGCAGGTAGGTCCATGCCGCTTTCGGCCGCGTGATCGGCAAAGTTTAAACCGATGCAGATGAACTTGCCGACACGTCCAACACAGGCGCCGATACGGCTGTCGGCATCGACGGGTGGCAGGGTTTCAAGATCCAGCGCGCGCAGCCGTGCGAGGGTTTCATCGCTAAGCGCTTCCCCAGCAATGTCGGCGACGATCCCCGACAGGTCCCGGATAGTGCCGTCTTTATCAACTATGCCCGGCTTTTCCGCGCCTGCTGGGCCGTATCGTAGCAATTTCATTTCACATTCCTCATTTGCTTCAGATCGTCCAGCCGCCATCAATGGCAAAGGGCTGTCCGGTTGTGTATTTGCTGGCATCGCTGGCCAGATAGAGCGCAAGTTCCGCGATCTCATCTGCGGTTCCGATGCGGCCCATGGGTTGCCGCGCGATAAAATCAGTCATTGCTTTCTCGTAATCCCCAGTTGCGCGCAACCGGTCGTGCAAGCTGGGGCTGTCGACAGTGCCGGGGCAGATCGCATTGCACCGGATGCCTTGAGTGACGAAATCGGCTGCGATCGATTTCGTCAGTCCGATTACGGCGGCTTTCGAGGCGCAGTATGCAAACCTGTTTGGAACGCCCTTCAACGAAGAGGCGACCGAAGACATGTTGATGATAGACCCGCCACCATGTTCCAGCATTGTTGGCAGGGCACATTGGATCAGCCGGTACATCGATTTGACGTTCAGCTCAAAACTGGAATCCCAGTCACGTTCATCACATTCCAGAATGGACCCGCCAGCCACATATCCTGCGCAGTTGAACAAAACATCCAACGGGGGCGTGCCCGCGACGAAGTCCTGCACTGCCGCCGCATCGGTTACGTCAAGTTTTACCGACGTAACGCCTTGGATATTTTGCAACTCTGCCAGAGAGGTATCATTAATGTCGCTGGCAAAAACCTGTGCACCTTCGGCGGCGAACAATTCGGCTGTTGCACGCCCTATGCCCTGTCCCGCGGCGGTGATCAGAGCAGTTTTGCCAGCCAGACGGCCAAGGTTTTCGGATGATGTCATATCTAATTCACTCTCCTTCTAAAATCCAAGCTTCTGGGAACCACGACGGCAAAATCCCATCGGCATACAGCCTCGGAAAGATCAATCTAGTTCCTGAGATCATAGGCATGGGCAGCATTACCGCCCCGTATCGCCTGATGCTCGTGTGGTGACAGACCGGTTAACAGCGTATCGGTCGCCTCGAGCCATCGTTCATAACTGCTGTTTAATGTGCAAACCGGCCAGTCGCTGCCCCAGATCAGGCGATAGGGCCCGAATGTGTTCAGCAGGTGATTCACATAAGGCTTCAAATCTTCTACCGTCCAATTCGCCCCGGCCTCGGTCACCAACCCGGAAAGTTTGCACCAGGCATTTGTATTTCGGGCCAATGTCGACATGTCTTCTTGCCAGCCCTCCATGACTCCCTCCCGGATCAGGGGCTTGGCACCGTGATCAATCACCGTGCGCATATGTGGGTGCCGATCCAGCAGCTGTTGAAGCGGCCCCAGATGTCGCGGCAGGGTCAGCGCATCAAAGGTAAGGTTTGACTGTTGCAGAGAGTCAAAAGCCGGTGTCAGCCCATCCTTGAGCATCCATAATGGGTCGGGAATGTCCTGAACCATGGGGCGCAAACCGACAAAAACCGGGTGGGCAGCCAGTCGTGCGATTTGTTCCGGTGCGTCGGCGGCCTCAAAATCAACCCATCCGACAACGCCTTTTATGAACGGGGCCTGCTCGGCGAGTGACAGCAGATATTCGGTCTCAGCAGCTGTCGGCGCAGCCTGTACTAAGACCGTACCGTCAATTCCCGCTCCTTTCAGCAATGGGGCCAGATCCGCGGGCGCGAAATCCGCGTAAATCGGCCCCAGATCCGGTGTCAGCCAGCCATAGTCTTCGCGCGCCAATGTCCAAAAATGCTGATGGGCGTCGATCTTCATCCAAGAACACCCTTTTTCAGGATGATGTTGCCATACAGCCGACGTTCGCCGGTTTGCACGATCGCAAAAGCTGTGGCCGCCCGGTCGTAAAAGGCGAAACGTTCAAGGCCCTGTATCGTGGCCGGGTGGTCCGCTATTTCGCTGATAATGGTCTGAAAATCGGCGATGGCCTCAGGTATAGCATCCGGATCGCCAACAACCTGCATGGTCAGGGCCGGGTCAGGCACAAATGTGTCCAACGGCATGACAGACAAAATAGCTCTTAGGATTTCGCTGGCGCTTGACCCGTCGGCACGTATGCAGCCCGGCCCAGAGCTGGAGCCGGGGAAATTCGCATCCGCAATCACGATTTCATCGCCATGCCCCATAGCGCGCAGGGTGTACAACAGGTCAGGCGACAGGATGGGATCAATATTACGCAGCATAGGCAGTCTCTCCGGGAAGGGGGGCGTCGGAACGGATCAATCCTTCCGAACACAGATCAGACCAAAGCGCAGCGGGGATTTGACGTTCGAGCAGGGCCGCATTGGCCTGCACCTCGGCCGCATTCACCGCGCCGGGGACAACGGTTTTGACGCAGGGATGGCCAAGGACAAATTGCAAGGCAGCAGCGATCAGTGGTGTATCATGGGCTGAGCAGACAGCCTCGATCTGGCGAACTCGGGCAAGGATGTCTTCGGGTGCATCAGCATAATTGTATTTCGCACCGGAAACAGCGCCGGTTGCGAGGATACCCGAGTTGTACGGCCCGCCAAGAATTATGCCCACGTCCCGCTTTTCGCAAAGGGGTAGAAAGCTGTCTAAAGCGTCTTGTTCCAAGAGGGTATAACGGCCTGCCAGAAGAAACCCGTCAAAGTCGCCCAAGCCCAATAATCTTTCGCAGACCTGCCATTCATTTACACCGGCTCCAATGGCGGAGATTTCACCGGCTTCACGAAGTTCGACCAGAGCTTTGTATCCGCCGCCATCGAACAGTTCCCGGATCTTGGCATCAGATGCCTCCTGACTGCCCTGACTGAACGCACAGACGTCATGCACAAGCAGGATATCGGCGCATGAGACACCCAACCGGTCGCGGCTGGCGTCGTAGGATCGCATGACCCCGTCATAGGTATAGTCGAAAACGATACGTTTCTGCGGCACATCAACAAAGGCTTCGGGTGTGACCTGATGCGGTGCGCAATCCAGCAGCAGACGCCCGATCTTGGTCGAAAGTTGAATCTCTTCGCGTCCGAACCGGGCAATAGCCTGGCCAAATCGTTGCTCGGAGCGGCCCAGCCCATATTGCGGTGCGGTGTCAAAAAATCGGATGCCCAAATCAAAGGCTGCCTGCAGCGCAGCCTGCGCATCCTCGTCTGATACTTTGCGATAGAGATTCCCCAAAGGCGCGCCACCAAAACCCATCCTGGTCAGCGGAACGGGTCGCGCCGTGCGGCCATTTAGAAGCTCTGTTGCGGTAACTGTCATCCTGCCTCGCGTATTGGATGAGGGGAGTCCGTGAAAAGGTGGGACTGTTCCTGCTGCAAGCGTTGAATCCGAGGCATCAACTGCCCAAGATGATGTTGCATGGCGTCCTGTGCAGCTTTTTCATCTCTCTCAAGAATCGCGTTGAAAATGGCGCGGTGTTCGGCCAGCGTTTCCACCACCCGGCCCGGGGTGGGCAGCAGCAGCATTCGCGCTCTGGTCACTTGCAGTGAAACGGTTTGCGCGACGTCGCTTAACCTGTTGAATCCTGTGAATTTCATTAGCAGGCCGTGGAATTCTTCATCCGCCTCGTAAAAGCCGGGGACATCTTCATCTTCGATCAGCAGCTCTTGCAGACGCATGTTGCGGCCCAGTATCTTGCGCTGATCCTCGGTCAAATCGCGCGCGACTTTGGCGACCGTCGCAAGTTCAAGTGCTTCACGCAGGAACATGCCCTCGCGAATTTCGGACATCGAGAAATAGGATACGCGCGTGCCGGATTGGGGCACGACATCCACCAGACCCTCGGAAGCAAGTCGGGCAATCGCCTCGGTCACGGGCGCACGCGAAACGCCAAGGCGTTCGCATATCGGCGCCTTCCTGAGGTTGTCGCCCGGCGCGAAGTCCAGCGACAGGATTGCATGCTTGATTGAGAGGTAAACGCGCTGAGACAACGAGCCCTCAGACGTAGAAATATCGCGCAGGTGCAGAGCGTTTATGTCCTGTGGTTTATTCATATTTGGTGACCTAGCATACTAACATGTTAGTTGACAAGTGCGTGTCCGACGATTAGCAGTCGGGATCAGCAAACAGGAAAATGATGCAACCAGATCAGAAAATAAAGGCTTCTGAGCCCGCAGCGCGCGATACAGTCAGGTTGAACCCGGACGACAATATCGTCATTGCACTCCGAGATCTGAAGATCGGCACGCAGCCTTCCGGGCTGAATGTCCCGCTTCGGGATCAGGTTCTGCGTGGGCACAAGATTGCTATTACCCCAATTTCTGCCGGAAAAAACGTCATTCGCTATGGTCAGATCATTGGTCAGGCAAAGGCAGATATCGCAGCCGGAGATCACGTCCATGTCCACAATCTTGGTATGGGGGCCCATCAGCAGGACTATGCCCATGCGACCGCAAATACTCCTTTGCCGCATATCGACGAAGAGCGGAGTTTTCTTGGGTATCACCGGTCCGATGGGAAGGTTGGCACGCGCAACTATATCGGAATTCTGACGACGGTGAATTGTTCGGGTTCAGTAGCCCGGTTCATCGCCGAAGCGGCCTCAAAAAGCGGGTTGCTTGATCCATATCCCAACGTGGACGGGGTGGTGCCCATCGTGCATGGCACGGGCTGCGGTATGTCGGCCAAGGATGACGGCTATGCTACGTTGATGCGCACCCTGGCCGGGTACGCCCAGCACCCGAACTTTGCCGGCATTCTGCTGATCGGGCTGGGATGTGAGGTCATGCAAGTGGCCGGTTTGGTTGATGGCCGCCCCATCCGCGAGGACGGTGCCTTGCGCTATATGACCATCCAAAACGAAGGCGGTACGCGCCGCACGATCGAGCGCGGGCTTGCCGAGCTGGAGGGGATCGCTCGGCTCGCCAATCAGGCCGTCCGCAAGCCGGCTCGGATCAGTGCGATTACGGTCGGGATGCAATGCGGTGGCTCGGATGGTTATTCCGGCATCACTGCCAATCCGGCGCTTGGATATGCCTCTGATTTGCTTGTGCGCCATGGCGGAACAACAATCCTATCGGAAACCTCTGAAATTTATGGCGCCGAGCATCTTTTGACCCGGCGCGCAGAAACGCCGGAAATCGGCGAAAAACTGATCGAACGTATTCATTGGTGGGAAGATTACACCAAGCGCAATGGCGGCGAGATGGACAACAATCCAAGCCCCGGAAACAAGCGCGGTGGACTGACGACCATTCTTGAAAAGTCTCTGGGTGCGGTGGCCAAGGGGGGCACGGCCCCGATGCGCGACGTCTACAGATTTGGCGAAATTATCGACAAAAAGGGCTTTGTCTTCATGGACAGCCCCGGGTTCGATCCTTGCTCAGTCACGGGTCAGGTAGCAGCGGGTGCCAATTTGATCGTGTTCACCACGGGCAGGGGGTCGGTCTCCGGATATCAACCCACGCCCTGCATCAAGCTGGCAACAAATTCGGAAATGTACGCCCGCATGTCCGAAGACATGGATCTGAATTGCGGCGACATCGTCACTGACGGGGTCAGTATCGAGGCCAAGGGCGAAGAGTTGTTCGAAATGTTGATCCGTGTCGCATCGGGCGAACAAACAAAAAGCGAAGAGCTTGGTTTTGGGGGCGTTGAATTTGTCCCCTGGCAAATTGGCGCTGTGATGTAGCGGCAGGTTCGTCAGAGGTAGGGGCAAAATGGGAGGAGAGATGGAAAAACTGGTCGAAATGAAGGGGATCGAAAAGTATTTCCCCGGTGTGCACGCGCTGAAATCCGTGCAGTTCGATCTGTTTTCGGGCGAAGTCCACGCGCTTATGGGGGAAAACGGGGCGGGGAAGAGTACGTTGATGAAAATCCTGTCCGGGATCTATCAGCGCGATGGCGGCGACTTGGCCATTCAAGGCAAATCAGCCAGTCCCACATCCCCGCGTGAGGCTCAGAACCTCGGGATCGGGATCATCCATCAGGAACTGAGTCTGATGAATGATCTGACCGTAGCGCAGAACATCTTTATCGGACGCGAGCCCCGGAAACGTTTTGGTCGCCTGGACGAGGCCGCGCTGAACGCTCAAACCGCTGAAATCTTCGGGGCGATGAACCTGAACCTTGATCCCAAAGCGCTGGTCGGCGGGTTGACCATTGCCAAGCAGCAGATGGTCGAAATTGCCAAGGCGCTGTCCTATCGCTCCAAGGTTCTGGTCATGGACGAACCGACCGCAGCCCTGAACGACGCCGAGATTGCCGAGCTGTTCGTCATCATCCGCCGCCTGAGGGCGGAAGGGGTGGGGATTGTCTATATCAGCCACAAAATGGACGAGCTGAAACAAATCGCCGACCGTGTGACTGTCATGCGCGACGGTGAATATGTTGGCACTGTCGGTGCCAGTGACACGCCGATCAGCAAAATCATTGCGATGATGGTTGGGCGCGAAGTATCCGAAGACCCTCTGGATGTGCCGGACCTGAGCGATGCCGAGGTTTCTCTGGAAGTCGCAGGACTGACGCGGGGCATGGATCTGAAAGATGTCAGCTTTTCGGTCCGGAAGGGTGAAATCTTGGGCTTTGCTGGGCTGATGGGGGCAGGGCGGACCGAAGTTGCGCGGGCAATCTTTGGGGCTGACACTATCGATGGCGGTGAAATCCGGGTACATGGGCAGATCGTGCCCATCCGTTCCCCTGTGGATGCCGTGCGGGCCGGGATCGGGTACCTGTCCGAGGATCGCAAGCATTTCGGCCTCGCCACGGGAATGAACGTCCGCGACAATATCGCTCTGGCTTCGATGGATAGGTTTACCAGTGCCACCGGTGTTCTGAACGATAGCGAAATCAGCACTACGGCCAAAGGCTATATCGCCCAGCTTGGCATTCGCACACCCTCGGATGTGCAAGAGGTGCGCCTGTTGTCCGGCGGCAATCAGCAAAAGGTAGTCATCGCAAAATGGCTTCTGCGAGATTGCGACATCCTGATCTTTGACGAACCCACGCGCGGTATTGATGTCGGTGCAAAATCGGAAATCTACAAACTGCTCGAAGAACTGGCCGCGCAGGGAAAGACGATCATCGTGATCTCATCCGAATTGCCGGAAATCATGCGCCTCAGCCACCGCATCGCCGTCATGTGCGAAGGCCGGCTGACCGGAATTCTGCCCGGCGGAAACAACACCACTCAGGAAGACATCATGCATCTGGCCACCCAACGCACGGCGGCGATGCAGGTCACAGGGACAGCAATATGACCACAGCAACGGATATAGACAAAAAAAAGCCCCTGGCGGGCCTGTCGGAAAGCGGCGCGTATCAAAAGCTGCTGGCCTTTGCCAGTCTCATCGCCCTGTTGATCGGCTTTTCGATCGCATCGCCGAACTTCATGCAAACCTCGAACATGATTGCCATTCTGCAGGCAACTTCGGTCAACGGCGTACTGGCCGTTGCCGCAACTCTGGTGATCATCACGGGCGGAATCGACCTGTCGGTTGGCACTTTGATGACCTTCTGTGCCGTGATTGCGGGCGTGGCCCTGACTTATCTCGGCATGCCCCTGCTTTTGGGTGTTGCTGCAGCCATTGCAGCGGGTGCGTTTTGTGGTCTGTGTTCGGGCACATTTGTGGCCAAAATGAAAATCCCGCCCTTCATCGCGACGCTGGGCATGATGCTGATCCTCAAGGGTCTATCGCTGGTTATCTCGGGCACACGACCGATCTATTTCAATGACACGCCTGGTTTCGATCAGATCTCGCGCGGGTCTCTGATCGGAGAAATCATCCCCTCGGTGCCTATCCCGAACGGCGTGCTGATCTTGTTTTTGGTCGCGATTGCAGCATCCTATATCCTCAGCCGCACTGTTTTGGGCCGCTATACGTTTGCTTTGGGATCAAACGAAGAGGCGGTCCGCTTGTCGGGTGTCAACACCGACGCCTGGAAGATGCGAATCTACGCGCTGGCCGGGGGAATTTGCGGCATCGGCGGCATCCTGATCGCCTCGCGCCTGAACTCGGCACAACCCGCTTTGGGGCTGGGATACGAACTTGAGGCCATCGCGGCTGTGGTCATTGGCGGAACCTCTCTGTCCGGCGGGCGCGGAACGATCCTGGGAACGCTCATCGGCGCGCTTATCATGGCTGTCCTGACCAATGGGCTGCGCGTTCTGTCTGTCGCGCAGGAATGGCAGACCGTTGTCACTGGCGCGATCATCATTCTGGCCGTCTATGCCGACATGGCGCGGCGCAAAAAGACCGGCTGAACAATTTTTAGGACCAAAGAAGATAACAACCAACTGGAGGAGAATATCATGTTAACACGTCGTTTCGTTCTGGGGGTGCTCAGCGCAGCCACCCTCGCAGCTCCGGCCTCGATGGCCATGGCGGAAGAAATCTATATTCCGCTGGTATCCAAAGGGTTCCAGCACCAATTCTGGCAGGCGGTAAAGCAGGGCGCCGAACAGGCAGCCGAAGAGTTTGACGTCACAATCACATTCGAAGGACCGGACAACGAAACGATGGTCGACCGTCAGATCGACATGCTGGCCGCAGCACTGGCAAACAATCCAAAAGCCATCGGCTTTGCCGCACTCGACAGTCAGGCCGCCATTCCGTTGCTGAAACAGGCAAATGACAAGGGTATCCCGATCATCGCTTTTGACAGCGGTGTCGACAGTGATATTCCTGTTTCTACTGCCACAACCGATAACCTAGCTGCAGCGGGGCTTGCCGCTGACAAAATGGCCGAAAAGATTGGTGGAAAAGGCAAAGTTGCAGTGGTAGCCCACGACCAGACCAGCCGCACTGGCATTGACCGCCGCGATGGATTTGTGAACCGCATTGCGGAAAAATACCCTGATATCGAGGTTGTCACCGTTCAGTACGGGCAGGGCGATCATCTGAAATCAACCGAGGTGACAAAAGCGATCCTCACTGCAAACCCCGATCTGGATGGTATTTTTGGCACCAATGAAGGCTCTGCCATTGGTGTCGTGAACGGGGTACAGGAATTGGGCACCGAAGGCCTTGTCATCATTGGCTATGACAGCGGCAAAGCCCAAAAAGACGCGATCAAAAGTGGTCTGATGACCGGGGCAATCACCCAGAACCCGGTTGGTATCGGCTATGAAACGGTCAAGGCGGCCGTCGCGGCGATGAAAGGCGAAGAAGTCCCCGCCCTAATCGACACCGGCTTTTACTATTACGATGCTTCCAATATTGACGATCCGAAGATCGCGGCAGTTCTTTACGACTAAGAGCCTGACAGCTTAATACGGACCGGTTCGCCCGATCGGCGGACCGGTTTTTTTGTCTTACTGGGTTGCAACAATCATCTTTTCTGTTTGCGGCGTTTTCATGCTATCCTCTACAGGTTATTTTTTTGATGTTTATTAAAGGTTGAAATTCCGGTGAAAAAAAAGCCCAGCAACAAGACCTATGTCCTGCGTCCCCTGGAAAAATCCGATCTTGAGACAATTCTGCCCTGGTTTCAAAATGTAGAGGATTTAGCCAAATTCGAACGCGTGTCCCGCATTCCTCTTAATCTTGCACAGACAGAGGAAAGCTGGAGCGACATGTTCACCGGCTCAGCCATCGGCCGCAGGTGTTGGTTCGTTGTTGAGAATTCGGCGGGAAAACTGGTCGGCATGAGCGGCCTCGAGGGGATATCGCCGATCAATCGCGATGCTGTCGTTGCGATGTTCGTCGATCATTCGGTGCGCCGCCATGGAGTTGGTATCAGGGCGACGGCTTTGGTCGCCGATTTCGCCTTTCGACAACTGGGGCTGAACCGGCTGACGTCGTATTATAGGGCGGATAATGTCAGCAGCAGAGACCTGGTTGCCAGACTGGGGTGCCAGATCGAGGGGTCGATGCGTCAGGCCTGGTTTGCAGATGGTCAATTTCACGATATGGTTGTGGTCGGGTTGCTGAGCAGCGGTTGGTTCGAAAACCGAAATTCACTGGCGAAAGAATTGGGCGGTGAAACCATCGTTAAGCTTGGCAATAATGCCTCGGATTGCTGGTGTTGGCCCCCGCAAGAGACTGGGTCGGACTAAGAGACGTTATTACCAATCGTTTCAAATCTTTTTTTGTTATACAAAAGTTAGGGTTCGTTCAGAACTCAGGAATCGAGTACCGCCAGTGAATACAGTTAACCCGAATTCATCAATCACTCAGAAGCTGGGTGCAGTCTTATTTGCAGATGTCGTCGGCTATTCTCGCCTGATGAGTGAGAACGAACTCGACACCTACAACGCTTTGAAGACACTTCTATCGCAGATCGAAGCCGCATGCGCCCGTTATCAGGGGCGTGTGGTCGAAGTGCGCGGTGACGGCATCCTGGCCCTGTTTGAAACAGCGACCAGCGCGGTCGAATTTGGTGTTGAGCTGCACCAAATTTCTGCCCAGCACAACGATTCAGGATCAGATCAACAGCAAATCAAGTTTCGCGTTGGCATCCATCTTGGAGAGATCCTGATAGATGAGCGTGGAATTCATGGCGACAACGTCAACATTGCAGCGCGATTGCAAGAAATTGCGGAACCCGAGCGGGTCTATGTCAGCTCTGCGGTGTATGATCAGGTTTGTAACCGGTTGCGGTATGGGTACGAATTTCTTGGTCCGCAGCATCTGAAGAACATTCTTTCGCCGGTTTCAACCTACTGTGTCCGCAGCGAGGTTGCCGGTGCTACTTTGGCGGGCACTATGCGTCCCGACGCTATTGTCGATCTGTTGGAACGCCCGGACACTCCGTCGGTCGCTGTGCTACCGTTCAGCATCAGCGGCGGGGATGAGTCTGACGGCTGGATTGCCGATGGTCTGACCGACGACATCATTCTGAACCTTTCCAAATTCAGAAACCTTTTCGTCATCGCCCGAAACTCATCATTCTTCTTCAGGGCGCAGTCCATGCCACCGAAGGAAGCCGCAAGAAAGCTGAATGTCCGGTATATCGCCCGGGGCAGTGTGCGTCGCTCTTCCAGTCGAATCCGCATTACTGCGGAACTGGTCGATGCAAACACTGAACGCACGATTTGGGGTGAGCGGTTTGATCGAAACATTGACGATATATTTGATATTCTGGACGAGGTGACTGAATGTATCGTCGCGGCCACGGCCGTAATGATCGAATCCCATGAGCGCCAAGTTATGGTTCAGGCCGTTCCTTCAGATCTGGAGGCATATGGCTCTGTCCTGCAGGGGCAGCAGCACATCTTCAAATACACGCGCAACGACAACCGCAAGGCACAGAATTTCTATCAATCTGCGCTGGAAAGGGACGGCAACTATGCCCGTGCCGCCGCCGCCTTGTCCCGAACGTTGAATCTGGATTGGCGATACTCGTGGACCGAAGATCCAGGCAGTGCATTCGAGCAGGCGCTGTCTTTGGCACAGCGGTCGATCGAATTGGACCCGACAGACGCGCGGGGATTTGGCGAGCTGGGATTTGTCCATCTGTATCGCAAGGAACATAGTGCGGCGCTACAGTCTTACCAACGTGCTTTGGCTCTCAACCCCAATGATGCGGATATGCATTCGGATTTCGCCGATGCGCTTGCACATTCGGGGGAAAATGAGACCGCCATCACGCATCTGCAACAGGCCATGCGTCTGAACCCGTACTTTCCGGATCAGTATCTCTGGCACCTCGGCGGCGCCTATTACAATCTCAGGCGCTATGAAGATGTTATCGAAACCGTCAACAAGATGAACAATCCAACCGAGGGTCAACGGATGCTGGCCGCCAGCCATGCGCAGCTGGGCAACATGGATATGGCACGCATGATTGCTGAAAAGCACCGCGCCGCACACCCGAACTTTTCTTTGTCACGCTGGGCCAAGGTGCTGCCCGACCGTCTGGAAGACGACACGCAGCACTTTGTCGAAGGGCTGAAAAAAGCGGGATTTTAGAACGGAAAAAGGCGCGAGATCCCGCGCCTTCTTTGCTGACTTTGTCCGAAGATCAGTCGCCGCCGCGTACTTTGGCTCCGCTAACCTTGGCGCCACTGACCTTGGCACCGCTGACTTTCGCGCCACTGACCTTGGCACCACTCACTTTGGCACCGCTGACCTTTGCACCGCTGATAGCAGGGCTGTCAAAGCCAAAATAGAGGTCTAGAAGAACCTGTTCGAACTGGCCTGTCATGACATCCATGCGCATGGTCTGATCGGACTTATCATAGCTCCAGAACTTGATACCGTCAGCGACCTGATAGTCCGCCGCCGCAACACCGCCAATCGAAGGATCCGTGGGCGCGCGCGAGGCCTGGTTTGGTGGCTCGCCCTTTTTGGCGACATCTTGACCATCGCCGTGAACCAGGAAAATCACCGGCTCGGGCAGGTCGTAGTAGGTGCCTTCATAGGCAAACCCGTAGATCTTGGCAAATTTGGCTTCGTCATTTCCTGAATTCGCGAGTTGCTCATCAAGATGTTTGTTGTTGCCTTTTCCTCTGCTTTTCTTTTTCGCAGGGTCGTAATCCAAATCGTCGATAACTCTGCCGTAAATCAACACTTCCGAAAAACTGAGCAAGGATTCCGCCATAAACTCATCTCCCAAATATGGGTCCATCACCCGAACCCCCTTCGATTAAATCCCGAGGATGACCGCATCGGTGTCTCCTCAAAAATCACCCCGCCTCTAAATGCCATAAATCTGCCGAAAAAAAAAGAATTTTGCTGTCATCAGTCTGGAACCTGCGTGCGGACGGAGTGTGCGTGACTGTCTTCATCAGGGTCAGGCAGCCGCGGACCGGCAGTTGCCACCCCGATATCACGCATCCGAAAGTTTCCTTCGATGATCCGCCGGAAGGCACCCCCGGTAATTTCCTGATCCACCGCCAGCATGGCCTTTTCGACACCGAAATAGCTGAGCATATCGGCGTCCAACATGCTCCAGGCGTCGGCCAGATAGGTGCCCAGGAAATCGCGCGCCTCAAGAAGTGCTACGCGGAATCCATCGGGGTTTTCGGCATATCGCTTGTCAAAAATACCCTGCATGACCTCGCTGTAATCGGGTGAATCCTCTAGCTGATCGGACAGGTCTTCCTCTGCCTGTGTGATAAGGCCATGAACCAACAGGCGCTCATGATAGATGTCCACCAAAATGTCGAACATTGCACCTGTCAGTGGCTCGGAAAGTGCATGTTCACTGGACCATCCGGCAGCGAATTCCGATAGTGACCGGTTGTTTGCGGCCGTTCTGATCTGTGCATTTTCCGAAAGCTCGGCAAAGCGATTCAGTCGATTGAAGCTGTAGAGATTGCCTTTGGTGTTTTCCAACAGCGCCTCTACCACCGAGCCAAAATGCAAAGAGGCCAGAAGCGCCACCATATCGGCGGCGGATTCATGGAACCCGTAATACTCACCCGAGACATCTCCGTCGGTGGGCATGCCCACGACGCTGTAAATGATTGAGTGGCCGATTTCATGTGCGACCACGTCGAAATTCAGGCTGTAGGGGCGATATTCGTCCCCGTGTTCATGGGTGCCCCCGGTTTCAAGGAAACCCCAACCGATATGCGCATTGTCCAGGCTTGGCAGCAGCGACAGTTCGAGCCGGTTAAAATCACGGGCGAAATGCCATGGGATTGGTCGGTCAAAATAGCCCTGCCAGACGTCCATCGTGAAATGCGCCGAGCCAAACAGATGCGCTGCCTCAAAAGCCGGGTCCGACGGGCCAATATGGATAAAGTTACCGAACTCATCAGGCATTGCCGGGGGATGGATATATCCGTTCCAGGGCGGCAGATACATTCCCGGACCATCCGGTCCGGGCACGATGGCCCCATAGGGTGTAGTCTTTCCGACAGGGTTAACCGTGTACATGCGCGGACCCGATGGACCAGGGCCGATACTGCCCTGCGGGGCCGATATTTCGACTAGCTCAAGCTGTGGGTCCTCTTCCAGAAAAGGGGATTGCGGATACAGCAGAAATCGCGTTCCAGGCTCTTCTTCATCAAGGTGATCTGGTAAGTTCACAATACCCCCCTTTCAGGCCACGCCTCGGATCCGCCTTGGGGCGGCTAGTCAACGGTACTATTTAATCCGGCATCCGCGTGACAAAACAAATACTCTGCTTCTATCAAATCAAAAAATGCTTCCCGCCCGGCCAATCCAAGTGAAACTGCATATGATTCAAGATCATCCGGCACTGGTTGGTCAAGCTGTGTTTCAAAATACCACATAACCATAGGTAGGCGCCTGCTTGCGGGACCGCCTCGGGCAGTCAATGATTCAGCTCCCCTTTGTGCCTTGCGATGGGCACGATCCCGCAATTCGGCATAGCTCCCGTCACGGCGCAACTCGCGCAAAAGCGATGACTCAAGGACCGAAGCCCGAGAGGTAATGTGGCCATGCACCCGAGCGGCATCGGCCAGCATCGCCTCGTATTCCTCGACACTCAGATCATTCTCGTCCAGCCATGCCATCAAAGCGGCGCGGCGCGACAGGCCGGCTTTTTGCCTGTGCGCATCCATCTGTGCCATCAGGGCAGGGCGGTCAGGCTCTTCATCCCGCCGATCAGCCTCTTCCCGCGCCAGCAGAGTCAGCGCGGCCCGTTCACGCAGCCGCGTATACATGTCCGGGTTCAGCCTGACTTCGTCGATAACCGCCTGATCGGCCTTCTGATCGGCATCCACTCGGGCACGCAGCCCTTTCCACATCAGCGTTTCTTCGGTCGGTTGCTGCGTCGCCGGGAAGGGAAGGTCGTTTGCCAGATCTTCGGCCATACGCCCAAGCATCTCAATGGCATCACGCGCTTTTGCATCAACCTTGCCGTTTGGCAGCCAGTCCACAAAACTCTGGATATCAGAAAGCCCGTTCAACGCGTCAATTATGTTAGGCCAACTGCGCTGACGATAGTTCATGCCTTTGGCAATCCGCAGAACCTCTGCGGCACGTTCAGCGACCAACATGCCTAGATTATGCGCCTCCTCAACCGTTGCTCGGACCGAGACCATGGGTTCGCTCAATGGCAAATAACCCAATTCTGCCGGGCTGTGCAGGACCGCAACTTCGTCGTCATCCTGCAGGGTTCGGCTGTAGAAATCCTCAAAGATTCGACCCACGCCGATCATACCAAAATCAGCCAACTCTGCCGCGCGCAAAGCACCCATGCTGGCACTGCCATAAACGGGGATTCCCTGATTCATGGCCCAAAGAATCTCTTTGTGCCAGACCGACGGGACGCCCTCAAAAAAGCCGTCTATTATCCCGATCGCGCGCGGACGATCACGTGCCACGCGATATACGTCCCCCTGCCGGACCGGGGGCAAGATCACAGGGTCTAAGCATTGGGCCACAGCATCGGCTGTCAACGTCGGGCCCACAAAAATAACGACACTCATCCGTATGTTTCCATTACACGCTGCGCGCGTTCCCCGGCGATGTAATCGGGGTCGTCATGAGGCGCTTCAAGCCCCGGTATGACAGCTCGGACAACGGCGATCTCATACTCCGGGCGCGATAGATCGACCGTGATCACCTGCGAAATACCTACAGTTTCGAGGCGGGTAGTCAGCAAGTTCAAATCCTCTTGGAATGATCCGGTGGCATATGTCGGAGTATTCGAAAAATCCTGCGTCGCGTCCGAACTGTCTATCTGATTGCGAATATAGGCACATCTTTCTATCTGCGCCTGGTCAGTAAACTCTTCTGGGTCCAGATCATCACGCGCGCCAGAGATATAGGTGAGGCGGGTTTGTGCCGCTTCGGTCAGGGCCCGCAACAAAGCAATGGCGCGATCTGGATGGCAGCCATCACCGATACCGATGTGGCCGTTCTGCCCGTCCGGCTCGCAGATCGTACAGCGGAAACAGGCGATTCCGATGTCCGAGGTGGTGTCCCAGATGCCCAGGTTCAGGCCCGCCGCCTCAACCATGCTTATTGCGTCCTTGCACCTGTCATCATCGATAGTGTCTGGGTGGATCCGTGCTGGCGCGGACTGAAATTGCCACAGTGTGGTGGCATCGCGTTCGATGAGTTCAAAGATCGCATGGCAACTGGCTTCAAACAGGTTGTTGCCGGATGCCAAACCGTTTGTCGTTCTGGGAAAAGCAACCTGCCCACCCATCGGCAAAGACGTATAATCGGTATCGACCATCTCCATTGGAACCCAACGGGCGCAAGTGGAATTCAAATCCCGACCCTCTACCCACAATCTGTTCGCATCAGGATCAAATCGGCCACCAGTCACCCGAGGTAGCTTATCAACATCCACCACCGGCGCATCGCGCGCTATATCGGTAAATCGTGCCAGACGTTGAGGCGCCGTTACCCGTTCCGCGTGCCAGCTTTCGATCGCTTCCATAACCCCCGACGCTTGCGCGGCCGGGACTGACAATCCCTTGCCGAGCGACACCGAAACCGATCGGGAATTCGGGCGCGCAACCATGACCGTGGGCAATCCGATACGATCCAGGCCGGTTAAGTTCGCAATTCGAGTAATGCCCATTTCACGCAAATAGGGCGTTACGATTTCCAATGTTTGGCTGGGGCTTCGCAGGCGATGAGTATCAAGCACATATTGCTTTTCCGATACGTCAGACATGATGCAACCTTGCCAAAAACAAAAGAAATTGGCCACCAAGCGAAAATACATGCCGGTGACCGGATCAGCTCAGGATGGGGGATGATTTCATAGGGGTCAACTCTGCCGCCCATAATTGTCTCAACACGACAATCTACTTGCTGGACGATGATGAGCGCGGGCTGAACCAACTGTGTCCAGCAGCCAGCACCTAAAATCGAATTGCAGCTACGATATTCAAAGGATGTCGCATTATTTTAACATAATCTTCATTCTGCGATATTTACTGCGGGACCGGAAACCCAAAATGTCTCGAAAAGCTGTCAGAAGCGCGCCTTCTTTCGTGCGAAGGTCTCAGGGCAATCGGGAAAGTTGCTCTATTGGGTCAAATTTATAAAATATAATCAATGCAATACAATGAACTATGGTGCGGGTGGAGGGACTTGAACCCCCACGCCTTGCGGCGCCAGAACCTAAATCTGGTGCGTCTACCAATTTCGCCACACCCGCACGACCAGCAGCTGCTGCCGGAATGCCGCTCAATAGCAAAGCTTTTGAACGAGTGCGAGAGGGAAATTGTAGTTTACACGAAGAATATTGATGCCCGTTTCAGAACAAACCCAACCTCTGCTTAGAGGCACCACACGACCCGAAAACATATGAAAGACCGCACGAGCACATCGACCGGAAAGGCCAATGGGCTTGCAGCTGGCCAAGCTTTGCCTGACGCCGCCTAAAACAGAAATCTCGTAGACCAGGCAGACCCAAAATAAGACTATGTGAAACCTAGCGTCCTGTTAAAATTCACCATTGATGAACCTGCCAAATCTAAACACCCTCACGTTGTGCCGTGTTGTTGTTGCCTTTCCCGAAAGCGCACTTTGTTTGGGCGATGGATTCTGTCTCATGACAAGATTTTGCCGAATATGGAGCTGACCACATGTATGTAAAACTATAATTTAATAAATAGTTACACCCCATTTGGGGGCCAGTTATCAAATTCGGCTCGCTGTGAACTTCAGCTGATATGCTCATATTTCTATACGCTTTTTAGTTTAGTAGTGGGCCCGGGCAAGTCCGCAGCCATACTTGCGCCACAATTCAAACGCCAAAAAATCTTATTCGCGTCAAAATAAGACCGCCTTGCCAGTAGTTGATGGGTGGAAAGGAGTTAATGAGTCTTTTGCCTTCGGGCGTCTTACCAGTTCGTTCGCTCAACTCCAGTACAAGGGTCTTTACCGTGACCAACATGATGAACTCTGCATCTGCCGAGCAAGACGCGATTGGTCTTGCACGCGAAAGTTTTCTTGGTGAACTCAAAACCCTGAATCGCGAACACCCGAATACCGGGTTTGGCATCTCGCTGCGCACGCATTCTGGCGGGCATTATTTGCTTGCCAATTCTCGAATGCCTCTGCCCGAGGTCAAATCCCAGGGTTTCCCAACAGGGCGCAGTGTTGCGTGCCTGGAAAATAGCGACTGCTTCAGCTCGATCGAAGTGCTGGCCGATGCCCGCGCATATGAATCGATCACACCAAGCGCCGAAGCCGCAATTTTGGGCAACGCCCTGAACCTGATCGCCCGGATCGATACGCTGACCAGCGCACCTCACGGGCAGATCGAACCTCATATCGCCGCTACAGGAACCGGAGGCTAACCATGGCGCGTAACGATCATCTTTTGTCTGTTGGAAACGAAGCGCTGACCCCAATGACTTCGGCCATGTCGGCATTGACGACACAGATTGACCAACTGACAGAGGTGGCGGACGCGCGCTCCTCGGCACGTCTTGCGACGCTCAAGACACGCATGGAGAATTTCACTGCCAGCGTCACGCTGGTCGGTCAGGTCAAGGCGGGAAAATCTTCGCTTGTGAACATTCTGTCCGCACGCCCTGCCCTGCTGCCTTCGGATGTGAACCCCTGGACCTCTGTGGTTACCACGCTGAACATCAACACCAGAACCCAGGGTGATACAAAATCCCGGTTCACTTTCTTCGAACAAGAGGAATGGGACAATCTGATGGTTGGCGGCGGCCGGCTGGGAGAGCTGGCCAATCGGGCCGGCGCCGACGATGAAATGGACGATATCCGCCGTCAGATCGGCGAAATGAAAGCTAAGTCCGAGGAACGACTGGGTAAGCATTTCGACTTGATTCTGGGGCAAAGCCATCAATACGACTATTTCGATGAGGAACTGATCCAAAGGTATGTGTGTCTGGGTGATGAAGACGACCCGGACATCAACCCCAAGACCGGTCGTTTTGCGGATGTGACAAAGTCGGCTGAGCTGTACATGGACATCCCCCAGTACCCAATTTCCCTCAAGCTGTGCGACACACCGGGTGTAAACGATACGTTTATGGTGCGTGAACAGATCACCCTGCGCAGCCTGCGCGGGTCCGAAGTCTGCATTGTGGTTCTTGCAGCCAGTCAGGCTCTGACCACAATGGACATGGCGCTGATGCGGATCATCGCTCAGTTCGAAAATCGTCAGATTATCCTGTTCGTTAACCGAATTGACGAACTTGCAGATCCGGTCACCCAGGTTCCTGAGATTCGGGATCGGATTCTGGACACGCTGAAACAGAACAATATCGACACCAAGGCAAGTGTTGTGTTCGGCAGCGCTCTGTGGGCCGAGGCCGCGATAACTGGCAATCCCGATATTCTGTCTGAGGAATCCCGGAAAGCCCTTAACACGTTCTATCTGGCGGCCGGGTTTGGCGATCAAGCCCCGTCACTGGACAAGATTTGGGCGTTGTCCGGTTTGCCCGACCTATTGCTGGCGATGAATGAACGCATTGCCGAAGGCGCAGGAACTCGACTTCTGGACCGTGTACGCCACCGGGCGCGTAACATCGCCAGTCAGATCCGGGCGACCGCCGTGGCCAAAAAACTATCCGACAGCGAAGGGATCGTGCGAGAGCTGAACGGGGTAGCACCCGAAGACGCCGTGGCCGAGGTCAACGCAGAATATGAAAAGAAGGCCGCTGAGCTTACTGCTTCCTTGCGCGCGAAAGTGCTTGAGCGTCTAAACTCGGCCGAAGCCAACTTTGTCAAACGTGCCACCGATTCTCTGATCGCGCATCTTGAGCAAAATGGCGAGCAAGGAACGTGGCAGTATGATCCTGCCGGGCTGCGGACCTTGCAAAAAGCGGCCTATTTTAGCTTTGCCCGGTCGATGCGCAAAGAAGTTGGTGCGTTGTATTCAGCGGCAGCCGCTGACATCGAAGCGTTGTATCAAAGCCTGCTGGGCAACCATCTGGGAGAGTTCAGCATCGAGGCACCAATCGTCCCGCGGGTACCACCTCCACTGGGTATCGGACGCACGATTGCCCTGGACTTGCAAAGCACATGGTGGCGCCGCTGGTGGCAACGCCGCAATGGTTTCGAGGCCTATGCGGCGGATTATACGCGCCTGATCACATCGGAGGCGAATTCGATCACCAAGGATATCGAAGAAAACCAGATTGCAGCAGTTCTTGAAAATGTCCGCGCCGCCCTTTCCGACTTTATGCGCGAGCAAAAGGAGACTCTGTTGAACATTTCGGCCTCGGCCGAAAAGGACCCCGGTCGCAGTGCAGCGCTGATGGAGGGGCTGGCCCCTCAGAAATCCCGCGACGATATCCTCGGCGATATCCTGAAAGATCTTAGTAACGAGGCAGCATAAGTAGCGATATGGCAAAAGATTCACAAACCCGCTTCGTCTCTTCAAAAGCATGGGACCGCATTGAAAAATGGTCCCGCAGGAAACCTGTTTTCGCACTTATGGGGGAATTCAGCGCCGGCAAATCAACCTTGATGAACTTTCTGCTGCGCTCGGAGGCACTGCCTACACAGGTTACAGCCACACAGCTGCCACCAGTTTGGTTCAGTTGGGGTAGAAGGTCGGCCTATGTACAACGCCCTGACGGAACTCGCGAAAACATCAACCTGGACCAGTTGGAACAAGTCGGGGTGAATGATGCCCAGTTTATTCGCATATTTCTGGAATCCGACATTCTTGAAGCCGTCGACCTGATTGACACTCCGGGTATTTCCGACCCCAAGATTTCTACTGATGTCTGGCGACGGGCTGTCGGTCAGGCAAATGGCGTTATTTGGTGTACGCACGCCACGCAGGCATGGCGCGAAACTGAACGGGCAACCTGGGTTTCCCTGCCCGAACGGTTGCAACATAATTCATTGCTGCTGGTCACACGTGCAGACGTTTTGGATGTCAAGGATCGCCAAAAGGTCCTTCGTCGTGTGAACCGCGAAGCAGGTCACCTGTTCAACCGTTCGATCCTGTTTTCAGCCCGTGATGCCATCATGGCCCGCGACAAAAGTGGGGACGCCGAATTGTGGACCCGCAGTGGCGGTGGCAAGATGGTCGACAGCTTCCTGGAAATCACAGAACTGATCATGGACAGCCGCGCTCATCAGCTGGCGCGTTATCAAATTGACACCAGCTTGTCCGATGCTCCTCAGGTACACCCGCTGCGCCCGCGGCGCAATTTCTCGAATGTACAGGGAACCGCTCCGCTGAAGCTGGTAAACCCGCTGCATGAGGGAACAGAGCCCGAGGTGGTGACACAATTCCCCGTGCGCCCTGCCCGGGTCGAACTGCGCCCTGATGAGGTTGAACGTGCCCCGCGCATTGACCCACAAGAGGCCGAACGTCTGCGCGCCGACATGACCTCGGGTGCCGAGATCGTAAAAGAAGAAAAAGAAGACGAATTGCGGGCGTTCTTCCGGGAGACCACTCCCGAGGACTCGGACGTTGCCGATCTGTCCGTTGCTCCTACCGAGGATGATGAAACAGACCCACAGGCCGTATCCGTCATTGATGAAACTGACATTGTTGAAGTTCAGCCACTTTCTGCGGAAGCCGAAGTTGCTGAAGAAGAAAACCTGTTCAGTGACGAAGACGAAGCTGACACATTCATGGCCTCTTTGGAGGACCAGCTTACAGATGTTCCGGAGCCCGAAGAGACCGCTCAGGCAGAGCCGGAAGAAACCCCGGTCGAACTTTCCGTATCCTCGATCACAGCGTTGATGGCTGAACAATCAGATGATGCCGAGGATGAGTTCGAACCAGAGCCGGAAACCAATGGCCTGATGAACACTCAGGTTGTTGCCATGCCAGAGAGCAGACCGGAAATCGCTGGCTCGTTTGAAGACATTGTAAACGTGTCCGTCGACACCCCGCTTAGCGCGGCGGCGATGTGGCGCGAGGTCACGGATGGCGAAGACATGCCCACCAACCCAGAAGCGTTGAAGAAGGTATTTCAAGCATTTCTTGAGGAGTTTGACCAAATCAAGGCCGACCACAATGCGCGAAAATCAGATAACGCGGTAAGGCCCATGGCCAATACCTCTGAAGACACGGGTGTTGAACGACATGTACTTTAGCCGTGAGAAACCTAGGAGACAGGGCAACTGATGTCTATCGAAACAGCATTAAACGATGCGATGGCGACCATACCCGACTGCATAGCAGCCGGGTATGTCGACATGAAGACAGGTATGTTGCTAGGCACCCATGTCACAGACTCGGAAAGTGCCGAAGCCTTGGATACTCTGGCCATTGCGGTGGCCAACCTTTTTCAGGGGCGCGGTGTGATCGCGTTTGAGAATCTGCTGCGTTCGACCGACGCCGACGATACGGAAAATCCTGGGTTTGGCGAAATCGCAGTGTTTTCAAAGGATCGGCTGAATATTTTCCTGCGGACCCCGGACTACCCGGACCATGTGGTCTGCTACATCTGTCGCGACAGTGCCAATGTGGGGCTGGCGCTTACTAAATCGCACATAAGCCTAGGGCCGGTTACGGCCGCTGTATAACGGGACCAGAGGGGGTCACGGCATGATGGATACTGACATACTGGACATGCTCGAAGACATCGGGCGGTTGTCGGTCGCCCGTTTGAATCCGACGGTTACATTAGCTGCTGAGACGACTGAGATTCGTCGTGAAAAGATCCTGCGCACCATTCGCGGAACCATTTTGCCGCGCCGGCTGGAATTTACGGCGGCCAATGGCGATTGTCTGGCAATAGAAGTCAACAGCTCTCGGGTAACTGATGTTTTCCGGGTCCGCTCGGGCATGATACCGGATTTTGAAACTACTCCGCGTGAAGAGCTTGCGACCCGCTTGGCCGAATTGGTGTCCGATATTGCAGCAGCCCCTGCCCCGTTGGAGTTGCTTTCTCTGCAGCCGGACACGGCGCTTGAGGTCGATGATGTCGGTGTGACTTTCAGCGAGATTGCAAAGGCTTGCGGCACTATCGAGCTGCCGCCCGAGACGGTCGTTTCTTTGGTTCCCGACACGCCTGCCCCGCAAGAAACAGATATTCCAGCGTCCGCCGCCGGGGCGACAGCAGGAACCATTGCCAGCGCGTTTTTTGATGGCGCTGAACGGTTCGCATTGGGACGCGCCGAAGTTTCCGTGGACGGTGCAGCCATCTCGCGGCTCGAAGGAGTATGCGACGTCGGGCAACCCATGCACGCCGATCAGGATCTGCTTCGTCAGTTTGCACAGGATCTTGTTGGGTGGGACGGTGACGCCGCCACCGCGCTGGATCATCCTCAGCTGATTGTAATGCGGCCTTCAGGGGGCAAAGGGGATGCGCTTGCCGTTCTGCATGACGGGTCACAATTTGCGCTGGCCATTCATGAAGCGCGCAAACTGGGAGCCGTCGTAAACCTTTGGAAATCAGTTACGGGATCGGAAAAATGATCCGGTGCCAACAGTTCAATTTTTCAACGAATTCGATCCGTGAAATAAAGTAGTCAGGGTATGTGTTATGAGTGAGAATAATCGTCGCGAGTTACTTCGTATAGCCAACGAGATGAAAGGCGTCAGCAATGACGAAACCGGGCAGTTTATCTCTCGGATCATTGGTGATCTTTCGAACCTGAAGCCCTCGATTGCTTTTGTTGGTCAGATCAAGGCCGGCAAATCCCGACTGATCAATGGTTTTACCGGACAGGCCGAATATCTGCCGTCGGATGTGAACCCTTGGACAACCGTAATCACTGATATGCATTTCGGCCACCCGTCGGGCCGGACGCAAGGTGCCGAGTTCCATTTCTTCGACAACCGTCAGTGGCAGTCCCTGATTGCCGAAGGCGAAGAGCTGCGCAACATGTTCCCCGATGACGAGGACAGTTATAAGCGCGAGATGATCGAAGAACAGGTCGACGCAATGAAGACCCGCGCCAAGCTTCGGCTGGGCGATAGCTATGAACAGCTGCTGGGCCAACATCATGATCTGGAAGACCTGAATTCGGATGATTTGGCACGTTATGTTTGCGCAGGCGATGACCCGACCGAGGGTGGGACACATGATCCGGCATCGGACCGGGGCCTTTACAGCGACATCACCCGAAAGGCCGAGGTCTATTTTGACATCGGACATTTCCCATTTCCGCTTACGGTCACCGATACACCCGGCGTAAATGACCCTCTGTTGATCCGCGAAGAGATCTCTCGCCAATACCTCAAAGAGTCCGACTTCTTTGTGGTTGTCCTGTCGGCGCATCAGGCGCTTTCTCGGGCGGACTTGAAACTGTTCCGCCTAATGCAAGCGCTGGAGTTGGGCCAGATCGTGGTTTTTATCAATCGCGTGGACGAATTGGGAAATGGTGCCGAAGATGCCTTCAAGGTGCGGGCCGATGTTCTGGACGGGCTTGAGAAGGCGCTTGGAAACTCGAACATTGACGTGCTGACCGGCAGTGCCCAATGGGCGCATTACGCCCTGACCGGTGACGAAGCCGGTATCAATCACGACGATGTCCTGGCCTGGCTGCGCGCGCACCCCGATCAGATGAAGCAATATCTGGACGGTGTCGAAGAGATCAAACAAGGCCCCGGCCCGATCAGCCGCGAAGGTGTTTTGCGCTTTGCCGCTATGATCGCCTCCGGGTTGCCCGATCTGCGCCGGCATGTGACCCGAGCGCTGACAGAAGGCCCGCGCGATGAACAACTGCGTATGGCCTGGCAGCATCTCAACAGCTTTGCCCAAGGTGAATTGGACCGGTCCAAAGCGCATCTGCGCGCGATCGAGAACGACACCACAACCTCGGCAGAAGACGCTGGTGAAAACAACAGGATATTGGCCGATCTGCGGAACTCGGTCAGCGACAAGACCACCAAGATCATTGACGAAATGGATGACGTCCTAGCCAACCTGAGAGGCGTAATGGATGACACCGTGGCCGAGGCCGTGTCGGGCGTTGTTCGCGGCCCGAACGGAGATTCTCCGCTGTTGTCGAAAACCGGAGAAACCGAGCTGAATTTCACTCCGCTGCGTGACCGCATGCGCGAACTTGTTCAGGGGGCCACCCAAGTTGTCCGCCAAAGAATGCTGAGCGAGCTCTACGCAATCGACATGCAAAGCAATGCCACGCTGCGGGCTCTGCCCGGCTGGCAGGACGCAACCGACAACCGGATGAACACCAGCGCAGTTCGCTGGTTCCGTCCGGACACGTCCGCTTTGACCCGTGGCATCACTGTCGAACTTCGGGTAAACTGGTTGTCCCGGCTGATTTCGCGTAAAAGTGTCGTGTCCCGTGCCGAACGCATGATCGTTCAGGAGTTTGAGATGATCGGAGATGATCTGGTGGATACCGCCCGCGGTGATTTGACCGAGCGGCTTAATACCGTGCTGGACCATTATCTGGCCCTGCTCGCCACACATCTTGAACATCGTGCCGGAACCGGCGAAACAAATGCCCGGGCCGAGGCGCAAGCCGCCTTCAACCACGCACAACATATTTCTGACGAGCTGGGCACCCTATTCAGCCAGCATCAAACAGATGAAAGACTAGCAGAGGCAGCGGAATGATCGAATTTCCCGGAACCGACAAGGAAGTGAGGCAGCTCGAGCGCTTTCTGACCGCGACCGAAAGCCTGCCGAGCGACGTGGCGCTCGAAGATATGCGCGCCCGTGCCTTGGCGCATGCCGAACGCTTGTCAAACGCGGTAAATATTGGATTCGCCGGAGAATTTGGGGCGGGAAAATCCAGCCTGGCCAACATGCTGGCCGGGGCAGATATTCTGCCTACCGGGCCGCAACATCTGAAACTGCCGCTCGTTATTGTGGCATATTCCGAAACCCCCGAAACAACTGTCGGGTGGTGGGACCGTGAACCTAAGGTCTATTCTGGAATTGCACTTGAAAAAGCCGCCAAAGACGAACCCGACTTTATCTCTGTTGGATTGAACACCCCTGCCCTGCAAGAGATATCGCTCTACGATCTGCCTGGGTCAGGCGCTTTGGATGATACCTATAAACCGACGCTCGATCTGCTCAAATTTGTGGATTGCGCAATCTGGTGCACCAACGGCACAAATGCATGGCGCGAAACGGAACGCCATCTTTGGGCTAAGGTTCCGGAAGAGTTGCGAGCAAACAGCATATTGGCTGTGACACATACAGATTTGCCTCCGGTACGCGACGCGCTTGACCGGGTGTTGGCCCGCTTGAACAAAGAAAAGCGCAATATGTTCCGCTCGGTTGTGCCGATCGGCACCCCAGTGGCTGTCCGTGCCATGGCGCAAGAGCCAGAACCGGATTTCGCCCTTTGGGAAACCTGCGGTGGACAGGGGCTGGCCGAACAGGTGCTTGATATTGCTTCGAACCGGCGACAGGCAGACCTGAGTTCGGCGCGCGAAGATCTGGAACAGCACTTTCTGCCCTATCTGAAATCGATTGACGTTCAGGTGCCGGACATAGCCGCCCTCGACGCGCCCTCTATGCAGGCTACGCTGGAAAACGTGCTACCCCCTATCGACAATCCGATCCTGGAAGACTGGCTTGCCGCAATTGCCAGTATCTATGAGGACCTGCGGGAAACCTCAAATATGGAGCCTGCGGCTTTCCTGCAAAGCTGTCAGGAAATCGTTGAGGATTTCGCCGAGCGCCTGGAAAACGATGGCGAGATTGACCCGACGGCGGATTGGATTCCGGGTGAGTTCGAAAAGGCCACGGACTTGTTGCTTTTGCTTCAGTTCGAAAGCGGCGTTGCGCCACTGAAGGATGCGATTAGCATCCTGGCACAGCTGAGTGACAACCTTGCTTGGGCCGGCAGCCGGGTTGAATCGGCACAGCCAAAGACCGGAACCTGAAATTTCCGCTCAAGGCTGAGCGGCAATTCCGCGAATCGTAGATGCGATTCCTACGAATCTATTGTTTCGAATTTGTAGACCAATCCTTAAGAATTTGTTTTTAGCTTTCGATTTTATCACAATATATTTCTATATGTAGTATAAATTGCCATGTATACACTACATATAGATCAATCGCAAAAACGATCCTTAGTGAAGCCATCAGGCGGCCCCAATAAAGTCAAATTTGAATCGTCTAACCGACTTGAGTGTCCTGCGGTTGTTTTTGGTTGTGTGTTTGCGGGCTATTTGCCCAGGTTTTTTGCCGCAAAACGATTAGAACGGGCGGAATGAAATGAGCCATAACCAGGCTGTCGGTGCAACGCACGACGAACCTAAGATTGAAGGACTTGAACCTGGCGCAAAGCTGTTGCGCGGGCAGTATGAGATTCTTCGTTTCCTCAGCAATGGCGGGTTTGGGATTACCTACCTGGCCCGCGACAGCCTAGAGCGCGATGTCGTGATCAAAGAGTGCTATCCGGGCGCTCTGTGCCGTCGGAATGGTGACGCGGTTGAACCCATCAATCCCGACCACAAAGAAGATCTGCGCGCGATCATCGACCTGTTCATTCAGGAAGCGCGCAATCACGCCCGACTGGTTCATCCCAATATCGTTGACGTACATCAGGTCTTTGAAGACAACGACACGGCGTATATCGCTATGGACCTGATCCGGGGTTGCGATCTTCTGGATTATTCCGAGAACCCCGAAAACGACGCTGGCCCGGATTTCATAGTCCAAGTCACCGAGAAAATGCTGTCGGCCGTTTCGTTCATCCACCAAAGCGGAATGCTGCATCGCGATATCTCACCGGACAATATTCTGATTGACCAAAACGGAGACCCGGTCCTCATCGACTTTGGTGCCGCGCGGGAACAGGCAGCCAATCAATCAGCTGCCCTGTTGACTTTGCGGGTTATCAAAGACGGCTATTCCCCGCACGAATTCTATGTACGCGGCGCAGATCAGGGACCCAGCAGCGACCTCTATGTTCTCGCGGCGACGCTTTATCACGCCATCAGTGGCGAACGTCCGATCGACGGGCAAACCCGACTGAATGCCTTCAACAATGGCCAGGATGATCCCTATACGCCCCTCGCAGGTCAGTACAGCGACTATCCCGATGGGTTCCTTGAAGCGATCGACAAAGCGATGGAAGTTCACGCAACAGATCGTCTGCAAACGGCCCTGGATTGGCTGCGGATGTTCCGTGGTCCCGGCGTCATGTTTGACTCGTTCGCCTATCGTCCGGTCTCGGTCATCGTAGCGATGGACCGTAAGGACGAAGTCGAAGAGCAAGCCCGGATCAAAGCCGAAAGTGAAAATGCCGAGGCGGTGGTGACTGCCTTGTTGGCTGGGAACCCTGACATTGCCCTGGGTAATGAGGATAAGTTTGAGGGCGATCTGGCCAAGTTTGCACAAAAAGAAGAGGCCGCGGTTGCGGTCGATACGATCGTCAAGAACGGATCAGGCGGCAGCGGTAAAGTCATCGCAGGCGCTGCTGCGGTGGTGGTTGCCTTGGCTGCAGGCGGATTCGTTTTGTTCAGTGGCAGCGAAGAAACCCCCGAACCGACAGCAGCGCCGGTCCAAGTGACCGAGACAGAGGCACCAGCCTCGGAACAGCCGGAAGAAGCCGTGGAAACGGCGGCACCGGCCGCTGCGGAAGAGGTCGTGGAAACGGCAGAACCGGCCGCTGCGGAAGCTGAAGCACCAGAACAAGAAGTCGCAAGCGTAGAACCTGTTGAGCAGACGGATACCCTCACGGCGCAAAACGCCGAAGCGCTACCTGTCGAGACAGCCCCAGTTGCTGCTGACCCGGTAGAAATCAGCGCTGCTGCTGGCCAACCGGCAGAAACGCAGATTGCGTATTCTCATTGGGATGTGGAAATACCGTTCCAGACCTCGAAACGCCGCGCCTCGACTGGCAGCGTCGTTGTCGTGACCGGCATTGACCCCACGCTGGATACTTCCGTGATCGGAGAATGGGTGCAGCATGGGGCGTCGATTTATACTCTGAACGGAGTGCCGGTCCAGGCAGATGCAAGTTTTGCCGCCCAGATTTTGGATGACCTGAAGGTCGATCCGGATGGGTATATCCGCATCACTGCCCGTTATCGGGAACTCGGAAAAACCCGTGCGCAGAACGGATTGCTGGCCCTGCCCGCCATTCGCATGTTGGGTCTCGAGAATGGTTATGTGTTCACTATCAGAAACAGCAATGGAAACGGCTGGGCAACTGTTGTTGACACTGCACCAGACGCGCCCGCAGCAGGTAGCCTGCGCAAAGGCGATGTACTGATCTCGGAAAATCATACCGGTCAGAACATTACCAACCCTGAAGGGCTGGACGCGCTTTTGCAGCTCCTTGTTTCTGAAAACCAGTCTGAAGCCCGCTTTACAGTTCTGCGCAACGGTACTGAAACGGGTGCGGTTATGCCCCTGGTACAGGAGTAATGATCCGGTCTGATTGTGATCTGCCTGTGTGTGTTTGCTGAGAGTGAAGCGAAAGCCATCACTCTGACGGGGACCGGCCCGTCGCAGAAGGTAAATGAGTTTTTTGTTCCCAATCATCAGTGCCTGTGTACCGAACGTGCAGAGGTGAGTAGCAGCCCCATGGGACGTAGATCCTGTGCCAAGAAACAAAGGTGTCGACACCATGTTTAAATATAAAAGCCCCCTTAGCCGGCTTCTCGAAGGTGCCGGCAAACCTCAAGAGACCGAAACCGAGGAGGTCGCGGCACCTGAGTCTGATAACGCTGAACCGATTGCGGATTTCAACGCACTTCGTAATGCACTGGCAGGCGGCAACACTACCGCTGATAGCTACGATGAAAGCGAAGAACTATTACCCGAAGACAAGATGCCGGAGTTCTCCGAAGCAGAACAAGCCACTGCCGATGAGATTATCGTCGAGGAAGTGGTCGCCGAAGTGCAAAGCGCCACCGAGGTTACAGTTGATGCCGACCCAAAGGACGACGAACCGGTTGTGACACTGCATGTGTCAACCGAAGAACTGACAGCCACGATTGAAGATCCCGCGCCTGAAATGGCGATGGAAGAACCGGTCGTAGACGTAGTCGTCGAGACAGTTGATCCGGAACCAGAAGCGCCTTCTGCCCAAGAGGTCGAGGTACAACCTCAGCCTGCTCCTGCGGCAAAAGAAGACAGACGCAGCCGTGTGAAAACCACCTTCCTGGGCTTCGAGCGCGCGGATACGCATGTTCAGGACCTGATGGAATCGGCCGAGCCGGTGGCTATGGCCAAGACCGAGGCCGCGCAGGCGACATTCCCGGTGGGATGGCTTGTTGTAACTTCCGGCCCCGGCCGCGGTTCCAGCGTTACGTTGACAGAAGGCCTGATGCAGATTGGGCGTAATGATGATCAGGCGATCCAGCTGGACTTTGGCGACACTGGGATTTCCCGCAGCAACCATGCGGTAATTGCCTATGACCCGGAAGACCGCAAATGCTATTTGGGCCATGGCGGCAAGGCCAATCTGGTGCGCCTGAACGGCAAACCCGTTCTCAGCACGGTTCCACTCTCCACTGGCGATCTTATCCGGATCAGTGAAACCTCAATCCGTTTTGCAGCCTTCTGCGATGACGGCTTTGATTGGCGGGATGCTTAATTGATGCTGGCGACCCCGGCATATGATCTTGCGCTGATCCTGGATCAGGGTCAGCGCGACACGCAGGAAGACGCGGTCGCGTCGCGTATGTTCGACGCGGCGGATGCGGGCTATGTCATCGTCGCGGACGGAATGGGTGGGCATGCGGCAGGAGAAGTGGCATCTGAACTGGTAGTCAAAGCCTGGCGCGATGCACTGGATACCGAACTTGAAGCAGACGCTCCGGCTGAGACTGCGCTGATCGACGCCTTACCCTTGGCAGCCATGCAGGCAAATGCCGCGATTTCGACTTACTGCGAGGAGCAGGGTGAAGATTTCAACATGGGATCAACCATGTTGGGAGTTTTGCTGCTGGAAAAGCGCGTCTTCTGGATTTCGATTGGCGACAGCCCCCTTTATCTCTATCGCGACCGTACCCTCAGCCAAATCAACGAAGACCATTCGATGGCTCCGATGATTGATGCTCAGGTTGCTGCAGGTACCCTTACGCCAGACCAGGCGTCGTCTCACCCCGACCGAAACCAACTGACTTCGGTGATAATGGGCGCCGCAATTCCCAAGGTCGATTGCCCGGAAGAACCATTGGGTCTTAGCACCGCGGATGTGCTGATCGTGGGAAGTGATGGGCTGCAATATCTGAGCAACACAGAAATTCAGGCAATTCTTGAGGAAAACGAAGATGCGCTGGCTCAAGATATTGCGGATGCGCTGTTGCGGGCACTGAGAACCAGGAACGACCCGGATCAAGACAATACGTCGATTGGCGTCATCAAACTCAGAAGAAACGACTAGAGGCAAAGCAACCGGACCAATGAAACTCCATCTGATCATATCCAGCCTGGCACTAGCTGCCGCGACGGGCGCTGCTTCGGCACAAGAAGCATGCTCAACCTATGAAATCCAGCGAGGCGACAGCCTGCGGGAACTGACCATCGCAGTCTATTCGACCGAAGATTTTCGGATCATCTTCGAGGCAAACCGCGATGTAATCGGAAATAATCCCAATGTCATCCGCGTCGGCGACGTTTTGACCCTGCCGTGTTTGGAAGATATCGGGCGCGCGGCTGCCGTGCCGCAGACAGAGGCCGAAGCAATGGCCGCCGAAATGGCCGCCGAACTTGTCAAGGCTGCGGAAGATCGCGCTGCCAAAGCTATCGCCGAAGCCGAGTCCCGCGTGGCCGAAGCCAAAGCAGAGGCGGTCATCGCCGCCAAGGCTGCGGCCAAGGATGAGATCGAGGCCGCGCGTGCTGAAGGTGCTGCCCTAATCCGCAATGCAGGTACCGGTGAACGTCCTGAAATCCGGGACCGTCAGTTGATTTTGATCACTGGCGGCAACTATTCCCCGTTCACGGATGAAGCTCTGCCGCATCGTGGTCTATATACAAATCTTGTTGAAACCGCGATGTTGCGCGCAGCGCCGGAACAGTCCTACAAGATCCAGTTCGTCAATGACTGGTCTTCACATCTGGATCTGTTGATGCCGACGCTGGCATTTGACGCAACCTTCCCGTGGTCGCGTCCAGATTGTGACGACGCAGATGCACTGTCTGAAAATGACCGTTCACGTTGTGAAACCTACAATTTCTCAAACCCGTTCTATGAAGTTGTGGACACGTTCTTTGCTCGCGAAGGTTCGGGCTATGAAGAGACCCTGACATATGCGGATTTTGCCGGTGCAACCATCTGCCGACCCGAGGGCTGGTCTCTGTCGCATATGGATGCGGTGGGGCTGTACGAGCCCGCGATCACGATACTGCGCCCGGTTTCGCCGGATGAATGTTTCCATGCATTGATGGATGGAACCGCCGACATCGCCGCAATTGAGGCCCATCTGGCCGTCGAGGCAATCGGTCGGCTGGGTTACGAGCATCGCATTGTAGAAAACCCCAACTTGGCAGCGATCAAGTCTCTTAACATCATGACTCACAAGGATAATCCTGATGGAGAAGCGATCCTTGAAACGCTTAATCAGGGTCTGGCGATCATGCAGCAATCAGGAGAGTGGCGCGACATCGTCTCAACCGCTCTGCGTTATCAAATGGAAAATGGCTAAGGCCCTTATTGGCCTAAACTCAAAAAAGTCTGGAGGAAGTGGACATGTATAAATTTAACCTGAAGAAAGTCGTGATTTCGGCCACCGCCGTCACCGCCCTGAGCGCCGGAGCTGCCGCAGCACAGGAAGCCTGTAGCAACTATACCGTCGCGGATGGTGACACGATGGCGACCATCGCCATCGCGGCTTATGGCACCTCGAACTATCAGCCGATCTTCAACGCCAACCGCAACATCATCACCAACCCAAACGCGCTGGCGCCTGGATTGGTTCTGTCCCTGCCCTGTGAAGACGGTAGTCTGCCGAATGGCCAGTCAGCACAGGAACTGATCGCAGCAGAAGAAAAGCGTGCGGCCAGTGTGAAACGTTCGAACGTCTACGCCCCGCCAATCAAGCTGGTAGCGGGTAACGGATGGGAGCCATTCACGACCGAAAGTCTGAGTGGTGGTGGGATCATGACCCGCCTGGCGACCACAAGTCTTCAGCGTGCCGGCAACAGCCGTGATTTCTCGGTCAGCTTTGTCGACGACTGGACTTCGCATTTGGAAACTCTCTTGCCGCTCGGCGCATTCGACATCTCGATCGCCTGGACAGTTCCAGATTGTACAAACCACACCTATGAGTGGTCTGCAGCGACTGAATCCCGGTGCAACGAGTTTGTTGCTTCGGTTCCGGTCTATGACATCGTCGGCGGCTTCTTCACTCTGCCGGAAAGCGAATACTCACAAGCGACGGCCTTCGAAGACCTCAAAGGTGCAACCCTGTGCCGTATGGACGGCTGGAGCATGGTTGTACTTGAAGAAGTCGGCTTGAATTCCGAGAACCTGACGTTGGTTCACCCCAGCTCGGCCCGCGAGTGTCTGGATGCCGTTTTGACCGGCTCAGCCGATGTGGCCGCGTTCGAAGTCGATCTTTTCGCTGCAACCATGAAGGACATGGGCCTGACCTCGGAAGATATCGTAGAAAACCCCTATGTTTCCACGCTGTCCTCGATGAGCTTCCTTGCGCACCGCACCAACCCGTTTGCACGCGAATACATCGCTATGGTCAACAAGGGCCTGAACGAAATGCGTGAATCCGGCGAATGGTACGCGATCATTTCGGACACGCTGCGTGAACAGAACGAAAAGCTGAACGCCGCGTCAAACTAATACCGATACATATGAACAGTCGCAGGGCCGGTCTTTGGACCGGCCCTGTCTTTTTTCAAGATCCGAAGATTTTTGCGACAGGAATGAGAGTCCGAGTAATGGCTGCCGCGGTTTGATGCCTAAAAGGGCCGCCTTTCCCTTCGAAGCCGAAACAACTTGATCCCGGTGGCACTATCTGCCGGCGTTTGATCCAAAAGACTCGACTCTGTAAAAGCGGAAGCATAAAAAGAACAAATCAAGAACATATTGGTATCTGGCATGTTCGATGGAATGCAGCGTCGCGTCGTTTCATTGTGGTTTCCTCGGTTGGCAAGCGACCGGGTTCTGCGTCGACGCCTGGTGAATGGGCCCTTTGTCCTGACGCTCAAACAACAGAATGCCAATCGTATTTATTGTCTGAACGCTCAGGCTGCGGAACAGGGGCTGCATCAGGGCATGTCCTATGCGGATGCGCGCGCCTTTTGCCCCGCTTTGCAAAGCTGCACAGCCGATCCTCAGGCCGATATGCGTTTCCTGCACATCCTGCGTCGCTGGGCAACGCGCTATTGCCCCTGGGTGGGGATGGAAGGCGAGGATGGGCTGGTGCTTGACGTCACCGGGTCAGCCCATCTCTTTGGCGGCGAAGAGGCGATGTTGGCTGATATGCGCGGACGGTTTGCGCGCGCAGGGCTCTGGGTGCAGATCGGGTTGGGGGATACGCGCGGTGCGGCTTGGGCGCTTGCCCGTTATAACGAGGGGGTCGCAGCCTCTGGCAATATGCTGACGGCCCTAAAGTCGCTGCCGGTGGCGGCCTTGCGTCTGGATGAGAAGACCTCGGTCGCCTTACAGCGCATGGGCCTGCGCAAAATTGGTACATTGGCGGCAGCACCGCGCGCACCGCTGACACGGCGTTTTGGTCCCGGTCTGCTGCTCAGGCTGGATCAGGCTCTGGGCGCGCAACCCGAAGCAATCACGCCGCTGTCCGATCCCCCCCATTACGCGGTGCGCATGACCCTGCCGGACTCCATCGGATTACTGTCGGACGTGATGGCTGGTACCGAACGGCTGTTGGCCCAGCTCTGCACCAAGCTGAAGGCGCAAGAGATGGGCGCCCGGAAACTTTGCATGACATTGCGTCGGGTGGACCAGGACTGCCAGCAGGTTGAACTGCGTCTGGCCCGACCTCTGCGCGATCCTCAGCGTATCCTGTCTTTGTTCGAACGCGGTTTGGGGGAAATAGATGCCGGTTTTGGCATTGATCAAATGCGGTTGGAGGCCACCGGGGTTGAAGCGCTGCCAGTACAACAAATCAGCCATGTGTCGGACCACAGCAAGAGCCGGCTGGATGACCTGATCACCCGGCTGGGCACCCGGGTCGGGCTTGAAAACATACAGCGTTTCCTACCTGCGGACAGCCATATTCCCGAACACAGTTTCATCATCGCGGCCGCCGCCTATTCCAACCCCTCCAGCGGCTGGAGCATCCTGAACCCACGCCCGCTCTACCTGTTTCCACCCGAACCTATTGCGGCAACCGGCCCGCATCCGCCCGCGCGGTTCCGCTGGAGACGTATGTCCCTGACAACCGGCCATGCCACGGGCCCCGAACGCATCGCGCCCGAGTGGTGGCATCAGGATGAAAGCTGGCGGTCCGGTCTGCGGGATTACTGGCGAGTGGAAACCACGCAGGGGCGCAGGCTCTGGCTGTTTTACACGCCTCAGAATCCGGGCTGGTTTGTACAGGGAGAGTTCGCATGATCGCCGCAAACCGCCCGATAGACGCCCTGCATCGCCACATGCCAAAACCCCATGCACAGGGGCTGGGGTATGCCGAACTGTGCGTCACCACGAATTTCACCTTTCTGACCGGGGCCTCCCACCCCGAAGAGCTTGTCCTGCGCGCCGCCGAGCTGGGATTGTCGGCAATAGCCATCACGGATCACAATTCATTGGCAGGGGTTGTGCGCGCATGGTCGGCACTGCGAGAGCTTAAGCGGCAGACCAAACAGCCCCTTCAAATCAGATCCGAACATCGTGTTGATGCCTCTTCCCGGCAGGAGGTTGGCCACAGGCAGGCGCTTGCGAAACCGGACTGCACTGTTCTGCCTAAACTGATTACCGGCTGCCGGCTGCTGCTGCGCGACAGTGCGGTAGATTGGGTGGCGTTGCCCTGTGATCTGGCAGCCTACAAACGCTTGGCCCGCCTGCTGACTCTGGGCAAACGGCGTACAGATAAGGGCGATTGCGAGCTCTATACGCAAGACATGCTGACGGCCTGCAAGGGCATGATCCTGATCGCCCTGCCCCAGACCACCCTGTCAGAGGCCGCATCAGATATTCAGTCCGTGCGACGGCGCTTTCCCAATCATGTTTTTCTGGGCGCTGTTCCGCGCTATGACGGCAGCGATCAGGCCTATCTGGCCGAATGCGCCCAACTGGCCCAGAAAAGCTGCGCCCCCATGGTGGCGGTCGGGGATGTTCTGATGCACCGCGCCCACCGCAAGCAACTGGCCGATATCCTGACCTGCATGCGTGAAAACATCACGATTGATCAGATCGGCACCCGCGCATTCCCCAATGCCGAACGCCGCCTCAAATCCGGCCAGGATCTGGTCCGGCTGTTCCGCCATCACCCCAGCGCCTTGCGGCGCACGATGGAGATTGCCGACAGGTGCAGCTTTGATCTGGCGGAGCTTTCGTATGAATACCCCGATGAGATTGCAAGCGGGGAACATCCGCAAACGCGTCTGGAACGTCTGGCACACGAAGGGTTGCAGCGCCGGTACCCCGAAGGGCCGCCCGACACGGTGGTCGGGCTGATGCGCAAGGAACTGGCGGTGGTCGCGGATCTGCAGTTTCCCGCTTATTTCCTGACTGTACATGACATCGTACAATATGCCCGGTCGCAGGGCATTCTGTGTCAGGGGCGCGGGTCCGCGGCCAATTCGGTGCTCTGTTACCTCTTGGGCATCACGGATGTCAGCCCCGACCAGATCGCCATGGTCTTTGAGCGATTCGTGTCCAGATACCGGGGCGAGCCGCCGGATATTGATGTCGATTTCGAGCATGAGCGGCGTGAGGAGGTGATCCAGTGGATTTACGAGAAATATGGCCGCGAACGTGCTGGTCTTTGCGCAACTGTCATCCATTTCCGCACCCGTGCAGCCATTCGCGAGGTGGGCAAGGTCATGGGGCTGTCGCAGGATGTGACCGCTGGGCTGTCGAGCCAGATCTGGGGCATGAGCAATGGCGGCGTTGATCTGGACCGTATTCGCGAGCTGGGGCTGGACCTCAGCGACCGGCGCCTCATGCAAACCATTCATCTGATTGGCGAAATCATCGGCTTTCCCCGCCATCTGTCCCAGCATGTTGGTGGTTTTGTGATCACCAAAGGACGCCTGGACGAGCTTTGCCCGATTGAAAATGCCGCAATGGAAAACCGCACCGTCATCTGCTGGGACAAAGATGATATTGATGCTCTGAACATCCTGAAAGTCGATGTGCTGGGGCTTGGTATGCTCAGTTGTCTGCGCAAATCCTTTGGCCTGCTGCAACAGCATGAAGGCCAGACCCTGAGCATCGCCAAGGTGCCTCAGGACGACACCGCCACATATGACATGCTCTGCCGGGCGGATGCGATCGGCGTCTTTCAGGTCGAAAGTCGGGCGCAGATGAATTTCCTGCCCCGGATGCGCCCCCGCGAGCTTTATGACCTGATAATCGAAGTTGCCATTGTGCGCCCTGGCCCCATTCAAGGGGATATGGTGAAGCCCTATATCCGGCGACGCAATGGGCTGGAAAACCCCGAACCCTTTGGCCCGAAACTGGAACAGGTGACAGCGCGCACATTGGGCGTCCCCCTGTTTCAGGAACAGGCCATGCAGATTGCCGTGGTCGGGGCCGGATTCACGGCGGAAGAGGCCGACCATCTGCGCCGCTCATTGGCTACGTTCCGGCGAATGGGCACAATCGGCACATTCCGGGATAAATTCATCAATGGGATGCTGGGCAACGGCTATGACATCAAAGTAGCTGAGCAGTGTTTTTCCCAGATCGAAGGCTTTGCCGATTACGGGTTCCCGGAAAGCCATGCGGCGGCCTTTGCCATGCTTGCCTATGTCTCGGCCTGGCTGAAACGCCATCACCCGGCGATCTTTGCCTGCGCGCTTTTGAACTCTCAACCCATGGGGTTTTACGCGCCCGCTCAGATCGTGCGCGACGCCCGCGAGCATGGGGTCGAAATCCGCCCTATCTGCGTCAATCATTCCGAGTGGGACAATATACTGGAACGCCGCCCCGATGGCGCGCTGGCGCTGCGGCTGGGATTCCGCCAGATCAAGGGGTTCAGGGAAGAAGACGCCGGCTGGATTGAGGCCGCCCGCGGCAATGGCTATCAGGATCCAGAGGCGCTGTGGCTGCGTGCGGGGCTGCGGCCTGATGTACTAACGCGCCTGGCCGAGGCAGACGCTTTTTCCGATATGGGGCTGACCCGGCGCGATGCACTCTGGCAGGTCAAAGCCATTCAAAGCCCCAAACCTCTGCCCTTGTTCAATGATCCGATTGACGGGGAAACGGTTCACGAACCCCCGGTCAACCTGCCCGCCATGCAGCTGGGCGAAGAGGTGGTCGAGGATTATGTTGCCACCCGCCTGACCCTGCGGGCCCACCCGATGGAACTGCTGCGCCCCTCTCTGTCAGGGCTGACCACACATGTCGCCTTGCTAGAGGTGCCCCTGGGGCGGCACAGCGTTTGTGGTCTGGTTATCACCCGTCAGCGGCCGGGCACGGCGTCGGGCATAATTTTCCTGACGCTAGAGGATGAAACCGGGGTCAGCAATGTGGTGGTCTGGCCCAAGGTTTATGAGCGTTTCCGCCGGGCCGTGATGGGCGGGCGCCTGCTGCGGATCACAGGGTATCTGCAGCGTGAAGGGATTATCGTGCACCTGATCGCCCAGGACGTTCAGGACATGTCACATAAGCTTTCCGAATTGGGGCACCCGCAACCAGAGGTCCTAAGCACCGAAGGGTCCCGCACTGATGATACACCGAAGAAATCCCGCTATCCTGCCAGGGCAATGCACCCACGGGATCAGGCAAAGCGGCTGTTTCCAAGCCGGGATTTTCATTGAACCGCACTGCTGCATATCTCTGGCAGGGTCCGCACTGTCGGATTGCCGCAACTCAAAACAATATTGAGGCAAACTCACCCCTACCCCGTTCACAGGGCAAGACACCCTGTGCTAGGTTAAGCACGTATAATTGTTTATGAATTGGTGAGTTTCCGATGGCGCGAAAATGTCTGGCAATCCTGATTACGTCGGCGGGTCGCCGTGTTGGCCTGCTGCAATGCTTCAGGGCGGCTGCGGATCGTCTGGATATAGATCTGACCATCATCGCCTGCGACCTGAACCCAGATGAAAGCGCGGCCTGTGCACTGGCCGATCACGCCGCCGCCGTGCCGCGATGTGACAGCCCCGATTATGCAACCTCGATCCTTGAGATTGTGCGTCAACACGGGGTCAGCTTGGTGATCCCCACAATCGACCCGGAACTGATGCCCCTGGCACAGGCCGCACCCGCCTTTGCCAATCTGGGCGCGCGAGTCCATGTCTCGCCGGTGAACGTGATCGAGGTTGTCCGGGACAAGCGCCTGACAATCCAGAAACTGTCCGAAGCCGGGGTTCCAGTTCCGCGCACATTGGATCATCAGGAATTGCTAGAGCGGCCACAGGACATCAGTTGGCCCATCTTTGCAAAGCCAAGTGGCGGCAGTGCAAGCCGGGGGCTGGACGTATTCGAAACCCTCGCTGATGTCCCCTCTGAATTCCCCGAACCGATGATCTTTCAGGACAAGCTGAACGGACCGGAATACACAATCAACATGTTTGTCGATGCCTCGGGTCAGCTCTGCACGGTGATCCCGCATCTGCGCATACAGATCCGCGCCGGTGAGGTTGAAAAGGGTGAAACCAGGCGACGCAATGATCTGCAAACCATCGCCGAAGGCATTGCACAGGCCCTGCCCGATCTGCGCGGTGTCGCCTGTTTTCAGATCATCGATGACCCAGAACATGGCCCCGCAGTGCTTGAGATCAATGCGCGTTTCGGGGGTGGCTACCCTCTGGCCGATCATGCGGGCGCACAGTTCGCACAGTGGCTTTTGGAAGAGGTTGCCGAATTACCGTCAACCGCCAATAACAACTGGCGCGATGGTGTGAAAATGATGCGATATGACAGTGCGGTGTATCAGGGCTGATGCTGGTATTTGATCTGGACGACACCCTGTATCTGGAGCGAGATTTTGCCTTTAGCGGCTATAACTGGCTGAACGGTTGGGTCCACGAAAAAACCGGCGCTGAAGGGTTCGGGCAACACTGTCAGGCCGCGTACAATGCGGGGGAAAGACGACGCATATTCAATGTGGCTTGCGCGCAGACCGGCCTTGATGCGACCGATTCTTTCATACAGGACCTGATCAGCAAATACCGATCACACCCGCCCCTCATTTCGCTGTGCGAAGACGCCGAGCGGTTTTTGACAAACGCAGATCAGCCGATGGGGTTGATCACCGACGGGCCCGAAAAGATGCAGCGCAACAAGATCGCCGCGCTGGATCTGGACCGCTTTATTGCGCATATCCGCCCGACCGGCGCCTGGCCGGATGGCTACGGGAAACCGCATCCCCGCGCCTATGAAGAGATGGAATTGGCCGCGCAAAACCCGCGCAGAATGGTCTATGTCGCGGACAATCCGGCCAAGGATTTTATCACCCCGAATGCCCGAGGCTGGCGGACGGTTCAAATCCTCCGGCCCGGAGCGGTTCATGATCCTATTCCACCCAGTACCCAGCATACCGCATATGCCACGGTCACCAGCTTAGACCAGCTTACAGAAGTTCTGTCAGACCTTTAGCCGTGCCGGCTTTGGCAGCAACTCCGATTTGCACATTGGCAATCAAAGAATCCCAGTCCGACAGGACGTGCTGCGGTTCCAGCCATTCCCTGTTATGGCGCGCATTCTGACGCATTTTATGCAGTAAGGCATCATCCTTTGACAGGCTGAAAATCGCCTTGGTCAGACCGGCAACATCCTCGGCCGGAACAAGCAATCCGTTTTCCCTGTCGCGGATCAATTCCCGTGGCCCATAGGCGCAATCGAACGATATGACCGGCAGACCTGTGACCGTGGCCTCGGCAACTACATTCGGGAACCCTTCAAAGCGAGACGGGAATACAAGAATATCCGCGTCTTGCATCCAGTCTCCGGGTTTTGGGCTGGCGCCGGGCAATGATACTACATCCGATAAATTCGCAGCAGAGATCTGCTGTTCCAACGCGTCGCGCTCTGGGCCCTCGCCAAAGATCGTCAACCGGATGTCTGGGTTGTCGCGCAGCACTTCGGGCATTGCCCGCAGCAGCATATCGAACCCCTTTTGACGATCCAAACGCCCGACAGCCACAAGCCGGGTCTGTCCGGACCCGATGTGGATCCCCCCCAGCGGAGCACATGGATTGGGGATTACACTGGCCTTTGGGATCAGGTCCGCAGGCAAATCCAAACGCGCACGTTCGGTCTGCATGACAATTCCGGACGCCCCCCGCGCAAGCCTGTTCACCGCTTTCAGCCACATGGGATTTCCGCTTTGGACCAGTGGATTGTTCCGCTCGGAAATTACAACCGGCACCCCGGTTCCACGCGCGGCCAACATGGTCAGCACATTCACCTTGGTCAGAAACGAGATGATCAGATCGGGACGCACAGCCCGGATGACCTTGCGAATATGCAAGTAGCGCCGTGCCTGCGTCAGTCGCCGCGAAATCTTTAGCGGCTGAATCATGTGCAAATGCGCGCACTCAGGATAGGCGAAGTAGGAACCAGAATCCTCTGTCGCCATCCCGGCGACGTGAACCTCGTCCCCGGCCGAGATCCGATGCGCGGCGATCATTGCGGCGATCTTTTCCGCACCGCCTGCTCCGAACCCAGCTTGCACCAATAATAGTTTCATTTTTCACTCAGCGGCGCTTTTTACACGATCAGCTTGCTGTACCAGATCCAGAGTTTCCGGACGGTTCAACTCTTGTTCGACAATGGGTCGGTTCAAGTCTTTGGACTGCAGGAAAATCCGCCCAATATATTCGCCCATTATTCCCAGGAACATCGCATTCAAGGTCATAGACAGCAGCAACAGGATGGTGGTCGTGGCAAAACCGCCCGGCCAGTTCTGGCCAAAGAACAGCTTGCCGATCACATATCCGATCATCAGCAAAAACGTCCCTGTGCCAACCGTCAGACTGATCATCGAGGCAAGGCGCAAGGGCAGAAGCGAGTGGTTGATCAACCCGTCGACAGCAAGCGACAGCATGGCCCGAAACGGAAATTTCGACTCGCCAGCGGTGCGCGCATTGCGATCATATTCAAAGCCGATCTGGCGGAAACCCATCCCACTGATTAACCCGCGAACATAAGGAGAGCGATCATCGACCCGGCGCAGCTCGTCCAGAATACGCCGGTCAGTCAGCCGAAACTCGCCCGCATTTCTCGGCAAATCATCATTGCTGATCATGTCGATCAACGCATAAAAGCCGCGCCGCGCGGCAGCGACGATGGGGCCGTCCGGCAGGCTACGGCGAATGCCGTAAACCACGTGATATCCCTGCCGCCAGGTATCCAGCATCTGCGGGATCAGCTCGGGCGGGTCCTGCATGTCGCAATCCAGTTGGATCGAACAGGCCCCGTTTGCGGATCGATAGGCCGTCAGAACTGATGACTGATATCCCATATTGCGGGCAAACCGGATAACCCGGACACGGGGATCAGCAGCAGCAATATCCGACAGGATTTCAAATGTACGATCCGTGGAATGGTTGTCAGTGAAAATGATCTCGGGCTCATAAGAGGGCAGATCGTCAAACACCTTGGTCACACGTTCATAGGCCGTGCGAACGTTATCTTCTTCGTTCAAAGCGGGGATCAGGATTGAAACCAAAGTCACGCGTTCATCTCCGCTTGTTGTGACTGTTTTGTCCATTGAACCGTCCTTTCAAGGCCTTCACGCAAAGCGATTTTTGCCGACCAGCCATAACGTTCCGCCATCTGTGAAGGATCCGAAACCAACAATATCGGGTCATCCTTCGGCGGCGCAGAGGAAACCATATCCGGAGCTGCTCCGGTCAACACCTGCAACTCTCTTGCGACCGCGGCCATATCCGGAGCATCGCCGGTGACAACATTAATGACCGACCCCGCCTTGTCCGGCGCGTCAGCAATCAGAAGCAGCGCTTCGACTATGTCGTCAATATGTATCAGATCACGCCGATCATGTGGACGATGAAGGAAAACCGGGGCTTTCCGCAACAGGCGGCCAATGGCATGGGGTATGAAGAAGTCTTCTGACTGTCCGGGACCATAGGTCAGCGCCAACCGAGCCGTAACAGCCTTGAACGGCAGCCGGGGCTGAGCCATTTCAATATAGTGCGTTCCGGCCACCAGAGAGGCGCCATAGGAATTTCGCGGGTTCTCTCGCGAAGTTTCGACATAGGGCAGCTTGATATCACCATATTCCGCAATGGATCCGGTGCGCACAAACGCATTGGGCGGCTGATCACAGATGGCCAAAGCCGACAGGATCGCAACCAGCGTCGAGAGATTTTGCAAAATACTGGCATTCAGATCTGCCAGGTCATCAGTCTCGGCAAATTTTGTCTGCGCGGCGGTGTGCAGAACTACCTGGGGTCGGAACGCATTCGCGACGCGTTTGATCGCGGCAACATCCGAATACCCATCGGTGAAAAAGCGGATTCCCGAAGCACCTTGCAAACGGTCCAGAGAGGAACCCGGCCGCGTAAGCACAGCGACCTCATCGCCCCGGGCCAAACAGGCCCGAGCCAGATGAGAGCCGATGAATCCGCTGGCTCCGGTGATCAGTACGCGCGTCATTGTTTTCCCTTCAGGGAATAACTACTGGCATTGGCAAAGGCACGATGAACTTGCCGCCAGCGGCTTCGAAATCAGCCATCTGCTCGCGGATTTCGTCAAAGAAATTCCAGGCCAAAACCAGCAGGTAATCAGGTCTGCGTTCCATGACCGCTTCGGGGGCCAATACAGGAATAAGCTTGCCCGGCGAATACAGGCCCTGTTTCAACGTGTTCCGGTCAACCAGAAAATCCAGAGTTTCCGTGCCGATATCAAAATAGTTCAGCAACGTGTTACCCTTAGCGGGCGCACCGTAGCCAGCAATCGTTTTGCCAGATGCCTTAAGCTCGGCCAGCATGGAAACAAGGCTTTCCTGCATCGCGTGAACACGCTCGGCAAATGCTTCGTATGCCTCTTTGTTGGTCATGCCCGCGGCATCTTCGTCAGCCAGCATATCAGCAACAATCGGCGCCGGGGTTTTGTTCAGCGCGGCGGGTTGCATGAACACGCGCATCGAACCGCCATGAACCGGCAGTTTTGTGACATCCACTACATCAAGCCCAACGGACTGGCCCAGTTTGACGACGGACAGAAGGCTCAGTTCAGAGACATGTTCGTGATAAACATTGTCGAACTCGTTGGTCTCGAGGATCATCTTGCCCCAAGGCACTTCGATGATGAAGACGCCGTCATCTGTCAACAGGTCCAGAACACCTTCGGTAAAGCCGTGCAGATCGTCTATATGGTTGAAGGTATTGGTCGTCGTGATGACGCTGGCCGGCCCTTCGGTTTCGCGAATCTGCTGTGCGGTGGCGCGGTTGAAAAAGTCGACATGGACCCGGACGCCCCGTTCACCTGCGATCTTGGCAAGGTTGGCCGCCGGGTCGATGCCCAATGTGCGCCCGCCCTGATCGTTGGCATGGGACAGCATCAGCCCGTCATTACAACCGATATCAATGATCAGCCCACCTTGCGCACGCTCTACCGCGACCGAGGCGAGTTCGGCGAAATGCGTGTGCATTGTTGCCGCACCGGACGGGACATAAAGATAGTCCGTAAAGAAATCAGCAGGCACCTGATCTGCAACCTGGATCAAGCCACAATCCAGACAGGCCTGAGTATTCAGCGGGAAAGCCGGTTGCGGAACATCCTTTTGCTCGGGCCGTGCGAACATATTGGCGGGCGGGTGATCGCCCATCGGCAGCACAAGCATAAGGTTGGTAGACCGGCAGGTCCGGCAGGTCGTGCGAACAGACGTATTGATGCTTTGATCGTTCATCAGACCAGTGCTCCTTGGAATTTCAATGCAAATTCTTCAAATTTTGCATGCATATAATCGATTTGCGCTTGTATCAGACCATGGTGACAAGCCAGCAGGATACCCCCGCGCATAACCGCATCGGAATTGGGATAGCCCGCGGGATCTGCTCGGTATTCTACTTGCTTCATGGCAGGCTGACGCAGAATGTTTCCGGTAAAGACGGGCCGAGTTTGAATGTCCGAAGTCTCAAGGAATATCTGCATCTCGCGCCGTGTGAATGGGGCACCTTCGCGCAATGTCAGCGGGAAGGCCAGCCACCCGGTGCGCGAGTTCGGCAGTTGTTCAGGCAGGATGAACCAGTCTTCATAGCGGGCAAAAAAGGCGCGATGAGCAGCGAAGGCCTCTTCGCGCACGCGGATGTTGTTGTCCAGTTTGCTCAGCTGCACCAACCCGAATGCCGCGCTGATTTCCGAAGGTTCAACGTTATAGCCAAGATCCTCGAACAGAAATTTGGCATCATACTCGATCCCATCCAGTTTGACGTTGAACCGGTTCTCGATGGCCTCGGATTCCACAAACAGCGAGGACGACCGCCCCCAGGACCTCAGCAAAAGCGCCTTGCGGCCAAGCTCTTCGTCATTCACGCACAACATGCCGCCATTCCCGGCGCCATTGATGACGTGGCTGCCGTAAAAGCTGGTGGTAGAGACGTCGGAATAGACGCCCGTGCTTGTACCGTCGATGGTTGCGCCCAGCGTGTCAGCGCTGTCTTCAATTACCTTCAGACCATGCGCATCGGCCAGCTCGCGGATACGGCGCCAATCTGGCAGGTTTCCGATCAGTGACGGGATCATGACGGCAGATGTATTTGGCGTAATCATGCGTTCGATCGCGTCTACGTCGATATTATAGGTCCCGACCGCGGCATCCACAAAGGTCGGGATCAGGCCCTGACGGACAAGCGGAGCAACCGTCGTGGCAAAAGTCAGGGCCGGAGTGATAACTTCGCTGCCCTTTGGCAAGTCCAGAATCTCGACCGCGAGATAGTTCGCCGATGACCCCGAGTTCACCATGATGCCGTGGCGTTTGGAAAACAAAGCAGCCACTTTTTCCTGCATCTCGCGCACTTTGGGGCCCATCTGGGTGGACGTTTTCAGAACTTCGACAACCGCGTCGATCTCTTCCTGGCCATGCACGGTTTGACCGTAATTCACTCGCATTATTCTTTTCTCCTCAATAACCCGCTATTGCGCGGCGACCGGAGCCCGGTCGAAATCCCGTGAAGACATCAGGTCACTGTAGAACCCGATCTGATTGTTTGTGATCCCACCCATCTCCGCACCGGCGGCATGGGCCTTGTACCAGTCTACTGTCAGGCGAACGGCTTCGGGCAATGTCAGTTGCGGACGCCAACCCAATCCCGTTTGCGCCTTAGTGCTGTCCAGTCGAAGAATACCTGCCTCATGCGGCGCGGCAGATGTCTGTTCAGCAGACGCCATCGAAAACTGTGGCGCTCCGTCGCCCCAGGCATCCTGCATCAAGGTTGCCAACTGCCGGACATCCACCGTCCCCGACACATCAGGGCCAAAATTCCAGGCGCCAGCAAAGCTTTGCCCATCCCGATACATTCGCGCGGCCAAGGCCAGATAGCCCGACAGCGGTTCAAGAACATGCTGCCAGGGGCGCACGCTGAGCGGGCTGCGGATAACCACCGGTTCGCCCGCCTCGGATGCGCGGATCACGTCGGGGATAAGCCGATCTTCGCCCCAGTCGCCCCCTCCGAACACATTCCCGGCCCGGACTGTTGCCAGTTGCGGCCCGTCCGCTGATGAAAAGAAGGAATGACCATAAGATTGCGCCACAAGCTCGGTACAGCCTTTCGAGGCGCTATACGGGTCCCTGCCGCCCATCGGATCGTTTTCGCGATAACCCCAGGTCCATTCCTTGTTGTCGTAACATTTGTCACTGGTGACAACGACCACCGCCTTCAGTGAGCGCATCCCCAAAGCGGCATCCAGAACATGGGCCGTTCCAGATACATTGGTCGCAAAGGTTTCGGCAGGATCCCTGTAAGACCGGCGCACCAAGGGTTGGGCGGCCATGTGGAACACGATTTCAGCGTCCACGCCTGACAGTGTATCCAGCACCGCCTGACGATTGCGGATATCCGCAATCCGACTGTCGGTCAGCCCGTCAACAGAACAGGCATCAAAGAATGAATGCCCCTGTTCGGGAGGCAGTGACAAGCCTGTCACCTCTGCCCCCAGACGCCTCAGCCATGCACAAATCCACCCGCCCTTGAATCCGGTATGCCCGGTCACAAGAACACGGCGGCCGGCAAAAACGCCATCAAACTGAGAATTGACCTGCCCGCTCACGGTTCACCTCATATCGCCAGAGCTGGGTAGCTCTTGCCCGAACCTTCGTTGAAATTAAGCCAGGGCGGCGTTTCACCTTCGCACAGACCGTCCAGCGTATTCCTGTCGCGCAGAGTATCCATCGGATGCCAGAACCCATCGTGGCGATAGGCCATCAACTCTCCGTCGCGGGCCATCTGGGTCAGCGGGGTCTGTTCCAGCGGCTCATTGTCATCAACCATATAGTCCAAGACACCCGGCTCGAAGACGAAGAAGCCGCCATTGATCCAGGTTTCGCGATTGCGGACCTTTTCTGTGAAGGCGTCAACCCTGTCGCCCTTGAGCTCGATGTTACCAAACCGCGCCGGGGGCTGAACCGCAGTTACGGTCGCCAGCTTGCCGTGTGATTTGTGGAAATCAATCAGTGCATTGATGTCGATATTTCCTACGCCGTCCGAATAGGTGCACATGAACGGCTCATCAGGAGTCAGCCAATCCTTGAGCCGACGGATACGACCACTGGTCATGGTATGCGCACCGGTGTCGACCACTGACACATTCCACCCGCCCGGAGCAGAAGGGACCAGTTGCAATTCCCCAGTGTCCAACGATACCGATATATTGTTGGCGATCAGGTGATAATTGGCAAAGAACTGCTTCAGCAGCAATGCTTTGTACCCGGCAGCCACAACAAAATCACGATGCCCGAAATGGCTGTAGATATCCATCACGCGTGCGATGATCGGACGCCCGCCCACTTCAACCATGGGCTTGGGAATGGAAACCGTTTCTTCGGCCAGACGCGAGCCTAGTCCACCAGCCAGAAGTACCGTTTTCATTGTCTATCCTTCCTTTATTCGATCAATAGAATTGATGGTCATGTGAATGGTCCCGCCCAGGAAAAATATAGGCAGGTTGAGTCGCGTAGGCACTGGTCATTGTTCAGCCCCTGCAGCTTTCAAGTATACCACACCTTGGCCGTAGCGGTTGTTCAGACCTGATAATTCGACTGGGCGGTAGTTGTTTGCCCGCGCATAGCTCAACAATGGGGCTTCCAGAACGGAATCGTATCCAAGCAGGAAAGCCGAAGGCGGGTTATCTGCAAACAGGGCCGGTAAGTCTTCGGCGCCTGCCATCACATATTTGCCGGCAAGTTCCGGATCCGTGAAGGGTGCAATTCGGTAAGCGAATGGCCCCGTTGCAAATTCTGGATAAACGCTCAGGCCCGCCTCAAGCGCATAGATCGGCAGCAAAGTCGCGACCGGACCATCAGGCAGTGTACTGCCTGCCACCGCATCCCGAAGGACAGCACCGGAACCGGCAAAGCGGGCCGAGGTGAACTTCGAAGGCTCTGTCAGCGAGACCAGGCCCATCCCGATACGCGGGAGTCCCAGGATGACCATCAAGACAATACCTGCCGCAAGCACAGGCACTGCCTCGTGCCGCCGTGGCGGGTCAAGCCGACGAAACAGAACCGCGAGCAGCAGAGGCAGACAGACCAGAGGCTGGATATAATATTGCGGAAAACCGGGCGTTGGGACAAAAGCCATTGAGGCAGTCAGGATAATGATCGCCAGAACAACACCACCATGCCGCAGTTGCGAGGGCTGCATTTCGTCGACACGCGCACCACCACGCAGGATAATCCAAAGCACGGACAGAATGGCCATAACCATCACTAGGCCCACTCCGGCCACCCATGCCGAATGGGCCAGCATCAACTTGCCCGACAATCCCAGGGCCAGCCCCGGTTCTGTTGCGGCGTTGGCCTCCCAATAGGCGACATGTGGTCCGGTGTGAAACCCCAAGACATGCGCCAGAAAGACGCCCGGATCAGCGAGCAGGAAGGCAAACAGGGGCAAGGCCCCGCTCAACCCTCCGATCAGCAGCGGCAGAACCACGGCTTTCAGTCGTCGTGCCATCGAAACATCCGCAGGCAACAAGAATGCGGCAAGAGCAATCGGCGGAATAAACAGTACCGCACTGACCTTCATCCCCGCCGCAATAGACAAAGCGACACCCGATAGGACCAGCGTCAAAAATCGCGGCGCGGGCTTTGACGTCTCGATCAAAAACAGGCCAAGCCCGATGACCGCAAATGGCAGTGGCAACAGATTGTTGGTTGCGGCCATACCGGCACCGGTCAGAAACAGCTCGCATGTCACAATGCCGATAATTGAAAAGACAGCGAGAACCGGTGATCCCGACAAGCGCAGCGTTACCCAGCCAGTCGCCGCGATCAATCCAAGCCAGGCCAGAAACAGGCCGATCCGAGCGGACCCCAACAGGCCAAACTCATCGAACAGAATGCCGGACCCAAGGTAATACCACGCCGAATAAGGGACGTGATTGTAGAAGAAGTCCGAATAAAGCTCCCACTCTCCGAGCAAACGCGCCGGAGGGACGAACATCAGCTCATCCCGGCGCAGATCATAGGTCATCAGGCGGCCGAACAAACCGGCAATCAGCAACACAAGCCCCAGACCAGCGGTCACGATCCCAAGCATAGCACCCATGCGCGTACTTGACGGGGTGGTGCCCTTAAAGCTTGATATTCTCGCATCGCTCATCTCAGCCCCTCCGATCCATCGCCTGACCCCGGCCAAGCGCACGCGAAATCATGAGGTAAGACAATATGACAACGGGCCCCAACGCGACCGCCTGTGCCAAATAGGGATCAAGCCCAACCTGCATCAAACCGCGCAAAAGCAGCGCATTCACAAAATACAGCACGACATAAGACATCGCATATAGCGGGAAACGGCGGTATCCCTGCACGCCAAAGACAAACCGGGCGTGGATACAAAAATTCCAGATCACACCCAAAATAAACTGAAGCAGAAGCGCAAGCTGTGGATGCATGCCCGCAAAAATCAAAAGTGCAAACACGCTATAGCCAAACGCCGTGTTGATCAGGCCGGCCCAGAGAAACCGTACCACCTGCGCACGTTCCTCTGACGGCGCTAAAGCCGAGCGTATATTAAGCCTCGCCATCAAATGTTGGCCCTTTCGGCGGAAATATTAAACACAGAAACCAAATTCGGCAAAATAACCGACACCAGAAAAAACAATGCTAAATCAGCTGCCAGCGGGCAGCAGTTCCGGGTTTTCTCCTTCAGACTGACTGACCGCATTTGCTGCGTTTGTGCCAGCGCTTTTGAAAATGGGCTTGGATGAAAATTCCGAGATCGGAACCGGACGCAGGCCATTTGCACCATACCCTGGCACGAGCTCTTTCAGCAGGCGCTTGGCTGCCAGTTCGTCACCTTCTGCCGCAGCCTGTTCCAGTTTCCGGATCATGGCGCGCAGGCGGGCGACAGGAATGCCCTCGGGCCGTGCGGACCCGACGCCCGAAATGCCGCATTCGTGGCGTTTCTCAGACGCATCAAACAATTCCTCGAACAGCTTTTCGCCTGGACGAATACCAATGAATTCGATGTCGATATCCTCATAAGGCTTTAGCCCGGCAAGGCGGATCATCCGTTCGGCCAGATCAACAATCTTGACCGGCCGACCCATATCCAGAACGAATATCTCTCCGTGGCTGCTTTCCATTTTCAACCCGCTTGCGGCCGCAACCAGAGTCAGTTGCACGGCCTCACGGATGGTCATGAAGTACCGTTCCATCCGGGGATCGGTCACGGTCAGCGGACCACCGTTCGAGATTTGACGTTGAAACAGCGGGATCAGCGAGCCCGACGACCCCAGAACATTGCCAAACCGTACCGAGAAGAACCGGGTTTCTTCCTCGGTTCCGTTGGTTACACGGTCCTGCGCCTGAACGTAGAACTCAGCAACGCGCTTGGTTGCACCCATCACATTGGTGGTGTTTACAGCCTTGTCGGTGGAAACCTGCACCATCGCGATGGCACCATAGTTCCGGGCCGCATCCGCGACGTTACGGGTTCCGATCACATTGGTCAAAACGCCCTCGCAGGGATTCATCTCAACCATCGGAACATGCTTCAGGGCGGCGGCATTGAACACCAACTCGGGGCGATGACGTTCAAAGATGTCATTCACACGCGACGCATTGCGAATGCTTGCGATATACATCCGCCGGGGAACATCTGGAAAGTTCTGCGACAAATCCATGTCGATGGAATAGGCGTTGAACTCGCAATGGTCGATCATCACCAGTTCCGCCGGATCGAAAGAGGCAATCTGACGTGCCAGTTCGCTACCGATCGAACCACCTGCACCGGTCACCAATACGCGGCGCCCACGGAACATCTCGCGCAACATCGAGCGTTCGACAGCTTTTTGTGGCCGCTCGAGAATTTCTTCCGGGTTGATAATACAACCATTGGCGGCATCCTGGCCTTCTTCCCCAAGACCCGGCACGCGTGAGACAGCGATACCGTTGGATTCACACCAGCTGGTCAGCTTGCGGATGCCATCACTTTCAAAATGCGTGATCGGTTCGGTCAGGAACAAGCGTCTGGGCAAATGATCCCAGGTTTTAAGCCGCTCGACCACGCGATCGGCATCCAGAAGAGATCCGATAATCTGAACATCGTGGAAATACAGCCCCATGGTATTGCGCGCATCGTCAATAATGCCCACCGGCTGATACTTGGAGTGCGTATTCCGCAAAGACCTGACAAACAGATCACAACTTGCACCTGTACCAACCAAAAGCACCGGAACCTTGTCCTGATGTTCGGCCATCAACCGCGCATTCTGGCGATTCAGCTCACGGCTACGGGCAACTACACGCAGGGCACTGAGCAGTAGGATCATCAAGCCAAGCTGAATAATGAAGGCAGCGAAGGGTACAGCCTTGGTCACTTCGAAAACTGCACTGGCAGCCATGAGGCACAGGACCAACATTGTCGATCCCCGCAGGATCAGACGAATGTCTCGCAATGACGTCGAGCGTGTGTGGCGCCGGTACATGCCCGCAAGCGGGAAAACCGCCAGTCCAATCAGGCTGGACAAGAGCATCAGCGGGAACATGGCTGGCGCCATCTGTTGCGCTACCGTTCCACCATTCGCAAGATTTATTGCCACTACGGCTGAGAAAGACGAAGCAACAATGTCTCCAAAGACTAATCGATGATTGGCACGCAACTCACTAACAATCTGCGTTTTCCAGCAATGAAAACCCGAAACCATTTACCTCACCCCTTTATCTCATCACCGGCTCAATTCCGATCGAGAATTACTCGTACATCGTTACCCAACAGGATCCTGCAGCATCAAAACATTGCCACAGCTCCCAACTGATCACTCACAGACCGCTTGCAGCTGTCCTATATAAACCAAAGGCCCGCGATCAGATGATCAACCGAAAGCCTTGTACCTGTATCTTTGTTTTGCCCCCTTCACTTGAGCTGGTCTCAATCGCCCAAGTTGAACACACTCACTTCACTCGTTAATAATAATAATTCACGCAAGTAACAAAATTGTTCCTCTGGTTCGCCGGTTAGCGCAATTTCTTCAATCTCCTTCAACGCTAACATACGTTTCCGCGCCCTCAAAAGTAATTTCTTCACACTTCATTAACGAAATGCAGCGTTTCCTGAAGTACTCTTTGACTGATATTTTGCTGAGGGTTGCAGAATTTCCTCCTTGTTTCGGCTGACTTGAGCGCCGATTGACCTAGCGTAAACAATGGAAATGCTAATCTCACGGGGAAATTTACAGTCATTTTCTCAATCCGATGAAATCTTCGTGGGCCGCTGTCCGGGCCTCAATCTTGATTAATCGATCCACAATAAGCCCCAATCGGAGCATTGTGAACCAAGACGCAACAAAGATGACAACTCCTTTCGGCCAATCCTCTCATGAGTCGCAGGCCGGTTTTCCTGACAAAGGCTTTGTGAACTTGGCGCATGCTTGGAAAAATTTCCGCATAGTCAGGGTGCCGGTCGGCTCTGCCGCTTGAATCGAGAATCAATTTGGGATCAACTCAGCCCAGACTTCGGATCAGTGCGTCGGAACTTGGATCCGGCCAGCAGGATGATCCGGAGAGATGTTGGTTCTTGGTTTGATATTCGTAGTTTTCAGCTACAGTTCTTGGGTTTGAATATGAACAGATTTCTCGAAATACTGTGTTGCCTGATCGCGGGCACGATCGCGCTGCCCTTTTTTCTGGCGGGTTGTGTGATTGTGCTGTTTTCGGTCGGGCGACCTTTGTTTTTTGGCCAACGGCGGGCAGGCTGCAACGGGCGCGTCTTTCGCATCTGGAAGCTGAGAACAATGTCCGACACACGCGATCAAAGCGGGGCTTTGCTGCCAGATTCGGAACGTCAGACAAAAACCACCAAGCTTCTGCGCCGCGTGAGGCTGGATGAGATGCCCCAGCTTGTGATCATCTTGCGCGGAGATATGGCCCTTGTTGGGCCCCGTCCCCTGCTTCCCGAAACCATTGAAGAGTTTGGAGACAATGGGCGGGTGCGCTGCACGGTTCGGCCCGGCCTGACAGGGTGGGCTCAGGTCAGCGGCAATACCGCGCTTTCAAATGACGAGAAGCTAAAGCTGGATCTATGGTATGTCGCGCACCGGTCCCTGTCGCTTGATCTGAAGATATTGTTCGAAACCATTATGGTAGCCTTGGCCGGAGAGCATAAACGCCCTGACCGAATTCAGGCCGCAGACAACTGGCTGGACAGCCGAAAGGAGACACCTGCATGAAGACGGTATTTGTGGGGGCGGTCGAAGGATCGCATGTCGCCTTATCCGCCATATGTGCCCGAGGGTTTGTACCGGATTTGGTGGTGACACTACCGCCGGACTTGTCTCACCGGCACTCTGATTTTGCAGATCTCAAACCCACTGCAGATCGGTATGATATTCCTGTCCACTATACCGCCAAAAGTGACTCGGCCGGAACAATCAAAACCATGCAAGCCGTAAAACCTGATCTGATACTGGTCATCGGGTGGTCTCAGATTTGCGGGCCGGAATTTCGGGCCCAGGCAAAGATCGGATGCGTCGGGTTTCACCCATCCGCCCTGCCCCGTCTGCGCGGGCGCGGTGTGATCCCCTGGACTGTCATATTGGGCGAAACCGATGTGGGCGCGTCATTGTTCTGGCTGGGTGAAGGGGCCGATGACGGCCCGATTGCGGCGCAAGCTCGATATGCGGTCGATCCCGACACGGTAACAGCGCGCGAGCTGTATGACCGGGCGCTTCAGGCCCTGACGCAGCTGCTGCCTCAGCTTCTGACGCAAATCTCTGAAGGCGATATCCCGGCGGCTCCGCAGCCAGAAACCGGGATCAGCCTTTGCGCGCGGCGGCGGCCCGAGGACGGGCTGATCGACTGGACCAGACCCGCGGCAGAGATTAACCGGTTGATACGCGCAGCCGGGCCGCCCTATCCCGGCGCTTACACGTATTCTGCATCCGGTGAGAAACTGATCCTGCTGGGTGTACAGAACACCGCCCTGCAGGGCTACTATATCGGCCTGCCTGGTCAGATACAGGCCATCGAAGGAAACCGGTTTACGGTCGCCTGTGGGGATGGGAAATGTCTGGACATCACAAACTGGACCGGCGCCGATGCGCCGCCCGAACTGCACTCAAAGCTCAGGAATTCCGAATGACAGCGCTGACACCTTTTGACGGACAGGACGGACCGGTAATTGTGGTTGCTCCGCACCCGGATGATGAAGTCCTTGGGGCTGGCGGCACCATCGCACGACTGGCAGATGCAGGTCGCGCAGTCCATATTGCGATTGTCACAACGGGTCGGTCGCCCCGGTTCAGCACGGAACAGATCGCCAATGTACAGGCCGAAGCCCGGGCCGCACATGAGCATCTTGGTGTGACGCATACGCATTGGTTGGATTTCCCTGCCGCTGAACTGGCTGAGCACCCCCATGGTGACCTGAACGCAGGTCTGGGAACACTGATCCGCGATCTCGACCCAAGTGTCATCCTGGCGCCACATCCCGGCGACATCCATTTGGACCACCAGTTGAGTTTCCTTTCGACTTTGGTGGCAAGCCGACCTTATCAGGACAAATACCCGACGACGATCGCGGCCTATGAGACGCTGTCCGAGACAAATTGGAACGCGCCATATCTGACGCCGCCGTTCGTGCCGAACTTGTTTGTGGACATTTCGGATACATTGGAGCGTAAACTGGAAGCCTTCCAGTTATTTGCAAGCCAGGTCAAACAGCCCCCGCACGAGCGTTCGGTTCAGAGCTTGAAAGCGTTGGCAACTTTGCGTGGCGCGACGGTTCACCGGGCCGCGGCTGAGGGCTTTGTCTTGGTCAGGTCGGTTATCTGACTGACTGATCGCAAAATCGCCAAGCTGCGATCAGCGCATCCACGCTTCGGACCATAGTTGGAACATAAAGACCGTCCACAGCTGAGCACCCCAGTTGCGTTTGCCTGATTGGTGCTCGGCCCAGCATTTTTCCAGCGCTGCCTTGTCCACGAAACCCTCAAGCCCGTTCCCATCCAGAAGAATGCTGGAAACACGGGACTTTAGGGGCCCGCGCAGCCAAGCGTTGAGTGGGATACCGAACCCGCGCTTTGGCCGGTCGTACAGCGATTGCGGAACCCGCTTTTTCAAAAGCTCCCGCAACGCCACCTTGCCAACCTTCCCGTCGCACCGAAGCGATGCCGAAGAGCGCCAGGCGGCGGTGACAACGCGGTAGTCCAACAACGGCGCGCGCATCTCAAGGCCCACCGACATCGAAGTGCGGTCGGCCTTCACCAGAATATCATCCGGCAAATAATAGAGCGAATCCAACAACATCATGCTGTCCAACTGGCTCAACCCTGCGGGCAAATCATGCGTTCCGATCTCATTGCCCAGCGGGATGCCGGACTTTCCAAGCATACCGGAGGACCAGATCGAAAACTGGGCCTGATAGCGGCACTGGAACTCTCGTCCCTGCAGAACCGGCGCCAGCTTGGCCAGACGATCCGCGCTCAGATCGTCACGCATGCTGCTTGGGGCGAATGGCTTGAGGACAGGCACCAGAGCTGCAAGAACCGATTGCGGCGTCTGCGACAGGGCTTGAATTGCCAGGTCGGGCATCTTGCCCTTCAGGCGCTCAAAGGCCTGCATCCGAACATATCGGGCATAGCCACCAAACGACTCGTCACCGCCGTCGCCGGACATGACGACCTTAAGCTGCTGGCGCGCCAGTTGCGAAACCAGCAGGGTTGGTAGTTGCGACGGGTCGGCGAAAGGTTCGTCAAACACCTGCGGCAAGCCTTCGATGGCTTGAAACGCCATTTCCGGCGTCGCCGTCACCTCGTGGTAATCCGTCCCAAGATACTCGGTGATGGCTTTTGCATGGTCGGCTTCGTTGGTGTCTTCGTCCTCAAAGCGTACGGTAAAGCTGGGAACCTTCCTGCTGGATTGCTCTTGCATCATTGCAGTTATCAGCGACGAGTCGATGCCTCCGGACAGAAATGTCCCAACCGGCACATCCGCAACCATCCGTTCGCCCACCGCGCGCAGCAGTTCGGATTCGATTTCAGCTATGGCCGTTTCATCGTCAGGATAGGGGTTTGCGCGCGCCTCGGTGACTACGGCCTCGATATCCCAAAACCGCTCGATCCCTTGCAGAAGCGCATCCAACGAGGCCGGTGGGGTGTCAAGTTTGATCTCGACCATAGAGCCCGCAGGCAGTTTCAGGACATTTGGGTAAATCGTGCGCGGGGCAGGAATATATCCCAACCGAAGAAACGATCCCAAGGCTGCGCGGTCCACCTCTGCCGGTCCAAATTCCGGATGCGCGCGCAGTGACTTCAATTCGGACCCAAACAGAACGGTTTTCCCGGCCAGGCCCAGATAGAGAGGTTTTTTGCCAATCCGGTCGCGCGCCAATGTCACGCTCTGGGTTTTCCGGTCAAACACGGCAATGGCAAACATCCCGTGTACGCGGTCCAGTGTCTTGCGGATACCCCAAAGCTGCATCGCCGCCAGCAAAACTTCGGTATCGGACGTGCCCCTGAAGCTTATGCCCAGATCCTGCAATTCCTGACGCAGTTCCAGATAGCCATAGATCTCACCATTGAACACAATGGTGAACCGACCGTCTGCGGAATCCATCGGCTGGACCCCGGTTTCCGACAGATCAATAATGGCCAGACGCAGATGCCCCAGGGCCACACCCTGATCCGGGTCCACAAACAACCCGGTTCCATCCGGGCCACGGTGTTCAATCGATTGACACATCCTGCCAAGGACGGATGAGGCCTGAGACCGATCAACGGTGCCAAAGTTGATAAATCCGGTAATGCCACACATCGCTCAGATCCCCTTCTGTTCTGGCTGAGAGGCAATCTTATCGGGATCAAGACTGCCGCTCTCCAAAATGTTCCGATACTGCGCGGCAATGCGGTCAAGCTGGTAGGTACTGGCCACAATCGCCCGGGCTTTTTCTCTTTTTTCCAGATACTCTGAGGCCGACCAATTTGCGGCATGGACCAAAGCGTCTGCCAGCAATTCCGCGTTGCGGGGCGGTACGATCAATCCGCAGTTGCGAATGATCACCACTGCATCACCCACATCCGTCGACACAACGGGGTGGCCATAGCTCATCGCTTCGACAATGACATTCGGAAACCCTTCGGTTCGGGATGAAAGCACCAGCGCATCAATCCGTTTGTAGAATGCAGCCATATCATGCAGGTCGCCGCACAGCTCTACATTGTCGGCAGTCAGGTTATAGCGCGCCAGCAATGATTGTACTTCGGAGTTTTCAGGCGACATATTCTCTCCGGCCGCGATGATGCGCAGATCGGGGACTGACCGCAGCGCCAGGGACAGAGCCTGGAAAAGGGTTTCGTGATCCTTCTGTGGATGAAACCGCGCCGCAATCCCGAAAACCCTGGGCGGGTCGCTCCGCACCACAGAGGCTTGAGGCATGATCAGACCGTTCGGAATGACGCAAGACCGCGCAGCAGCAAACCCGTTCTTCGTGTGCTGATCCAATGCGCGTTGCGAATTATAAATGATCCCCGCGCACCTGCCCGACAAACGCCGACACAGGTCCACCGCAATCCGTGTGCTGCGCGTGAATGAGCTGGTATCGTCCAAAGCCTGCCTCACCGTCCAGTAAATTGGCACCTTTCGACCTGATATCCAGCTGGCAATCAGCCCGATGACCATCGCATGATACATCCAGCACAGAACCGCCTGCGGTTTATACTGACGGATAAGACGCGATATCTGCAATATCGCGCAGGGCATGGACGACAGTGATCTGGCATTCAATCCGATCAGAACGGCGTTTGGATTTGCACATTGGCTTTTGATCCTGTCCGAAACCTCCGTCAGCGACACCACCAATACCCGATCCCCGGATTTGGCAACCAGCCGAGCCAGCATCGCCTGGGCCCCGCCCTGACCGGAAAAATCGGTGATGACATGCATGATCATCCGTTCAACACCCGAAACTCACTAACCTGATCCGGCGGCACATGCCGGGTCGGAACCTTCAGACACGCGCCCTGAATGCGGCGGTGTGAACTGCCTATGCACGCGCCCGATCTCCGATTTCGCGTACAAATTCGGCCAGACCGACGATATCTTGATGCGACCAGGTCGGATCAACCAGAAAAGCAAGGCTGGTTTCACCAAGCTCTTTCGCCACCGGTAAGGGATCAACCGGGCCAACACCAAGGCGTGCGAACATCTCTTCTCTATATATTTCAGAACAACTGCCCGAGAACACGGGGAAACCCGCCGCAGAAATATCAGCTATGATGCGATCCCTGCTCCAACCCGAGGCCAGATTCTCAGGTCTTATGAACGCATAAAACCGGTAATAGGCGTGTGTCAGCCCGGCAGGTGGAACAGGTACCCGAAACGCAGCGCATCCGGATAGAGCTTCCGCCAAAATCTCGGCATTTCTGGTTCTATGGGCGCGCCACCCGTCCAGTTTCCCCAGCTGAATGCGCCCGATGGCGGCGGAAAGCCCGGTCATCCGCAGATTGGTGCCCGGCTGCCCACTATGTAGCCAGCGAAACCCCGGAGGGTGGCTTTTGTTAAACACGTGTTCATAGCTTTTACCGTGATCCTTATAGCTCCAGACCTTGGACCACAGCTCATCATCATTGGTGATCAGCATTCCGCCTTCGCCACCGGTTGTGATGATTTTATCCTGACAGAAAGAATACGAGCCGCAGGTGCCAAAGGTTCCCACGTGCTGGTCACCGATCATGGCACCATGCGCCTGCGCACAGTCCTCGATCACCCAGAGGTCGCGGCTGCGCGCCAGATCCATGAGACCCGCCATATCCGATGGCCACCCGGCCAGATGGACCGCGATAATCCCCACGGTTCTGTCGGTCAGAACCGGTGCAATCGTTTCTGCGGTGATGTTCTGGCTGTCACGATCCACATCTGCAAATACCGGCTTGCCACCGGCCAGAAGGATCGAACTGGCAGACGCGATAAAGCTACGCGGTGTGACGATAACCTCGTCTCCGGGTCGGATGTTCAACGCCAGCAGCGCGGCGTCCAGAGTGACCGTGCCATTTGCCATGGCGATCGCATGCTGCGCGCCGGTATAGGCGCTGTATTCACGTTCGAACTCTTTGACATCGGGGCCGGTCCAGGCATTCACGCAACCGGATCTTAGCACTGCGCTGACAGCATCAATTTCATCTTCTTCGAAGAATGGCCATTTGGGCATCAGCTGTTTCCCTTCAGATAAGCGGCCAGAGGATAGCCGATGGAAGATGGGCCAAGCCTATAATTGCTCAAATTTAGACAGCAGGATTTCCGGATCATTTCTTTACCTCGCGCCAAACCATCCGAGGAGGTCAGGCAAGCTCAACAATTAACAAATTTTTGGCGCTCAGCGCCTGAATTGGAAACAAACTCCGCAGGTTCGGAAATATCTTTTTGTGCCGCGGCAGGCGAAACCTGACCTGAATCGATTGCTTATGCAAGGTTCCAGGTCACTTAACAGCGTGATTTTTCAACAATCAGGCCGCAGACAGTCAGAGGTGAAAAATAGGCAACAATCGGCTTTGGTGACAGCGCCGTTGACAGCTTCGGCGACATGGATCAGCATCGCCTCAACCTTGGTTTTTAAAGTTTGAAATGTTTCTTTGATGAGTGATTTTCCCGACACCGCTTCCGGTGCCCAAGCCGTACCTGCCGAACGAGGTTCGACAACTGGCGGACGTCCAAAAGTTCTGTTTGTCGGCAATCTTACGACCTCTTTGACCAATTTTCGTTATGACCTGCTGAAAGAGCTTGCTGAACGCGCAGACGTACTTGCTTGCGCACCAGAAAACGATGCGGCGACCGAAGCAGCCCTTGCCGAGATCGGCGTGACATTTCGGCAAATCCCCATGGCGCGCGCGGGGTTAAATCCATTTCAGGATATGTCCACCCTGTTCACGCTGATCGGGATCTGCCGGGAAATACGGCCCGATATCGTCTTTGCCTATACGATGAAGCCGATCATCTTCAGCGGCCTTGCGGCGCGGTTGACCGGCGTTCGACGGCGGTTCGCGATGTGTACCGGGTTAGGTTATGTATTTGCGGATGCCGAACTGACCCTGCGCCGAAAAGTGCTGAGAGCGGTGGCGACAGGCCTTTACCGCATCGGATTGAAAGGTGCCGACGAAGTTCTGGTTTACAACTCGGTCGACGCCGAGGAGTTTCGCAGCAGACGTTTGCTGGCACCTCAGGCCGCGCTGTCGATTGTGCCCGGTTCCGGTGTCAATCTCGCCAGATACGCAAAATCCCATCAGCCTACGGATCCACCCGTGTTCCTGATGATCGCACGTTTGCTGCGTGACAAGGGCGTGTTCGAATATGCCGAGGCCGCCCGGCAGCTTAGGGAACAATTCCCTGATGTGCGCTGTCAGCTTTTGGGCCCGCTGGACGACAACCCGGACTCGGTAAACGCACAGCAGCTCGAAGAATGGGGCCAGCAGGGGCATATCGAGTATCTAGGCGAAACCAAGGATGTTCGGCCATTTCTCAAGGAATGTTCGGTCTTCGTATTGCCCACCGTCTATCGTGAGGGCATCCCCCGCGCCATTCTTGAGGCGATGTCGACAGGGCGCGCCGTCATTACGACCGATGCCCCGGGATGCGCCGATGCGGTCAGCGACGGGGAAAACGGGTTTATCGTCCCCAAACGCAATCCAGAGGGGCTGGCGGATGCGATGAGAAGATTCGTTGAAGACCGGAGCCTGATCGAATCCATGGGTCAGGCCGCGCGGGCGCGTGCCGAGCAAGAGTTTGACGTCGCGCGGATCAACACGATCCTGCTACGGAAAATGGGGCTGATCGACAGCGATACCACGCTGCCCTCGACTGCAACCGACTGATCCACACCCATTCTAAGCTGACGTCTAATCCGAGAAACTGCGCCACCCGCGGCTGAGACCCGGATCAATCGCATCAAGCTCGGCAACGTCTGGCCTGTAGAAATCGGCCATTTTCTGCGCCAAAGCATCGGGCAATTCAGGGTATTCCACCTGCCGCGCCACCGCTCTGCGAATGGCCTTTAACGGCCCCGTATGCCGGATCGGGTCAAGCAACGGTCGAAGCGGCGCCAGAACCCGCCTCAGAGGCAAGGGCACGATTGGCGTATTTTTGTTTTTGACCCGCTCTTCTAGTGGCGGCTCCACGACGCCGGAATAACCGATGTGATCGGCAACACGGCGCAAGGTTTCCACCGGTTGCGAGACGGTATTTTCATAGGCCAGTAACAAAATCTGATCGGTCGGAAACAGATCGTAAAAGCGGCGCAGGTGATAGCCATATCTGCCGTTGTGCAAGAACCTTTCATCACCGGCTTTGTCGGGGTCCAGATACCGATGAATGTCGTCCCCGACAGTGCCCCGGCGATACAGCATACAGTAATCGGAATAAGCCCTGCGAACCGGATCGCGCATCTGCAGGATCAACCTGACATCAGGATGATCCTGGGCGATCCTTTTGGCGGCCTCTGGATGTGTCAGGTAGGTATTGCACTTTTCACCCACGATACTCTGGCCCGAATATCCTTCGTATTGATCGCGATACCAGACCGCCCCCCGGTCATAATGATCCGAGAAATAGTGCAGCTCGGGATCCGGCATGAAAATTTGCGGTGTAGCCGTCAATGAATTCTGCAACCAAGTGGTCGCACATTTCGCAGCACCGAAAATCAGGAAATCTATTTTTCGTTCGTTCGGCAAACCCATTTTACCCCCAAAACCTTACATTTCGCATCCGGATTACGAAACCAATTCTCGGTACACGTCGGACACTTCGGCCACGTGTTTATCCAACCCAAAATTATCCTGCACATATTGGTATGCAGCCTGTGTTACCTGCTGTCTCAGGCTCGGGTCCTCAATCAGAGAGACGACCGGCTCAACAAAGGCCTCGGGGTCCTGCGGATCTACCAGAAAACCGGTTTTGCCATGATCGATTGCCTCGACATTGCCGCCGTGCCGTGTGGCCACAACAGGCAGTCCAAGGTGCATTGCCTCGATCAAGGTGCGTCCAAATGGCTCGTTCAAGGCCGGCACAAGGGTGGCATCCATTGCGACCATGCACTTTTCAACATCCTGCCGAAAACCCATCATATGAATCTGCGCGCCCATCCCCTGTTCTCGGGCCACGTCCATGGAGCCTGAGTCCAACCCGTCATCGGGATTGAGTACTTTGCCAAACAGCAGGCCATGTACCGGCCTGTCCGCAAACTGTTTCTGAATGGCCACAAGGCTTTGGACAAAATGAACCGGCCGTTTTCGCGGTTCCAGATGGCCAAAATATCCCAGGAGAACTGCATTTTCCGGCGCACCGATTTCGTTCAGGATCATCCGACGCGCCGCGTCTGGATCCGGGCGCTGAATGCTCAGGTCGAAGGGGCTGCGGATGACCTGAAACTTTTTGTCAACCGAGCGTATCGGACGCGAGGGTTTCGAAAAATACGACACGCTTAGGATGCAGTTCGAAAACACCGGCGCGACATAGTTAACGCCTACCGCGCGCGGATCCTGCCTGTGGTGCCAGATATGCTTGATCCCCAACCGTCTGGCCGGAAACACCCAATTCACATGCAATCGGCCCTCATTTGTGTGGACGATATCTGGCTTTTTGTCCCGCAAAAACCGGACGAGCTGGCCGTAGGTCCGGGTCCAGTATTCCGGAAAGCCAACATCCGCATCCGTCTTATTGTTTGGAGGGCCCATAAGCCTGGGGCCCTGCAAAACATCGACATTTAGACCCAGCGATTGAGCATACTGCCCGACCGACCCGGCTTCGTTGTGGCAAAGGACCAATGGTTCAAACTGATCCCGATCCAGACAGGACGCAAGTTTGAGCGCGGAAACATGACTGCCGCCCAGATCTGCCCAACCTGCAAAGGGAAATAAAACGCGTATCTTTTTCATTCTGGCCTGCCGCCTTTTTGGCTCAGCGCCGGACATCAGGACCGCGCGCTGAACCATAAATCATTGAACTGAAATCTATTGTGTTTGCGTGACGAAGGTTCGAGAAACCGAAAGCGTATCCCCGGGGGACAAGACAGTATCACCCGAAATCGCCGTTGCGGCCCCTCCGGCCGCGTGGGTGACCGAGTATTCGATCACGATCTCTTCAACCGCATCAACCTCTTCAACAACGCCAAGCGCCGCCAACTCGGCCTGCAGGATTTTCGCGGTACCCAGCCGAGTCTGCAGGTCCTCCAGTTCAAATTGCAAGGCATTCAACCTGACAAGCGTATTTGACCGCGCGGTATCGAGCAACTCCAACTCATCGCGTTGCGCGCGGTTCAACTGTTGCCGGGCCAAGCCCAGAGCAATCTCGATATCTACGCTTTTGCTTTCCTGATCGTTCAGCGAGTTGGACAGAGATGACACGCGCGAACTGACCGTGAGGCCCTTTTTCTGTAGTTCCAGAGCATCATCTAGATCCTTACGCGTGATCGCGATCTGATTCGCCCGCAATGCCAGCTGCCGTTCGAGACTTTCAATCTGATCTTTGAGGGTCTCCTGCAATTGGATGATCCGTTCACCCTGCCCTTTCCGGGCCTGTTGATCCGCTTGCAGAATCTCCCCCTGCAGACCTTGTGGGGGTTCAATTTTGGCATCACCGCCGTCCGGAGACAGTGTTGACAGATCAGCCAGCAATCGGCGTTGTTCGGCTTGCAAAGCTTCAATCTGTTCATTGTACAACTGAACTTCACCCTGAACCCGCAATCCGGTAAAGTTCGTTCCTACGTCATTTTGCAACGGCAACCGGTATTCCCCGCCCGCAAGCGCCATCGCCTGTTGCGCGGTCAGTTGTGGCCGATAGGGGTACGAGCCTGGAATCTGGACATCCCCCAATATGTATACAGGCAGATGGCCGATGACTTCGATCGCCAGATGAGGCGGTTCTGCCATCCCCACGCGAGTGCGCATCTGAGTTTCCAGCAGCAGTACCAGTTCTTCGGTCGTTCGCCCTTCAGCATGAACCTGGCCGGCCAGAGGCACCATCAGCATCCCTCCCGAAGAAAGCGCATATTCACCGGAAACGCCTTGCCAGTTCACAAAAGACGCAACCACCGGATCCCAACGCATCGCACGCAAATTGATCTTGTCCTGCGGTGCCAGAACATATTCCTCGGCCTGAAGCGCACCGATAAAACAAGCCGAAGCCGCGATCACAGAAAGCATCAGTTTTTGCAATAATTTCACGACAATCTCCTAAGTGTATTCGTTGGTCCTAACACCGGCAGGCGCGACACGCTAAGCGCAATGGCAAGGACAAAGGGTACGTTCCAGAACCGGGCATAAAAGGTCGTCGCCCCGGCAAGCAGCACGACATACATCAGCATGGCAACGATGGTCAGTGCCCCGACCGATGGCGAGCGGCCGACAGAAATGGCCATCCAGGCCAAGTATATGCTGGCCAAAATAAAGCCGACCATACCGAGCAGAGAAATCAAGCCACCTTCGGACAGAGTCAGCAAATAGGCCGAATGAACCACGATTCCCTGTTCGCTGGCCAGGCTGTACTGGTTTGCACCCAGCCCGATCAACAAAGTGCCACGGGATACCTCGAAGGCCTCTTGCAGCAGGAATAGCCGGTCAGAGAACGTGCCCGCCTGGCTAATGTCACCTGCAAGAACGGCATTCAGAACTCGTTCGCGAAAGACCTCGGGCAAGAAAAGCTCACCAAAGTTCAGGACCACCAAAACCGCAATCAACGTGCTGGCGATCAGGATCACAACATGACGCGGGGACCCGCTGCTGAGGATAATGGCGACAGTCCCCACTATGGTCACGATCAGACCAGAATTCGAACCGGTCAGAATGATGCCGTAAAACAGGATTGGCAGCACGATCAGCCCCCAGATGCGGCTGCTTTGCTTCTGCAGGATCAGGCTAAGCAGGAAAACGATGGCCATCGCCAGCATGAGCGCGCATTCATTTGCCCGCTCGACCAGCGAAAGCATGCGACCATTTGCGGATACAAACCGGTGTGTCGGGTCTTCCATGAAGTTGATTGCATAGATGCCAAACAGCACAACAATGCCCATTCCAATAATAAATGCCTTCATCAGCAGGACGATCTGATCAAAGCTTCGATTGCCGATCAGGATTGGCAGCACGATCAACGAAAAGAAGTACTGAACAAACACAGTCAGCAGCTCGGTCGGATCTCCGTTGATCAACGAACCTACGGTCAGGCCCCCTGTGAAAAACAGGAACGAACTGTACCAGAACCCGCTTGCGGGACCGAATATCTTAACCGGCAGCTGGCCAGTTGCCAGCATGACAAACCCAGCCAGCACAAAGAAGAAATCCGAGAGGGTGAAATAGACGAAATCCACTCTGAGATAGTTCATCGGCGCCAGGGCTACAGCCGCCATCAGGAAATAGAGAGCTGCCATGTCTACGCTTGGCAAATAGCCGATTCCATTGGTCGGCTTGCCAAAGGAAACTGATTGGACCGATGCAGGTCTCATGGGCGCACCTGCTCCTTTCCGTGTAATGCAGGGTTCAGCAATGTACGCCGCAAGTGTAACACACACAGCCCTAACCAAACGGAATTACACAGCATATGCGCCACTGCGGCACCGACCACGCCCAAAACAGAAACCATCGGTGCAATGAGGATCAGAAACAAAATAGTGTTCAACAAACCGATCCGAACCAAGGCCCGGTCTTGCCCCAGACTCAGCAGTGCAGGGTTCAGCAGTATCCCACCAAGATAAATACCTACCGCGATTGCCTGCACGCGCACGACCGGTACTGCAGGGGCATAATCCACACCAAAAATCGCAGTAACGATCGGTTCCAGCATCAAGATCACTGGAATCAAGACAAGGGCAATTACCCCCCAGAACCCGGCGCTGAGACCCGTTAGCATTTTTTGCAAACGGTCAAATTCATTTCGGGCGGCAAACCGGGTGAACTCGGGATAGATCGCCTGGCTTAGCGGTCGTCCAAGACGCAGTGCAGCTTCGCCGCACCGTTTCGCGATATGGTAATATCCCACCATCGTCGGTGAAATCAGAACACCCAATATGATCACGTCCAGGCGCTGCGTGGTCTGACGCAGGATGACAGAGAGATTGCTGTTCCAAACAAAGCGCAGAAACCCGGAATTTTCACCCAGAGTTTGTTTTATTCCAAGCATCGGACGACCATAGCCATTCCGCGACATTTCTCGCAGCCCCGCGGCAAAGGCCAGAACGCCGTCTAAAAGGCTGACAGCAACAAATATCGCGACAAAGCCAGGCAGCCCAAACCCCAGTTGCCAGGCAATCACCCCCAGCACCATCCGCACAGACGCTGCGAAAATATCCAGTTTGGCCAACAGATCGAACCGGTCGAAGGACCGCAACAAAGCCAACCCGGTTGGCCTCAGCGAAACCAGAATTCCCAGCGATGCGACCGGCAGCACCCATGCAAGATCCTGATCCAGCCCCAGCCATCCGGCGATGATCGGTGCGAATGCGATCGCAGCGCCGGCGGCCAATACGCCCCCAACCACGTCAATCAGGACCGACAGCCCGACAAGTCGGCGAAATCGTTCGCGGTCTTCTTCCTCCAGCGCAGTGCTTCCATATCTAATCACCGCCTGCCAGGGCTCAAGATGAAGGAATCGGGAAACGATCCGCGCATAGGCCTCGCCTATTGCCATTACCCCCAAGCCTGCGGCCCCAAGTGCGCGGGCGGCCACCGGCAGAAACACAAGGCCCAGCAAAGCGACTGCTATCTGAGAGGAAAAGATCCATTTCAGATTGCGCAGTAAACGCCGAAGCACAGCAGTCGGGATTGAGGTTGCGCCGGGCTGAGAGGTCATGTCTGACCCACCCGCCCGCCGCACAAACGACCGGCCAATTCCACCCCTTGGCGGCTGCCGGTCATTGGACCACGCCGCAAAAGCGTCGCGGGCGCTGTGCCCTCATATTCGCAAATAAAAACCAATACCCAATCACCAATCTAACAAATCCTACAAGGGTCTGCGAACCGTAATCAGCTGCTTTTCCCAGGCTCATCCGAGTAATGATATGTATAGGCACCATACCCATATTGCCTTTGCTTCCGCATGTTCACACCATTCATGATCGTACCGGAAATCTTGATATTGCTCATCCGCAGCTTTTCGATTGCATCCTTGAGAATTTTTTCGGTGGTCTGCCCCCAGCGCACCACCAAGAACGTACCGTCGACAAGCGGCCCAAGTCGGATCGTGTCATCAATGACCAATGTCGGCGGCGTATCGACCAACACAAGATCGTACTGATTGCGCAACATGCGCCCGTATTCGCCAAGTTGCTGCATCAACTGTTTGCGGGATATTTTTGGACGCAGGTTCAGACTGATCGACGAAACCCCCGGTACCCGTTCGCCATCGACATAAATCTGGCTGGGTTGCACGGCACCGCTCAGCGCGTCCTCGATTTCGACCGGGGCCGCCCCGTTAAGACCCAGTGTTTTTGAGGCACGGCAACGGTGGTTATCCATATCCAACAATAGAACGCGCATCCCATCTGTACCCGCCACTAGGGCCAGCGAAACCGCAACCACGGTCTTGCCTTCTCCAGGAACACCAGAGGTAACCATGACGATGCTGCCGTCATCATTTGTGTTAAACCACATGGTCAAAACACTGCGCAGCGCCTCTACATAAGGCGAGCGGCCCTGATCACGGATAAAGCGCAACAACTCCTGCTGACCATCCGTGTCCGAATCCATCACCGTATCCGGCAGGAAACCCAGATTGGTCAGATCGGTTTGCTGTTCGATCTGGTTTTCGTTTACGATCCGCGTGTTGCTGCCCTCCATCAACAGGGCGATCACAAAGGCCAGAGAGAACCCGACAATCGCGCTGACTGCGACGGCGACTTTGGTATTCGGCCAGAATGCCGAAGTCGGCGCATGAGCAACCGAAACCTGCTGAACCGCCTGGCCAAGAAACTGTTGCTGGGTTTCGAAATCATTCAGCTTTTCAATCGTCGTCTGATACCGGATCCGAAGAAGCTCTAGCGCGCGTTCCATCCGCAGCAATGCAATTTCCGAACCGGTCCGGCTGCGCAATGCCTGTTCAACAACGGCAATCTGGTCAGCAATTTTGTTGACCTCTTCGCTGCTGGCTCCGTTGATCTCATGCACATCTTTTTGCGAGTTCAGCCGCGCAAGTTCCGACCGAAGCCTACCCGGCACGGATTCATCCGCCAGATTTTCTTCAAGAATAAAGGCCGCCATCTGAAGTTCGTCACGGGTCAGTTCGTCACCCAGTTCATTTACGCGGTCCTTAAGAAAAGAAATGGAAGATGAAAGACCTTGCTGCCGCCGCTGCTGCAGGCGAAGGATAAAGGTTTCTGCAACTGTATTGGCAATATCGGCTGCCAGCTGCGGGTCTTCGGCTGTTGAGATGATCTCAATCGCAAGGCTCTCTCCTTGCCGAAGTACGTTATATGTCGACAGTGTATTGTCGATTACACGATTGCGGATAACGGATGTGGATTGCGGGTTTGCGGGATTTTGTGCCCCGGCAAAAGCCTCATTCTCGAACAGGTCCAGCGCTAGGGCGACCTCTGCCGCAAACTCCCGTGACCGCAGGATGTCGATCTCGGTTTCAATTAGGGTGCGGGTCAGTTCATAGGATTCAAGTTCGACACTGTCGGCGCGGACGCGCATATCCAGAGATGTGAGAACGATTTCGGCGCGGGATTTGTATCTTGGGTCCAGTTGATTGACGACCATAAACGTGCCGACGATCACAGCTGCGGTCACTCCGAGGATCAACTTCAGATGACGGTAAATCATCCGCCATATGCCATCCAGACGCTGCTGGCCAAATTGGTTTGCGATATGGTTTTGATCCATTCTCTATCGTCCCTTGTAGCGACCAAGATCACCGTCGCCTGAAATACAAATCTTTGATGCTGCGCCCATGTTCGAACGAATTCTTATCCTATTGATTGGACAGCTTGGCCATTTTTCCGAGTTTTCTTGTCGTTATTTGCTCAATGTTTCCACACAAGAGACAATAGGCCGGAATCCTTGCTGTTGCAGAAGCTAAGAGGCGGCGTCTTTCAAAGTTTTGCAGACCTGATTCATACGACAAAGTACTTAACCTCCAAAAGTGCGGCGACACCGCAAGCGCGCCAATATTACTAGTTAAACCTGTAAAACGTGTTTCCTGCGACAAAGCCGTCCAGCTTTGCCGATCTTGCATAGTGATGCAGATCACTGGTTTTGTTTATGAACCCCGCTCCGCGAAAGTTCAGTGACGTATTGCACAATACACCCGTGCCCGAAGCCGACTTGAATGCGTTCAGCAGGTCGTAAAAGAAAGCATTCTGATCCCGGCGGACTGTTTGGACCCTTGCTGTCCCGTCTACATGCGTGATCGCGGCCAGGTTCTGATTGGTCACCTTCTGCAGATGCAACATATAAGGCGCGGAGTTTTCCCACTCAAAATGTTGGCTGACATCTTCCTCAAGGCAGGATGGGGCCACGGGGCTTGTATCCGGCCGGTTTTTAGCCCTGTTCAGGCGCACGCGGGTTTCGGCCCGGAACGGGGCCGCCAGAATCGAGCGGTTGCCCAATGCGCGCGGACCGATTTCACAGTTCCCTCTGGCCCAACCGATGATCTCACCGGACATCAACGCATCCGCGACATCGTTCAGACGTAGCTCGCTGACCCGCATGCCGCTACTGTCGATTTTATCATCCACAAAGGACTGTCCGGAATAAACCGTCCAATCCAGCTTTGCCTGGCCCGTATAGTGGCGCATGGCATCAACCGCAGTTCCTATGGCGCAGCCGGAATCACTGCTGCAAGGTGGTACAAATACATCTCGGAACAAGCCGCAATTCTGCCACTTGGTGTTCCAATCGCAGTTCAATCCACATCCGCCGGCAATCACCAGCGGATAACCCTCTGTCAGGTTCTGTTCGGCAAAGGCAAGGAACCGTGAAAAAATCGCATCCGAGAGTTTCTGTGCAAGATTACTGAACTGCTGGCTGTGCATTCCGACATTGAAAAACGGGGAATCGGTCAACCGATCCTTGCGCAGAATTTCGGCCAATGGTTGATCTGACAAAAGATAATCTATCAGCGCATGTTCATCCGCGTCATGTGAACCGGGCTCTGCATAGGCACATGCCGCCATCATCCTCCCGGGATCCTCACGCCGTTGTTCACGCGAAAGCACGGGATAATCGGGATCAACCAGTGCGCTCAGGAACGAATATCGGGCACCGGGCCCGGTCATCACCCGACCGACATGAGACAGCTTTAGATCTTCATCAATCTTGTAGAAATCGCCAAGCGTGTCTTCCCAAACCAACACATAACAAGGTTCACCTTGACGAAACGGAGACATCCCATAAGCGCCCCAGATATGTGCCCTTTCATGGGTCGATGAGAAATAGTCGATCTCTTTGCCAAAAAACGTCCGTTTCCCCACGGTCTGAGCATCTTCGCCAATGCCGAAATACCCTGCCCCCGAGGTCGTCACATGTTGTGTTCCGGTCGTTGACCAGCCGCTAAGGGCCAGGATATCAGGCAAGTCCCGGAACCACAGGCCAGAGTCGATAAATGTATCCGGTGTGACTGACGTGTTGCGGGGAAAACTGTCTTTCTCGGATTCATAGGAAAACAGCAGGTTACCGTTTTGGGCATCAATACCCGCAACCGTACCGTCGTGACCCGACTTGAATGACAAAATCTTCATTTCACACCTCTTTACCGCGCTTGTTGCGCGGTCCTGGCAAAACACACCAATTCGTTACTGTTCTATCAAATTGCGTTGGCGCAGCCCCTCTGTAATTGCCCGAGCGGCCAGTTCTGCGCCTGCTTCGTTGAAATGAGAATCCGGCGCATAATACGATGCCGGATCCTCTTGCATTTCGATAACATCCGTTAAGTCTATCACGTCCAGCCCAGCCTGCGCAGCCGCATCTTTCACCAATACTCGCAGCGGGTCGTGGATAAAGGGCTGGGCGACCAGACCCATATAGCGGCTGACCGTCGGAACATACACAATGGCAATCTCACCATCCCATTCTGATGTAATCTGTTTTGCCCGCATCAGAACATCGGTAAATACCGGATTTTCATCAGTTGCCTTGGGATAGTGAATCCCAAGGATCTCGGCCGTTTTCTGCAATGCCAGAAAGTTTCTGAACACCCGTTGCGCCCGCAGGTAATCGCCCCAGGATAAAGTAGTCTCTGCCCACCATCCGGATATCACCGGTGCGGTTAATTCCGACTGGTCCGGATGCTCGATTGGGCCAAAATCTACAGCCGGGTCTAGTGCTGCGCTCAACCATGGCTTCTCAAGCTCTCGTTCCAGATTGCGCCAGTCATTGCCCGCAAAGAAAGAGAAAAGCGTGAGGTCGGGCTGGAACTCTGGCCCGTACCGGCCCAAAACCGCCAGTTGATACAGCGGGCCAATGCCCCTGTGGCCGGTGTTAAGCAGGTTCGGCATGCCCTGACGCAGCTTATCCGCCAGATGCTCACCCTCTCTCAGGCAGAACCCCTCGGAAAACGAGTCACCCAGCAGCATCACACTCACATCGTTTTCATAGACCGATGGTGGATTGCGAAACCCCAGACGATCCGGCGTGTAGGTCACCGGCTCGCCCAGCACCGAGCACAATAGCATCTTGTCACCCGGCATGGGGGCCAGATACGCAGTTTCGAGCAGTTGTGTATCCAGCGCATCGTTTACATGTTTCATTGTCCTGCCCGGAGGCAAGTTTTCCTTGTATTCTTCGACGCTTACCTCATCGCCGACAAATCCGACTAGCCCTAGGCGTCCGGGGATTATTTTGATGGTCAGATAGGCCTCAAATGCAAACAGAGCCGCCAAAAGCGATACCGCGCTCAAACCAACAGTCAGCCTGGCTTCGTTCGACAAGAAGGCCGCGCACAAGGCCAGGGCCAGCCCAATCGCGCCCGGAGCCAGTATGTATCGGATCAACCGCGCTGTTCCATTGGCAAATTCCGCTGAATTTACCAGTGCATATGCGACGACCCCAAAGAAATAGAGAGCGGCGACCAGACATAGGATTGACCCGAAACGCGAACTGCGGGTTTTTTCAGTCATTCCATCTGGTCCCTTTCGACCGATATCGACATTTGCCGTCATTAACGGCGAAACCGGGCGAATTCAGTTGAACCGATTTGCGTATCATCGGCAAGCTTTTCTGCGGCGGCCTGAAAAGCGCAGGAAGCAGACGCATCGCCTGACCCTCTAGAATATGAAAAACGCTCAAAAACAACAGGATAAATACACACAGCACACAACACTCGAATACAAAACAAAACCAGATTTTTTTACCACCGTTATGCCGAAAAGCAAATCACCCGCTCTTTCAACGCCTAGTGGGCGCACGGCGCTATCACATTGCACGCATAATCCGTCCTTGTACGGCCTATTGTTCCCGAATTCAGTACGGCGACATAGTCCTTTCCGTCGCCGGAGGACAATGATTTTGGCGGGTGTATCGTCAGCGGCACAGCAGACGGATGAATATACGGGAAACCCCTAATATCCAGCCAGCAGGGTTTTGTTACAGTTAACGCAACTACACCGGAGAGGCTTCGGCCTCCCCACTCGCTCAAAAAGGGACTGACTTTGGGGGTCGGTCCCTTTTTAGTTTTTACGTCAGGTTCAGAACCCTGCCCAAATCAGGACAGGGCACCTGGATTACCCGTCAATGATACCATTGAGTGTCGCGCTCGGGCGCATGACTGCTGCAGTCTTGGTCGGGTTGGTGTGATAGTAACCACCCAGATCTGCCGCTGCCCCTTGTGCGTTGGCCAGTTCGGATAGGATCTGCTGTTCTTTCGCGGCCAACTCTGCAGCAATCGGCGCAAACTCGGCGGCCAGATCAGCATCATCGGATTGCGCGGCCAGCGCCTCGGCCCAATAGCGCGCGAACCAATAGTGGCTGTCGCGGTTATCCGGCTGCCCGACTTTGCGGCTGGGCGACTTGTTGTTGTCCAGAATGCCCTGCGTTGCGGCCTCGGCAGCGGCGCCAAGAACTCCGGCTTTGGCGTTGCCTTTGCTGTCGGCCAGGAAATTCAAAGACTCGCCAAGCGCGCAGAACTCACCCATCGAGTCCCAGCGCAGGTGGTTTTCCTCGACCAGCTGCTGCACGTGTTTCGGGGCAGAGCCACCCGCGCCGGTTTCGAACAATCCGCCGCCCTGCATCAGCTTGACGATCGACAGCATCTTGGCCGATGTGCCCAACTCAAGGATCGGGAACAGGTCGGTCAGATAGTCACGCAGCACGTTGCCGGTGATGGCGATGCTGTCGTTACCGGCGGTGATGGTCTCCAACGACTGGCGGGTCGCCTCACGCGGTGCCAGGATTTGGAACTTGTCCGCCACGCCAGCAGCTTCCAGTGCGGGTTGGACGGATTTGATCAGTTCGGCATCATGGGCACGGTTTGCATCCAGCCAGAAGATCGCCTCGGATCCGGTCAGACGCTGACGGTCCATCGCCAGTTGAATCCAGTTCTCAATCGGAGCCTTCTTCACGGTGCAGGCACGCCAGATGTCGCCCTTTTCAACCGCATGCTCGTGCAGTGTCTCGCCATTTGCCAGAACGATACGAATGGTTCCATTCGCAGGCGCCTGGAATGTTGTCGGGTGGCTGCCGTATTCTTCGGCTTTCTGAGCCATCAGACCCACATTGGCCACAGCTCCGACGGTGGCTGGGTTCAGCGCGCCATTGGCTTTGAAGAATTTGACGGATTCATCATAAATAGACGCATAGCAGCGGTCGGGGATCACACAGTTGGTGTCACCCTTGGACCCGGTTTCGTCCCAACCCTTGCCACCAGCACGGATCACGGCAGGCATCGAGGCGTCGATGATCACATCAGACGGCACGTGCAGGTTGGTGATACCCTTGTCGCTGTCAACCATATACATGGACGGGCGGTCGCCCTTGATCGCGTCAATGGCGGTCATGATATCGGCGTTGCCTGCAACCCGCTCCAGCAGATCGCCCAGACCCGAGTTCGGGTTCACACCCAGCGCATCCAATTCAGCGCCATAGGCCTCGAATACCGGGGCAAGCCACGCCTTGACCGCATAGCCGAAGATGATCGGGTCGCTGACCTTCATCATTGTGGCCTTCAGGTGAAGCGAGAACATGGTGCCGTCTTTTTTGGTGTCTTCGATGGCCTCGGCCAGGAAAGACGACAGCGCATTGACGGACATGAAGGTCGCATCGGCAACGGTGCCCTCGGCCAGCGGCCAGCCGTCTTTCAGAACCGTAGTACTGCCGTCTTGTCCGACAAATTCGATTTTGGCGTCACCGGCTTGCGCCGCAGTAATGGTGGCCGATTTCTCGTTCGCGTAGAAATCATTGCCGGACATGGACGAGACTTTAGTCTTGCTGTCAGCGGCCCATGTACCCATCGAATGCGGGTTCTTCTGGGCATAATTCTTGACGGCGCGCGCGGCGCGACGGTCGCTGTTACCTTCGCGCAGAACCGGGTTCACAGCCGAACCCTTGATGGCATCATACCGCGCGCGGATCGCTTTTTCTTCGTCAGTCGCAGGTTCTTCGGGATAGCTCGGGATGTCATAACCCTGTGCTTGCAGCTCTTCGACGGCGGCCACCAGCTGCGGCACCGAGGCCGAGATGTTGGGCAGCTTGATCACATTGGCATCGGGTGTCTTCACCAACTCACCCAATGCGGCCAGATCATCGGTGATGCGCTGCGCATCTGTCAGCTTTTCGGGGAAGGTCGAAATAATCCGCCCAGCAAGTGAAATATCCTTGGTTCCGACGCTGACACCGGCGGCGGATGCAAACTTTCGAATGATGGGCAGGAATGAGGCGCTGGCCAGCTCGGGCGCTTCGTCTACAATGGTATACAATATGTCGAAGTTCGATTTATCTGCCATATTCTTTTACCTTTTTTAAGCCTTTCGGGGCGTGCGATCCAAGAGTTGGGGCCACATCGGCGTGGCGCGTAAGGGACGTAACAAGACTGCCGTCCCGGGATGACTCTGTATTGACAGGGCCTCCCTTAAATGACGTTTGGCTTGGGATCAATCGCCAGAGACCGCGCATTTTGACACGGTTTGCGGAAAATCATCAAAACTGCTTGCCAATGGGCAAAATTCAGACGCCCCAGGTATCGCTGAGCTTATATCCGCCCGGCCAGGGATCGTCCGGGTCAAGCATGTGTTGATGTGTACCGGTAATCCATCCGCGGCCACTGATCTCGGGAATGATCGCGGCACGCCCCCCGATCGTTGTGGCCTCGACGATCTGTCCGGTGAAAGACGAACCGATGATCGAAACCGCCTGGAAAGTTTGCCCGACTGCCATTTCTCCCTTGGCGGCCATCAAGGCCATACGGACAGAAACTGCGGTACCGGTAGGGGACCGATCAACTTTGCCCGGCTGGATCGCCACGGCGGATTTTCCGCGCAGGCCATTTGCGACCCGCTCGGTCGGGCCACAAAAAGCGCAGAATGAAATGTGATTCCAGTCCGGGTTTTCGGGATGCGTAAACCCAATTTGTTCGTTGGCCGCATTGGTGATCGCTACACCCAGCCGCGCAATGTCACGCGCCTCGTCCTGCACGATGTCAAACCCAAGCGCCGCCGCATCGACCACCACGAAACTGTCGCCCCCATAGGCCGTATCCACGGTCAGTGTGCCAAGGCCCGGCACTTCAAGCGGAACGGCGAGCCGGTCTACAAAACTGGGCAGGTTCTGCACAAATATGCGCTCGGCCTTGCCATTCCGGCATTCGGCGCGCACCGGGACCAGCCCGCCCGGTGCCTCAAGCGTCAGATGTGTAACCGGTTCCTGCATCGGAATGATCCCGCTATCCAGCAGCACGGTGGCCACGCAGATCGAGTTTGAACCAGACATTGGCGGTGTGTCTTCGGGCTCCATGATAATGAAGCCTGCATCTGCTTGCGGATGTTTGGGCGGCACCAACAGGTTTACATGACGAAATACACCCCCGCGCGGTTCATTCAGGACAAAGTTGCGCAAGGACTGGTCGCGCGCGATGAACGACCGCTGCTCCCATAAGGTATCACCGGGTGGCGGAAGAACACCGCCAACGATGACATCTCCGACCTCGCCTTCGGCATGGGCGGAGATCACGTGGAGAGTTTTGATACTGCGCACGACCCCCTCCCTCAGAACCGGCCAGCAGCAAAGGGGGCTGGCGAAATCGGGGGGGCCTGACGGTCAACCATGGCCCCAACAAGCTCGGCCGTGCCTGCGGATTGGGTCAGCCCAAGATGCCCATGGCCGAACGCATAGAACACGCAAGACGCATTTGGAGAAACACCGATGACCGGGATGCTGTCAGGCATCGACGGCCGGAACCCCATCCATTGCGTGCCTCCTTCGGTCTTGAGGCCGGGTAGAAACTCTTCGGCTTTGTGCAATAACGTGTCGGCTCGTTTGAAATTGGGGGCGAGGTTCAGACCGCCCAACTCGACCGCGCCGCCGATCCTGACGCCATTGTTGATCCGGCTGGCAACGAACCCATGCCGCGAGAAGGACAGGTGCATCCGCAGATCAAATGCACCTTCGGGCAGGGTCGTGTTGTATCCACGCTCGGTTTCAAGCGGGAATCGGTCACCAAGAGTTCGGGCGATATGATGCGACCATGCGCCGGCAGCCACGACCACTTTCGTCGCGTCCACGGGCCCTTCCGCCGTTTCAAGGCGCATGCCACTTTGCTGTGGCACCAACGCCTGAATATCGCGCCGCTCGATCCGGCCTTGCCGGTTTTGAAAGGTCTGGGCAAGGCGCTCGACCCATTTCTTGGGATCAACAGTATTCAACCAGTTGGGCGTAAATCCCGCATGAGTGAACCGAGGACTGAGACCCGGTTGTTTTTCGGCAATCGCCTCGGGGTTTTCCAGCAGCTCAAAGTCTATTCCGTGCTGGCGGCGCACTTCCCAGGCCGGCAGGCTCGCGCGGAATTCGGCATCGGACTCGTAAAGCTGCATCTGCCCATCCCGCTGCATCATCGCCTCGCCGTCAACTGCTGTAATCAACCGCTCAAGCGCGGCACTGGACAGTTGCATGAGGCTGGCCTGAGCGGCCAACAGCTCGGCGTAGCGACCGGGCTGACTGGCGCGCCAGAAACGGTACATCCAGGGCGCAATCTGCAACGCATAGGCAGGCGGGATAGACAGGGGACCCAACGGGTCCAGCAGCCACTTTGGTGCCTTTTTCATGATGCCGGGCGTTGCCAGAGGCTCAACCTCGGAAAAAGCAAAGGCCCCGGCATTTCCGGCTGATGTCTGCGCCGCAACGCCTTCCTTGTCCAGAACCAGCACGGCATGACCCCGGCGCTGTAATTCCAGCGCAATGGTCATGCCAATCACGCCAGCTCCGATGACGACGATCTGCTGGGTCATACCTCAATCCCCGAACGGAATGGATCAGCCTCGGCAAACATCAACCGCGATTCCGCCATGACATAGGCCTGCCCGGTGATCGAGGGGATGACACCGCCGTTGGGCCCAGCCTGATAGGACAGGCGATAGGTGCTGCCAATGACACTTTGCTGGACGATTTCCTGCCCCGGGGCCAATAGACCCTCAGCGGCCAGACAGGCCAGCCGAGCAGAGCTGCCGGTGCCACAGGGCGACCGGTCGTAATTGTCATCCGGGCACAGAACAAAGTTGCGGCTGTGAATCGCTTGCTCGGGCGATGCGTCCTGAAAGATTACATGATCAATCGGTTCACCCTGCTCGCCGCCAACCCCCTGCGCGATCGAGGCTTTGCGGATAGCAACGGCCCTATCGGTCAGCTCCCGAATATTGGCCGGAATGACGGAAAGCGGGCTTGGATCGACGATAAAGAACCAGTTTCCACCATAGGCCACATCCCCTGCAACCTCACCGAAACCGGGCACATGAAGTGAAATGTCGCTGTGAACGCGGCGGCTTTCGATATTCGTGACCGTGACAGTATTGGCATCGTGCAGCTCGACCGTGACAACTCCGGCTGGCGTTTCGATCCGATGTATTCCAAAATCGATCCGACCAAGATGCGCCAGTGTCACGGTCAGGCCAATGGTTCCGTGGCCGCACATTCCCAAAACAGCATCGACATCAAAATAGATCACGCCGGTGACACAGGTTGGATCAACCGGTTCCACCAACAAGGCCGCGACCATGGCCGGTTGTCCGCGCGGTTCAAGCATGACCGAACGATAGAAATCCCTGTATTCGGTGTCCAGCCGCCGGGCGCGTTCAGCCAGAGGGCCAGAGCCCAGATCTGGTGCGCCATCGAGGATGACCCGGGTCGGTTCTCCTCCGGTGTGGCTGTCGATCACATGCATTCTGCGATCACCCCACCTTGTTTCAACCAATCGGCGAACCAAGCCCCAAACAACGCGTATTGCTGTTCGCAATAATTCCGCTGTGCATCTGTCAGGGCATCAGTTTCATTGAAATGCAGGCGGTATTCCTCTTCCCCGTTCAACACCAGAAGATGCTTGTAATACAGCACAAGATCCGGACCCTCATCAAAACTGGACAGCACCTGAATGGCCTCGGTCAGTTCTTGCGCCCGTAACCGGGCTTCGGCATCGCCCCGCGCGGCCTTTTGAGAAAGCGCAGCCAACAGCAACGCCTCACGTGGGAGGGCCGTTCCAATCCCGGTGATCGAACCGGTTGCACCACAGTTGACGAAACCGTGGTAAACCTCGGTGTCCACACCCACCATCAACGTCACATCATCATCCTGACTGGTGATGTTTTCCGCTGCATAGCGCAGATCGTCCTTGCCTCCGAATTCCTTGAACCCAATGAGGTTAGGGTGTTCGGCGCGCAGGGCAAAGAACAGATCAGCCTTTGTTGCGAAACCATAATATGGGCTGTTGTAGATAATTGCCGGCACGTCCGGCGCAGCGGACAGGATTGCCTTGAAATGGTTCTTTTGCGCAGTTGATGAGCTCCCGCGGGACAGAACCCGGGGAATGACCATCAACCCGACAGCGCCGACCTTTTGCGCATGTGCAGCGTGGGCCTCGGCGGATTTGGTGTTGATTGCCCCGGTTCCGACCACAACCGGCAGCCCGGCATCCACCAGACGTTCCACCCCTTCCATGCGCTGCGCATCCGTCAAAAGCGGCCAGTCGCCCATGGATCCGCAATAGACAACCGCAGACATGCCTGCGTCGATCATTTGCTTGCCCTTCCGAACAAGTGCGTTGAAATCCGGCTGCCGATCCGCCGAGCAAGGGGTCATGAGCGCGGGCATCGTACCGCTAAATACATTGGTCGACATACGGTGCTATCCTCTAGTTACAGGGGTCCAGATAGGCGTCATGCGCCCGTTTTCACGCGATAACGGATATTGGATACAAAATCCATACATAATTCGACGCAAAAAGCCCGCGTTGGACCTTTCGTTTGACGCGGGTGTTTTTGACTGTCTAAACGGCGATTATCTCAACCGCAGGCCGGTTTCAGGATCAAACAGCATGGTGCGTTCCGGGCGGATCGAAATACCGATGCGTGTACCCTGCTTACTGCGCTCGTCTTCGCGCTCTTCAACGATCAGCTTGTCGCCATTCGATGTCAGCAAATAGGAATAGCTGACGCCGCCAAGCGCCTCGGTCAGATCAACGGTGCAGGTATCGCCCGACCGATCAACCTGAATATGTTCGGGGCGGATACCCAGCGTGACCCGAGATAGACCCAAAGGAACCGATGCTGGGACGGGCAGAGGCTGAGTGATCGCCGGATGAGTCACCTGACCATCAACGATGTCGCAATCCAGAAAGTTCATGGCAGGCGAGCCAATGAACCCTGCTACAAACTTGTTATCTGGATCCCGATACAGATCCATCGGCGCACCGACCTGTTCGATCCGACCATCTCGCAGCACTACGATCTTATCGGCCATGGTCATCGCCTCGACCTGATCGTGAGTCACATAGATCATGGTCGCGCCAATTTCATTGTGAAGCCGGGCAATTTCCACACGCATCTCAACGCGCAATTCGGCGTCCAGGTTGGACAGAGGTTCGTCGAACAGAAACACCTCGGGGCCGCGCACAATCGCACGCCCGATGGCAACGCGTTGGCGCTGACCACCCGACAGAGCTTTGGGTTTGCGTTTCAGATACTGGTCCAGCTTCAGGATACCCGAGGCTTCCTGAACCTTCCTGTCGATCTCGGCTTTCGCCACGCCGTTCATCCGCAGGCCAAATCCCATATTCTCGGCCACAGTCATATGCGGGTACAGGGCATAGGTCTGGAACACCATCGCCACGCCCCGTTTCGCTGGGTCCTGATGTGTCACCTCGCGCGCGCCGATGTGAATTTGGCCCTCGGTCGTTTCCTCAAGCCCTGCGATCATCCGCAACAAAGTGGATTTTCCACATCCCGATGGGCCGACAAAGACACAGAATTCACCATCCTCGATTTCGAGGTCGATTCCGTGAATCACCTGTGTCTGGCCATACCGCTTAATCGTTTGGTTCAGAGTTACTCCGGTCATGTCGCTTGTATCCTGTCCTTCTGGCCATCGGGGCGTGTTTCAGGGAACCGCCAGGCCTGAGCTTCGGCCGCGATTTGTTCGGCCACCCGGCGCACGCGGGGAATCCAAGCCTCGAGCTGGTCGAAATTCATCCGCTCAGTCGAGCCGGTCACCGAAATTGCACCCAGCATCCGCCCGCCCGGCGTTCGGATCGGGCAGGCAACACAAATGATCCCCGTCTCGTGTTCTTCATCATCCAGGGCGTAGCCCCGGCTGCGGATCAGTTCCAGATCGGACCGCAGCGCAGCTTCCGAAGCTAGGGTCTTTTCCGTAAACCGGTGAAAGCTTTGCTGTGAGATCACCTTGTTCAGCTCGGCCTCATCCAGAAAGGCCATCATCGCCTTGCCCACACCCGTACAATAGGCCGGTCCGACCTTGCCCGCCTGTGAATACATCTCAACCGGCTGGGCGGCATTGCGCTTATCGACATACAGAACCTGACCAGAATCGAGCTGCGCCAGATGCACAGTCTCGCCCGTTTCACCGCTGAGCGTATCGAGAAAAGGCCTGGCAATCGGCGCCAGTGAGCTTTGCGTCCACGCCGCATGGGCCAGCCGAACCAGCCTCAAACCCGGTGCATAGGTCTGCCTATCCGGGTCATAGGACAACATCCCCTGATTGGTCAGGGATTGCAGAAACCGATAGAGCGTTGCCTTGGGAAAGCGGCTGCTTTCCAGCAGTTCCGCAAAGCGAACCGGCCGCTGAAACGCGGCCACCTGATCAAGCACGTCACATGCTTTCCCTATCGTTCCATCACCTGCCACGGGCGCTCTGTCTCCTCCAGTTAACCTTCGGCCTCAGCCAAGAGGGTCTTGACAAGACTAACCGAGTCGATGTGTAGTTTTCAACATATAAAACTAAGTTCCAATATATGGAACTAAAATGGAAGCTAAGGGAGGAAACCATGCATTCCATCTACAAGCGCACCACGGCCGCTCTGGCCATGAGCGTTGCACTTGCTGTTCCCGCCTCTGCCGAGCTTACCGGCGAATTGCGGATATTCCTGGACACATCGAACCCGGCACCCCGGGCCACGATGGAAGCAATGATCGACAGATTTCAGCAACAGCATCCGGATTTGGCCATCGAGACAACGGTGATCGACCGCGAGGCCTACAAAACCCAGATCCGCAACTTCTTGACTGCGGATACGCCGGATGTCGCCACGTGGTACGCGGCGAATCGGATGAAACCCTATGTCGAGGCTGGCCTGTTCGAAGACGTCTCGGACCTGTGGGCGGAACCTGCGATTGCGGACAATCTGGCCTCAACCAAAGGTGCGATGACGATCGACGGCAAACAATGGGGCGTGCCCTACACCTACTATCAGTGGGGCGTTTATTATCGTAAAGACATCTTTGACGAACTGGGCCTGACCGAGCCCACCACCTGGGAAGAAGAGCTGGCGAATTGCCAAAAGATCGTCGATTCCGGTCGCGCCTGCTATACGATCGGCACCAAGTTCCTGTGGACTGCCGGTGGCTGGTTCGACTACCTGAACATGCGCACCAACGGCTATGACTTCCACAACCAGCTGGCCAATGGTGAAATCAGCTGGGAGGATGACCGGGTCAAGCAGACCTTCGCCAACTGGAAACAGCTGATCGATATGGGTGCCTTCATCGACAACCACCAGACCTATAGCTGGCAAGAAGCTCTGCCCTTCATGGTCAACGGTGATGCGGCGGCTTATCTGATGGGCAACTTCGCCGTGGCGCCACTGCGTGAGGCGGGCCTGAGTGATGACCAGCTGGACTTCTACCAGTTTGTTGCCATCAACCCCGATGTCGAACTGGCCGAAGATGCACCGACCGACACATTCCACATCCCGTCAAACGCGGCGAACAAGGAAGCCGCCCGTGAATTCCTGCGCTTCGTTGTGTCTGCGGATGAACAGACCGAGATCAACAATGGCTCGAATCTCGGCCAGTTGCCGGTCAATGCTCAGTCCTCGGTAGATGCCGACAAGTTCCTGCAGCAGGGCTTTACCATGCTGTCGTCAAACAGCCCGGGCGGAGTCGCCCAGTTCTGGGACCGCGACGCACCGGCAGAAATGGCCAAAGCGTCGATGGAAGGCTTCCAGGAATTCATGGTCAAGCCAGACAATGCGGACAAAATCCTGGCCAAACTCGAACGGGCGCGTCAGCGCATCTACGACAACTGAACCGGTCAGGATTGGCAAAGCCCATCCTGAACCATGACCTGCGTAAGGCGGGTATCAACCCGCCTTACTCCGCCTACCAGAACCGGGGACGCCCATGACCGCCGTCGATACCCACGAACAAGAAAGCTGGTTCCACCGAAACCAACAGCGCATCGCGCCCTGGTTGTTTTTGGCCCCGGGCCTGTTGTTCTTTATGGTCTATGTGATCATTCCGGTCTTTCAGTCCTTCAACCTGTCGCTTTACGAATGGGACGGCCTAGGGGCTGCCGAATATGTCGGCTTTCGCAATTATGAAGACCTGTACTGGGAATGGTCGGACCGGGACGCCTTTTATATCTCGCTCAAAAACAACCTGATCTGGCTGCTGCTCTATCTGGCGGCGATTCCGGCGGGTCTGTTCATCGCGCTGTTCCTGAACCAGACGGTCTGGGGCATTCGCCTGTATAAATCCCTGTTTTTCTTCCCCTTTGTGATTTCTCAGGTGGTCGTTGGCCTTGTGTTCACATGGTTCTACGATCCCACATTCGGCCTGCTGAACGAATTCCTCGGATTCTTTGGCATGGGCCCGGTGAACGTGCTGGGTGACGAGCGTTTCGTCACCTATGGCATCATCTTTGCTGGCCTCTGGCCACAAACCGCCTATTGCATGATCCTGTACCTGACCGGCCTCAACGCCGTGGACCCCGAACAGATCGAAGCCGGGCGGCTGGACGGTGCCAAGAGCTGGCGGATGTTGTGGCATATCATCCTGCCGCAACTGCGCCCTGCCACCTTCATTGCCTTTGTCGTCACCATCATTGGCGCGCTTCGCAGCTTTGACCTGATCTCAATCATGACACAGGGCGGTCCGTTCGGATCATCGCGCGTGCTGGCCTATTACATGTTCGAGGTCGCCTTGTCCGAATACGGATTCCGCATGGGATATGGCGCGGCTATCGCGGTGATCCTGTTCCTTATCATGCTGTGTTTCATCGGTTATTTCCTGTGGTCAATGTACCGCGAAGAAAGGGGGCACTGAGATGTTTCCCAAGCCAATCGAAAAACAACCTCGTGCAGCGCAGATCACCTATCAGGCGTTGCTGCCGCTGGCCTTGCTTTTGTGGCTCGGGCCGTTGCTGGCCGTCGCCCTGTTCTCGGTCAAACCCGCCGCGGATTTCACCAATGCCAACTACTGGGGGATGCCGTCCAGCTTTGAGGGCGCATTCAACTATGGGCAGGTGTTTTTCAATTCGGATATGCCGCGCTATCTGATGAATTCCTTCCTGATCACCGTTCCCACGGTCATCGGGTGCGTCGCGCTCAGCAGCATGACGGGGTTTGCACTCGGCATCTACAAATTCAAATCGAACCTTTGGATCTTCTTCCTGTTCGTAGCGGGCAATTTCGTGCCTTTCCAAATCCTCATGGTGCCCGTGCGCGACCTGACGCTGGACCTGGGCCTGTACAACACCAAGACCGGGCTGGTCTTGTTCCACATCGCGTTCCAGACCGGGTTTTGCACCCTGTTCATGCGGAATTTCATCCGCGCCCTGCCCTTTGAACTGATCGAGGCAGCGCGGGTCGAAGGGATCAGTGAATGGCGTATCTTCTGGTACGTGGTGCTGCCGCTGATGAAGCCCGCCATTGCGGCGCTCAGTGTGCTGATCTTTACCTTCATATGGAACGACTATTTCTGGGCTGTAGTGCTGACGCAAGGTGCTGAGAGCCAGCCTGTAACCGCAGGGATCACCAGCTTTAACGCGCAGTTCCGCGCCGCCTATCAGCTGATGAGTGCCGGTTCCATTGTCGCGGCGCTGCCGCCGGTTGCCATGTTCTTCCTGATGCAGAAACATTTTATCGCGGGCCTGACACTCGGTGCCGTGAAATAACATCAAGCTAAAGGTTTGCCTGATGACCAAAATCACTTTTATCGGGGCCGGTTCCACGATCTTCATGCGCAATATCGTGGGCGATGCTCTTTTGACCCCCGCCCTGGCCGACAGCCATTTTGCCTTAATGGATATCGACACACAGCGCCTGGCTGAGAGCGAATCCGTGGCCCGCGCCATGGTGCGCTCGGTCGGCACGGGGGCTACCATAACCACCCATACCGATCGGCGCGCCGCATTGGAGGGGGCGGATTTCGTGATTACCGCCTTTCAGATCGGAGGGTATGACCCCTGCACAGTGACTGACTTCGAGATCCCCAAGCAATATGGCCTGCGTCAGACCATCGCCGATACGCTGGGCGTAGGAGGGATCATGCGCGGGTTACGCACCGTTCCGGTCCTGTGGGACGTGGCCCAGGACATGATGCAGCTCTGCCCCAACGCGACGCTGTTGCAATATGTGAACCCGATGGCGATCAACACCTGGGCTTTGGCCGAACGGTTTCCGACATTGAAACATGTCGGCCTGTGCCATTCGGTGCAAAATACGGTCGAGGAACTGGCCCATGATCTGGACCTGCCCAAGCACGAGTTTCGCTATAAGGTCGCAGGCGTCAACCATGTGGCTTTCTTCCTCAAGCTCGAGCATCAGGGCCGCGATCTCTATCCTGCGCTCCGGCAGGGATATGCCGGTGGACAACTGCCGAAACCGCCCCTTTTGATGCCACGCTGCCCCAACAAGGTCCGATACGAAGTGATGGATCATCTGGGCTATTTCTGCACCGAAAGCTCGGAACATCTGGCCGAATATGTGCCCTGGTTCATCAAGGACGGGCGCGACGATCTGATCGAGCAGTTCTCGATCCCACTGGATGAATATCCCACCCGCTGCGTCGAGCAGGTCGAGGACTGGAAAGAACAGGCCAAGACCCTGACCGCCGGGCGTGCGGTTGAGGTGTGCCGCAGCCACGAATTCGCGGCGGACCTGATGAACGCCATCGTGACGAATACGCCCTACACCGCCTATGGCAACCTGCCCAATACCGGCCAGATCCCGCAACTGCCCTTGGGGGCTGCTGTGGAAACGCCATGCCTGGTGGACAGCAACGGGGTGCAACCCTCGGTCGTGACCGACATCCCACCGCAGCTGATTGCGCTGATGCGCACCCAGATCAACGTGCAGGAACTGACCGTGCGGGCGCTGACCGACCAGAACCCCGAATACATATACCACGCCGCCATGATGGACCCACACACAGCCGCCGAGCTCGACCTGCGACAGATCCGCAATCTGGTCAGCGATCTTTTGATCGCGCATGCGGATTGGTTGCCGGATTGGTGCAAACCGGCCAAAGCGGCATGACCCTAAGATTACAAGGCTGACAATAATGACAAAAAAACGCCGCTCGCAGCATTGGTATGGCAAGCTGGACAAGGATGGTTTCATCCACCGATCCTGGATGAAGAACCAGGGCTTTCCCGACCATGCCTTTGACGGGCGTCCCATTATCGGCATCTGCAATACATGGTCCGAACTGACGCCGTGCAATTCCGGCCTGCGCGATCTGGCCGAAGGCGTCAAACGCGGCGTGTGGGAGGCCGGCGGCTTCCCGGTCGAATTCCCGGTCATGTCGCTGGGTGAAACCCAGATGAAGCCCACCGCCATGCTGTTTCGCAACCTACTGGCCATGGATGTCGAAGAATCCATCCGCGCCTATGGGATTGACGGCGTGGTTCTGCTGGGTGGCTGTGACAAAACTACGCCGGGGCAACTTATGGGAGCCGCCTCGGTCGATCTGCCCGCCATCGTTGTCAGTTCCGGCCCGATGCTGAACGGTAAGTATCGCGGGCAGGATATCGGCTCGGGCACGGATGTATGGAAGTTTTCCGAAGCCGTGCGCGCCGGGGAAATGACCCTGCAGGATTTCATGAATGCTGAATCCGGCATGTCGCGCAGCGCCGGTGTCTGCATGACCATGGGCACCGCGTCGACCATGGCATCCGTGGTCGAAGCAATGGGCATGAGCCTGCCCACCAACGCCGCGCTGCCCGCCGTAGATGCTCGCCGAATGGCGCTGGCGCATCTGACTGGCAAACGGATCGTCGAGATGGTGGATGAAGACCTCAAACCCTCGGACATTCTGACCAAAGAAGCCTTTGAAAACGCCATTCTGGCCAATGCTGCCGTGGGCGGCTCTACCAACGCCGTGGTGCATCTGCTGGCTTTGGCCGGTCGTGTAGGCATCGACCTGACACTTAAGGATTTTGAGATCGGGTCGGATATCCCGCTGCTTGTGAACTGTATGCCTTCGGGCCAATACCTGATGGAGGATTTCTGCTATGCAGGTGGCGTGCCTGTGGTTTTAAACGAACTCAAACCCTTCCTACGACCTGCCAAAACGGTTCTGAACAAGGATATTTCGGCCCATTACGAAGGTGCAGAATGTTTCAACCGCGATGTGATCCGTCCCTTCAACGACCCAATAAAACCTGCCGCAGGCCTGCGTGTGCTGCGCGGCAATCTGGCGCCGAACGGGGCCATTGTGAAACCTTCGGCGGCCACGGACGCACTGTTGGAGACCGAGGCTGTGGCCCATGTCTTCGAAAGCATCGAAGATATGAAGGCCAATATCGACAGGGATGACCTGCCGGTGACGCCCGAGACTATATTGGTGCTGAAAGGCTGTGGACCCAAGGGTTATCCCGGCATGCCCGAGGTTGGCAATATGCCGATCCCGGCCAAGCTGGTGAAGGACGGTGTGCGCGACATGATCCGTATCTCGGACGCACGGATGTCCGGCACGGCATTTGGCACTGTCATCCTGCATGTCAGCCCCGAAGCCCAGGCGGGCGGCACGCTGGCGCTGGTCAAAACCGGTGACCGTATCCGTGTATCCGCTAGCAAGGGCGCGCTCGAGTTGCTGGTTGACCAAGTTGAACTGGACGCCCGACGCGCCGCATGGCAACCGGATGCTCCGCATTACACCCGCGGCTATGCCAAGCTTTACATAGACCACGTCCTGCAGGCCGATCAGGGTGCGGACCTGGATTTTCTTGTCGGCAAAGACACCCGCCTTGTGACCAGAGAGAGCCACTGATGGACCAACCCGCCACTTTCCACGACCTGAACGGTGCATCCGTCTTTATAACCGGAGGTGGTTCTGGTGTCGGGGCCGCTTTAACGGACGGATTTCTGACGCAGGGTGCGCAGGTCGCCTTTATCGGGCGCTCCGACGCCAGTGCCTTTGTTGATGAGATGCGCGCCAAGCACGGGCGCGGGCCGCTATTTCTGCAAGGCGACATGACAGATACCGACCTGCTGCGCGCCTCAATGGCCAAAGCCGCCGAGGCCCATGGCCCCCTTGGTGTGCTGATCAACAATGCCGCCAACGACAAGCGCCATTCGCTTGACGAAACCACGCCCAAATTCTGGGACTGGATGATCGAGGTGAATCTGAAGGCGTATTTCTTTGCCTGCCAAGAAGCCGCACGTCAAATGCAGGACAAGGGCGGATCAATCATCAATTTCAGCTCGATCAGCTATATGATGGGTAATTCCGGTTATCCGATCTATACGACATCAAATGCCGGGATCACCGGGATGACCCGGTCGTTGGCGCGCGAGCTTGGCCCGCAGAAAATCCGCGTTAATGCGCTGGCCCCCGGATGGGTTCTGACACAGAAACAGCTGGACATGTGGGCCACGCCAGAAGATCTGTCCGCACATCTGGAACGCCAATGCCTAAAGGACCACCTGACGCCCGAGGATATGATCGCACCGACCCTGTTTCTTGCGTCGGAAGCCAGTCGCGCCATGACCGGGCAATGCATGGCCGTTGATGGCGGTGTTGTAGTAACAGGATGAGAACATGACAATCGAATGGATCGCTGTTGATTGGGGAACAACTCATCTGCGGGCATGGGCAATGCAGGGTGACACCATTCTGGACCAGGCTCAGTCCGCAAGCGGCATGGATCAAATTCCCCGGGATGGGTTTCAAAAAGCACTGCTGGACCTGATCGAGGGCTGGCTTGGCGATACGGTCATGGATGTGGTCGCCTGCGGTATGGTGGGTGCGCGCCAAGGCTGGGTCGAGGCACCATATTCCGCTGTACCTTCGGTTCCTGTTCCCGATGCACCTGTCCGCGTTCCGGCAACAGATCCCCGTATCCGCGCCTTTGTCGTACCCGGGCTAAAGCAAACAAGCCCCCCCGATGTCATGCGCGGAGAAGAGACACAGATCGCCGGTTTTCTGGCCCACCGGCCAAACTGGGACGGCATCATTTGCCTGCCCGGAACGCATACCAAATGGGTACAGGTCAGCGCGGATGAAGTCGTCAGCTTCCGCACATTCATGACAGGCGAAATCTTCGGATTGCTCAGCAATCAATCCGTCCTGAAACATACGGTCAGCGAAGGCTGGGACGACGCAGCTTTTGCCGAGGCTGTGGCGGATGCCCTGTCCCGACCGGAACAACTTGCCGCGCGCCTTTTCGGCCTGCGGGCCACTGATCTGCTGCAGGGTCAGGACTCCGGTGTCGCACGCGCGCGTCTGTCGGGATACCTGATCGGAGCGGAACTGGCCGCGTCCCGTCCCTATTGGTTGGGCCAGCAGATTGCCATTATCGGGGACCAAAGCCTCTCGGAAATCTATGCCATCGCGCTGAAACAGCAGGGTACATTTGTTGAAATAGCCGACAGCACGCAATCTACATTGGCAGGTCTTTTGCAGGCCCGAAATCTGACGAGGCAAACCGCATGAGCCGTCCTATCATTGCAATTCTGCGCGGTCTGCAACCCACCGAGGCCGCCGAAGTCGGGCAGGCCCTGATCGACGCGGGCATAGACCGGATCGAGGTGCCCCTGAACTCACCCGATCCGTTGACCAGCATTGGCATTCTGGCGGAACGTTTCGGCGATCGCGCATTGATCGGCGCCGGAACCGTCCTGACCATCGAACAGGTTGATGCGGTGGCCGGGGTCGGCGGCAAGCTGATTGTCTCGCCAAATTTCGACGCTGAGGTGATACAGCAGACGATCAAACTGGGCATACAAAGCTGGCCAGGCGTCTATACCCCGACCGAGGCCTTTGGCGCGCTCAGGGCAGGGGCAACCGGGCTCAAACTGTTTCCGGGCGTGATGGCGGGGCCCTCGGGCCTGGCCGCAATACGCCCGATCCTGCCCAAGGACGCGCTGGTCTTTGCCGTCGGTGGGGCAGGCCCCGAAAACTTTGCCGAATGGCTCAAGGCCGGGACGGACGGGTTCGGGATCGGGTCGGCCCTGTATAAACCGGGAATGGCCGTTGCCGACATTGCAGAGCGCGCGCGAAAGATCGTCTTGGCCTATGACAAGGCCGCCCAATGAGTGTCGTGTTTGACGACCGTCCCTGCGATCTGGGCGAAGGGCCTTTGTGGCACCCGGAACGGGCGCAGCTATTCTGGTTCGACATCACCGGCAACCGCCTGATGACCCAGAAGGACGGGCATCAGCAAAGCTGGCAGTTCCCGGAAAATGTTTCAGCAGCGGGCTGGGTGGACAGGGACACGCTGTTGATGGCTTCCGAGACCGGGCTGTGGCGCTTTGAACTGAAAACCGGCGCGCGTAGCTTGGTCACCCATCTAGAGGCGGACGATACGGTCACCCGTTCCAACGATGGCCGCGCTGATCCCTGGGGCGGTTTCTGGATCGGCACCATGGGCAAGAACGCCGAACCCGGCGCTGGGTCCATCTATCGGTTCTGGCGCGGAGAACTGCGGCGGCTGGTGCCGGATGTCACGATCTCGAACGCCATCTGTTTTGCGCCGGATCGCTCTTGCGCCTATTTCACCGACACGGTCACCAGACAGGTCATGCGCTGGAGTTTGGACCCGGAAACCGGGTGGCCAGAAGGCCAAAGCACCGTGTTCCTCGACCTTACCAAAGACCAGCTGAACCCTGATGGAGCAGTGGTCGATACGAGCGGGAATATCTGGATCGCCCAATGGGGCGCCAACCGCGTGGCTGCTTACTCGCCTGAGGGTCGGTTCCTGAAGGCGGTCGGTTTTGACGCGGCCCATGCCTCGTGCCCGGCTTTTGGCGGGCCAGACCTGACAACGCTGTTCTGCACCACCGCTCGCCAAGGGCTGGATGCGACACAGATTGAAACCCAACCTACCAACGGAATGACCTTTGCCGCGCCCGACGCAGGCAAAGGTCAGGCAGAGCACAGAGTCATCCTATGAACCCCGAACTTGGCGTTTGCTATTACCCCGAACATTGGCCAGAGGCGATGTGGGCGGACGATGCAGCACGTATGGTCGAAACCGGCCTGACATGGGTGCGGATAGGCGAGTTCGGCTGGAGCCGGATGGAGCCCACGTCGGACGATCTGCACTTCGACTGGCTGGATCGCGCAATCGAAACCTTAGGTTCTGCCGGGTTGAAAGTGGTGCTGGGCACGCCAACAGCGACGCCGCCACGCTGGATGCTGGACAAACACCCGGACATGCTTGCCGTGGATGCGCAGGGTCAGCCGCGCAAGTTCGGCTCACGCAGACATTATTGCTTTAGCCACACCGGGTATATCGAAGAATGCGTTCGGATCGCATGTGTCATGGGCGAACGCTATGGGCGCAACCCGCATGTCGCAGCATGGCAGATCGACAATGAATATGGCTGCCACGAAACCACTGTCAGCTATAGCCAACCCGCCCTACACGCCTTTCAAAACTGGCTGGAAGGTCAATACAGCACGATTGAAATCCTGAATGCAGCGTGGGGAAATGTGTTCTGGTCAATGGAATATGACAGGTTTGATCAGATCGACCTGCCGAACCTGACTGTGACAGAACCCAACCCGGCCCATGTTCTGGCCTTCCGGCGGTTCAGTTCAGATCAGGTGGTGGCCTTCAACAGGGCACAGGTCGAAGTGCTGCGGCCCCTGACCGATGCGCCTTTGCTGCACAATTACATGGGGCGTGTGCTGGATTTCGACCACTTCGCAGTGGGTACCGATTTGGATATCGCCACATGGGACAGCTATCCGATCGGGTTTCTATCTGACCGGCTTGAGGCGGATAAGGCGCATAAGTCGGCCTTTCTGCAGCAAGGCGATCCTGACATGCAGGCCTTTCATCACGATCTGTATCGCGCTGTGGGGCGCGGGCGTTGGTGGGTGATGGAACAGCAACCCGGCCCGGTGAACTGGGCCCCTTACAACCCTGCACCTCTGCCCGGTATGGTGCGCCTGTGGTCGCTTGAGGCCGTGGCGCATGGGGCCGAGGTGGTCAGCTATTTCCGCTGGCGGCAGGCGCCCTTTGCGCAAGAACAGATGCATGCAGGACTGCTGATGCCGGACAACCGCTCTGCCCCGGCTTTGGCCGAGGCGCGCCAAACCGCCGATGATCTGGCCGGGCTGGGAGCAATCACACAGGCCCGAACGGATGTCGCGATCCTGTTCGACTATGCCTCGGATTGGGCCTGGGCGACGCAACCTCAAGGGGCTGGGTTCGACTATTTCAAACTGGTCTTTTCCACCTACCAAGCGCTGCGCCGGGCTGGATTGTCAGTGGACTTCCTGCCTGCGGATAACATCCCAAAGGCGGGGTATAAGGTAATACTTGCACCGGGTCTGGCAACCATCAGTCCAGATCTGGAACAGCGCCTGACCGATGGTTGTGATCTGGCTGTTCTGGGCCCGCGCTCTGGCGCCATCACGCTGGACTTTCAGATACCCGCAACTGGTCGCCCCGGGCTGACTGCACTGGATTGCACTGTCGATCTTGTGGAAACCCTGCCCCCTCAGGTGACCCGGGAAGTTGATGGTGGCGGCGCCGCCCTTCACTGGGTCGATCGCCTGTCAGGAAAGGCCCCGGACATTTTGACATTTCAAGACGGAACACCTGCCCTGAAAGGGACCGACCACATGTGGTATCTGGCCGGGTTCCCGAATGACACGTTATGGGATCGCGTGATCAGCAAGGCCGCTGCTCGGACAGGCATTGCCTTGCATCCGATGCCTCAGGGTCTGCGGCGGCGCCAGACGTCCGGGCATACATTCCTGATCAACTACAATTCGGCGCCGGTTGAATGGAACGGCCGGATGATCGAAGCCTGTGATGTGTTCATTCAGGAAAATGACACGCCCGCCGAGGGGTAACCTCGGCGGGCGCAAACTGCGAGGCGCTTAGTTCGCCTGCAAACTGTTGGGATCAAAGGCACCGCCATTGCCCGAAGGCGTTTCAGTACCAGAATCCTCTTCTTCGTCACCCAGAGCATTCGGCGCAAACACATTGCCGAAACCGCTGTTATTCGAGGGTTTCGGGGCCGATTCCTGCGCACCCTCTCCCTCTTGCTCAGCCGCTTCCGCCTCGCGCTTTTTGCGCTGTTCTTCGCGCTGATTGCGCAGCTCTTGAATACGCAGGTCAGCTTCAAGGCGCTTTTGCTCTTTGACATCTGCGACACACTGAGCCGGATTATAGGCGGTAGCGGTTCCGACCACAGTGATCGTGGCAACCGCAAAGACAACCAGCAGAACCGCAGCAAGGTTCCCGGCAAAGAAACTGGGAAGCTTGATCTTGCCCGCCAGTTCCTCGACCGTGGCGTTCTTGCGTGCAGCAGCCACCAGTTCCTGTCGCTTCAGCTTGGCTTCGTTCAGCAGGGCAAAGAACACCGTCAACGCCACGATGATGAAGGCCAGCGCCGAGATCGAGGGCGTGATGCCATAGCGCACCTTCTGCGCCAGTTCGATGGTCAGCGTCGGGTATTCACCAAAGGTGAAAGTGGTGGTGTTATAGTTCTCAAACGAGGCCAAGAACGCCAGCACTGCCGCGCTGGCAATCGCCGGACGCATGAACGGAAGCATGATCTTGCGGAACGCCTGAGCATGGGTTGCACCCAGATCCAGCGCGGCCTCGGTCAGCGCCATATCATAGCGCTGCAACCGTGCCACCAGCACCAGCATGCAATAGCTGGCGATAAAGGTGGATTGGCCGATCACCGTCAGGAATATCCCGTTTGACAGGAAACTGTCGGCTCCCAAGCCCAACATCCGGTTGATCCGGTCCCAGAACACCAGTGTCGAGATACCCAGAACAACGCCCGGGATCAGGATCGGCGCGATGATGACCGTATAGTAGGTCGCACGCAGTTTCGGCCAGATCTGCGTCAGCATCAGCGCGCCCGCAAGACCCATCGCCACCGATAGAACCACCGTTCCGGCGCCGATGATCAGTGAGTTCTTGATGCCGTTCAGGATACGTTGGTCCTGAAACAATTCGCCAAACCACTGGAAGGTTAGACACTCCCACGGTGTCATCCTTGGGAATTCGGACGAGTTGAAGGCCGTGACCGACATGATCACCAGCGGACCCAGAAGGTACAGGAAGAACAGCACCAGGTAGACCCAGATGCTTACACGGAGGAAGGACAAATTCATTTCCCGATATCCCCCATATTCACCTTGAACAGGCGCATGACGGCCAGCACGAACAAGATACAGGTCACCAGCAGAACGATGGCGTAGGCGGCACCCTGCGGCCAGTCATTGTTGTCGTTGAACTGCTGATAGATCAGCTGCGTGAACCACAGGGAGGACGGCCCGCCCAGTATTTGCGGCGCGGCCAGCGCACCCGCGGACAGCATGAACACCATAGTACAGCCCGAACTGATCCCTGGCTTGGCATAGGGAATGACCACGCGCCAATGGATACGCCACCAGGGGGCTCCCAAATCTCGCGCCGCCTCGATCTGGTTTTTATCCAGACTTTCTATGACGTTATACATCGGGAAGATCATCAGCAAGATATAGGCATAGCCCAGCCCCGCATAGAGCGCGATGTCATTGCGGATGAAATCAAACGGCATATCCCAGACCCCCAGCCCAGTGAACAGCGTGTTCAGTACACCGGTTTCGCCAAAGATGATTCGCAGGGCAAAGGCGCGCAGGATCTCATTGATCCAGTAGGGGATGATCAGCATGATCGCAAAGATGCGGATGTGACTGCCCTTGGACTGACCCAGATAATAGGCGATCGGATAGCACAGGATCAGGTTGAAGATCGTAACGCATACCGCGGCCAGAAGGGTGCGGAAAAACACCCTCAGATCGACGGCGTTATAGTCCTGGCTGCCGCCTTCCGGGCCATAGATCAGGTATTTGTAGTTCTCCAGCGTATAGACATCTTTTGGCCCCCCGATCTCGGGCGGGGGCAGGTTTGGCCGGAATGAGAAATCCAGCATCGACAGCTGCGGCAGGATGATCAGGCCGATGGTCCAGAACAGGACCAAACCGAGTATCATCAATCCCATGCCGGTGCCGTTGCGGTTGAAGAATTCTTTCAGAAAATGGGGCATATTTTTATCCCCTTATTCCGCGGCCAGCTCACCCGCTGGAACCAGAACCGCATTATGGGTCTGATATTCCAACGTGATGGTCTGCCCGGTATGGTCATCGAAAGATTGGCCTAGATTGGGCAGCGATACCTTAATTTCCTTGCCGCCATCGCCTTCGGTGAAAATATTGAAGGCGTTACCTTCGAATTCTTCATGGTTCACACGGGCGGTTACAAAATGGTCGCCCACTGCACCGTCCGGGGCAATCGCCAGCGCCTCGGGGCGAATGAACATCATCGCGTCATCGCCTTCTTTCAGCTTGCCCTGATTTACAGTGGAAATCCGTGCAACCAGATCGCCGGATCGGTTGGTTGCAATCAGCGCCTCATCTCCCATGACTTGCTTGATCTTGCCGCGGAAAACGTTGTTTTCGCCCACGAACGAGGCCGCAAAAGCCGTGTTGGGGTCATTGTAAATTGTCTTGCCATCGGCAATCTGGTCGATCACTCCTGCACGCATTACGGCGATATTGTCCGACATGGTCAGCGCTTCGCCCTGGTCGTGGGTGATATAGATGAAGGTGATACCGACACGCTTCTGAATCTCGCGCAGCTCGGTGCGCATATGCTGGCGCAGCTTGAGGTCCAGCGCCGAAAGCGGTTCGTCCAGCAGCAGTACATCGGGTTCGGCACATAGGGCGCGGGCAATCGCCACGCGCTGACGCTGACCACCCGAAAGCTCGCTGGGCAGCTTGTCACCCTGTCCCGGCAGCGCGATCATGTCCAACAGCTCATCGGCCCGCTTGCGGCGCTCGGCCGCGCTGGCGCCTTTGATCTCCATCGAGAAAGTGATGTTTTCCCAGACTTTCATCAGGGGGAACAGCGCGAGGTTCTGAAAGATCAGGGCAGTCGGGCGCTTGTTGGGCCCGATGCCGCGCATGTCATTACCACCGATCAGAACCTTACCCTCGCTGGGGTCCAGAAACCCCGAAACAGCGCGCAAAATCGTTGTCTTGCCGCAACCGGATGGTCCCAGGAACGAAAAGAAATCGCCCCCGTTTATGTTCACATTTGCGTCCCGCACCGCGACAAAATCGCCGAAACGGATCCACAGGTTTTCAAGATCTACACCGACCCCTGCACTCATTTTTGGTATCTCCGATTGATGCGCTGGTGGTGCGCACCCAAATGGGTTCCGTCACGCAGTGGCGTGCGGGTTGGGAGCCCCCCGCGTTTAGCGGAGGGCACTTCTTTGAAAAGCTATCAGGCGCTTTTGAACTTGTTGACGAACTCGGTCCGGGTTTCCGCATACCAAGGCGCTTCGGCCGGCCACGGGTTGAGGTTGGCCAGCGAGTCGCCCGGATAGGCTTCGGCGAAGTTCTTCTTGTAGGTGTCGCCCGAATATTGGTCGGCACCCAGAACGGGCGAGTTGTACCCGTGGCTGTCGATCGCAACACCGGCCGGTTTGGCCTGGTAGGCAAAGTCGATGAAGGCATAGATCTGGTCGATATTGGCAGCACCTGTTGGAATTGCCATACCATCAACCCAGGCCATCGCCCCTTCAACCGGAGCCTGATAATGCACGGGCTCACCTGCAGATTTAAGTGCAAGCGGCGGGCCATCCCATGTCTGGCCAACAATCACGCCTTCGTTCAACAGACCGTTTTTCTGTGTGTCGGCGTCGTTCCAGATCAACTTGATGCGGTTCTTACGTTCGATGCACCAATCTGCGATCTGACCCCAAACCTTGCGCATGGTATCTTCGTCGCCATAAGCGGCCCAGACGGAACCGGGCTCCATCTCGCCTGCGCGCTCCATGTACAGGCCTGCGCCCAGCATCATCGAGTGCGCGCGGCCCATGGTCTTACCTGCGTTTGCTTCGGACCAGACATCGCCATAGGACGGTGCATCACCTTCAGGCAGCCACAGGTCAGTCCGATATGCGATGCCTTCGGTGCCCCAGATATGCGGCAACCAGTGCACGCCCGAGTCGGCAAAGTTCCAGGCATCTGTACCAATCGCGGCCATCGCCGGGTTCACCAGATCAATCGGAACCTTATTCATGTCAAAAGGCTGCAACAGCTCAAGCGGTTCCCACTGCAAAGACCGGTTATTGGTCGGCGACACGATGTCGAAACCCTGACCCTTGGTGGCCTTCATCTTGTTGATGATTTCTTCGTTCGACCCGATACCGGTATAGTTCACCTTGATTCCGGTCAGTGTTTCGAATTCCTGCAAGAATGCTGGTGGCAGGTAATCGGACCACATCAAGATGTTGATCTCACCCGAGGACGCCAGCGCGCTTTTGCTGTAAAGCGGTGCAGCAAGTGCTGCCGCCCCTGCGCTCTTCAAGATAGTACGTCTGGAAAGGTTTTTCCGTTCGGCCATATTCGATTCTCCCATAGTTGGACTTTCAGTCCTATTGTTATGCAATCACAGGCTAGAGGGTTGCTGCAAAGCTGTCAGTCCAAAAGGGACAGTTTGCAGAATTCATAGGTCCAGTTTGCAATCATGTCCGCAAGCTCTGGTTTACTTCCACTTCCAGACTGAGACACCATAGGATGGGATTTCTGAAGTACCAACAATATATTGCCGATTTTCGTCATCCGGCAGAACCTGTGCGGCAGCCCCGAAGTTGAACCCAAAGCCGAGGTCACCCCGCTGTGTAACACGAAGGTCCGGGCCACATTCCCGTATCGGAAGGCCCGCCCATGTCAGCGCTTTAATCAGGATCGCCCGTAGCAACGGCCCGTTTGGGATCATCGCCAGATACATAGCCCGGTCCGATTGCACAATCGCCGGGCTGCCAGCCCTGTAAGCACTTACGAAATGCGCGATTACCTGATTTTCGGTCTCGATGACTTCCCGCCAGCCCTTAAAATCAAAGGTTCCGGTGCTCTCGAGGCTTACGGATTCACCCGCCAGATCCGGCAGGGATTCGACGCGTATGACTTTTATCCCTGCAAGATCGGCCAACTCTCCGGGAGCGAGATTTTCAGGGGTCCACATGTCCACAGTCTTGCTGCCCGCACGGGCACCGATCAGCAATTTGGCCTGGCTGTGGTGCAATCTCTTTGCCAGATCGGGCGAGATGATCATGTTTTGCGGCAATACGATCAATGAATATCCCGTCAGATCATCATCGGGACCAACGAAATCCAGATCGACCCCCAATGCACGCAGGCCAGCATACCAAACCCGGAAAATCCCGGCATTCGGGAATGCGTCGTCATGTGGCAGGATATCTGCAGCCCAGATGGATTCGTAATCCAACAGAATTGCCACAGCTGCCTTCTGCCGGGTGACTTCCGGCAGGGCAGCACGCTCTTTTGCAACCTGCGCCAGTTCCAGCGCGGCCTGATCCGGGCTGCCATCCGATCGCAGAAGCGCCGTGTGGAATTGTTCCTGCGCGAACTTCGCCTGACGCCATCGGAAGAACATCACTGCCTGTGCACCGTGGGCAAAAGCGGCCCACGTCCAAAGCCTGACCATCCCATCCGCTGGTGAGGGGTTTTTTTCGGCCCAGTCCACCGGGCCGGGCTGTTGTTCCAGAACCCACATTCGGCCCCTGCCCTGGCTGCGATACAAATCGCAGTGAAACCCCTGATAGTCCGGCGCGCCTGTTCGCAGGTATCGACGTTTGTCTTCATCAGACAGCGACGATCCCAACAGGTTGCCAAGCGGATAGCTGTCAAAACCGACTACATCCAGATCCGCCGCAACAGCGTGATGGTCGAACTCAAAGCTGCCTGCCATGAAATTATGGGTAATATCGCGCCCCGGCGCAAACCTGCGCAGAATATCCGCCTGAGCACGATTGAAATCCCGCACCCGATCCGAAGAATAGCGGGCAAAATCCAGAGCATGGGTCGGGTTCGGGCTGGCCACCAAACTTATAGGCAGTTCGATCTGATCAAAATCGGAATAGAGCGACCCCCAAAACACTGTCCCCCATGTTCGGTTAAGCGCCTCAATCGTGCCATAGCGGTCTTGCAACCATCTGCGAAAACCGGTGCGAGCGGCATTGGAATAGCTCAGAACCGTATCGTGATCGTTATATTCATTGTCGATCTGCCAGGCACGAACAAATGGATTTTCGCCATATCGACGGGCATATTCCGTGGTGATCCGGCGGGCCTCGGTCAGGTAGATATCGCTGGAAAAACAATAGTGTCGGCGCGACCCGAACCCACGCACCCGGCCATCCGGCCCCACTGGCAGGATCTCAGGGCAGTCATCCACTAGCCATTTCGGAGGTGCAGCCGTAGGCGTTGACATCATCACGCGCAAACCGGCATCGCCCAGAATGCCGATCACCTCGTCCAGCCAACCCCATTGGAACCGGCCTCTTTCCGGCTCGATCAGGCCCCAGGTAAACTCGGCAATCCGAACCCAATCCAGACCCATATCGACCATGCGCTTTGCATCGTCGCGCCACAGCGATTTGTCCCATTGCTCGGGGTAATAGCAAACGCCCAGCTCAAGCCTGCTCATCGGTTTTCCCGTGCGCTGCGGCGTTCGATCCATTTGAGGAAACTAGCGCAACCAAGCGTCACCACGACATAGAGGATCGCCGCTGTGTTGAATGGCGCGAAGGGCAGAAAACTTGAGGCCTGAAACTCGCGCATGCGCTGAGTCATGTCGCGGACCGACAGGATGGACAGCAATGAGGTATCCTTGATCATCGCGATAAATTCATTGCCCAAAGGTGGCGTCACTATGCGCAATGCCTGTGGCAGGATAATAAGCCGAGCAGTTTGCCAGCGGGACAGACCAAGCGAGCCGCCTGCTTCGATCTGACCTCGTGGGATGGCCTCAATCCCTGATCGGAAAATCTCGGCCATATAGGCCGAATACCCTATGGAAATGGCGATGATGCCGCGAGTCATGTTGGTCATGTCGATGCCGCCACCTGTCGCATCCTTGACCGCACCGGCAAGCGGCAAGCCGATATAGAGGATGATGACCAGCATTGGAATGCCGCGAATGGTATCGACAAAAAACTCGGCCCCTACAGCCAGCGGATGTAGCTTATGCTGTGCGCCTCCGACCGTCAGTGTCAGAAGCAAAAACCCGAAAACCGCAAAAGTCAGCGCCGGGTTACGAAACTTGTCCGGCAGAAAACTGGATTGCCAGATCACCGGATAGCCCTGCGTATGAACGCCGGCCGGAACAAAAGCACCAGATACGCTGTCGACGGTTGTGATCTGATCCAGCGCAGAGGCGGCATCGGGGGCGCTGCGAATGCGATACTGTTGGCCTTCACCTCCGTCGAACTCTCCGAACCGGATCAAATCCGCCTGGGCCTGCGGCGTACCCCGAACAATGGCAATTCTTGCTTCAGTACTGCCAACCAGAACAAAGCTCACCTTTGGTTGCATAAAAAAGAACGCCGACACGGCCAATAGTGTCAGGCTGATGGACCCATAGACAACGGTTGTCCGAGCTTTGGGCTTGAAGGACTGCAAACCGACCCAGACCAGACCCATAATGGCCGCAAAGATATAGGCAAAGATCGCTGCACGGAACGTTATCGCGACCCCGGTCGCAAATTGCCAATGCGCAAGAAACAACAGGTAAAACAAAACCAGCCCGGTCAGCAGTTCGAGTCCAATCTGAACATAGGCTTTCATGGATCGTGGGAAACGGGCCGTCAGAGGGATCACCGCGACCACCATCGCAAACCCTACCAGCAGGGCCTGTAGTCTCATTTGCACCTTTGCGACGATCTCGGGAAACAAGACCCAAGGTTGCGAAGATCGGTCAATGAACTCAGACGTATTTTCGCTGAGCGCATTAAAGAAGACGGATTCCGCAAAGGGCATCAGCACCTGAGGCTGGAAAAGTCCAAGGATCGCCAACCCGGCCGAGGCCGGGATTGCCAAAACCGCCGCAATCCTCAACCAGTTCGGCGCGATGGTTTGAAACCGGATGCGGCGCGCCGAGAGATAGGCCAATATGGCCACGGCCAGTATCAGAAGAAACCCAACAAAAATGGGCCCCGCATTTTCACCAATCCCCAAAATGGCAACCAATGACCTCAGATATTTCGAGGATGAGGCAAACAGGTAGATGATGAACGGGGCAGCGGCGAGCAAAACAAGATTACTCGGCCGGATCGAGCTTAGGCGGATCATGGCGTCCCTCGGGTTATGCGTGACCCGGCAGGTTTTCCCGCCGGGTCAGAAAGGGTTTCAACGGCTCAATCAGTGCCCCAGTATTTGGCAACCAATGCGTCCATCGTACCGTCAGCCTGAATGGCGGCCAGCCCTTCGTTTATGGCGTCAACAGTTGCGTCACCTTCCTGAAACACAATACCCAGCGGATCAGACTGAAGGCCTGTGATGCCTACAGCCAATTCCCCGGCAAATTCCTGTTCATATGCCGATGCCGAGGTTCCATCAATGATTACCCCCTGTACGTCAGCATTCTGCAACGCCAGGATCGCAGCAGAGAAATTGTCATACAGGCTGACATTCTCGCGTCCCACCAGTTCTTCGGCCAGCTGGGCATTGGTGGTGCCAGTCTGCGCGGCTAGCTTCTGACCACCTGCTTTGAAGTCATCCAACGTCATGTCAGCATTGTCGACCTGCAGCAGGATCGCCTGACTTACAATGATATAAGGCTCGGAAAAATCCATGTTTTCTTCGCGTTCAGGCGTGATCGAGACGCCCGAGATCACGAGGTCGAACTCCCCTTGCTGAAGCGCGGCAAAGATACCATCCCAGGCTGTATTTACGAAATTCGGGACGCAGTTCACCTTTTCACAGATCGCATTCATGACATCGACATCAAATCCCACAATCTGACCCGTGGACTCATCGACCGTCTCCATGGGCGGATAGGTGGCATCTGTTCCGATCTTAAGTACGCGCCCTTCAAGATCCGCTGCAAACACAGCAGGCGCGGCAAGCGCGGTCAGGGCGGCGGCGGCAAATAGGTTTCTTAACATCTCCGGTTACTCCTTTGTTGGTTCAGGTGTTTAGCGCCGCTTCCGGCGCGACTGTGTCAGGTTGCCGCTCGATCAAAATGGCCCTGATCTTTTTTTGTGTTTCGGACGGGTCAACCCCGTCCAAAGCCTTGAGCATATACTCGCCCAGCAATCGACTGGTTTCCTCAATAGGGACGTAATAGGTGCTGGGCGGAGGGACAAAATAACGGCTAAGTTGCAGATCATCGGTCGAGATCACGGTCAGTTCGCGACCGACCTCAACACCCGCCGCATGGGCAGCAGAAAGCACACCCAGGGTCATGGCTTCGTTCGCGCAGATGATCGCGGTTGGCCTGTCGGATAGCCGCATCAAGGCTTCAAAGGCATTATACCCCGTTCGTGCGGTCGTAGGCCCGCTGAAGATCAGGGCCGGGTCAACGGTCAGACCGGACGCTCTGAACGCCTGGGCATAGCCCGTTCGGCGTTGCGTCGCATAAACCAGGTCATCCGGAGGGTTCACCAGGGCAATCCGGCGATGCCCCAAGGCTAGCAATCGTTGTGTTGCATCGTGACCTGCTGCCTGACTGTCGATATCGACATAGGCATGTGATCTGCCGCTGTCGCTCATACCCATGGTGACAAAGGGGAAACCATTCTGTTGCAGATAGGCAATGCGCGGATCGGCGTGGCGCGTACCCGAGAATATCACCCCGTCCGCCAATCCGTTCTGAACGATTTCCTTCAGCGTCGCCATCGTTCCCTGCAGGCCCGCCACGCTGTGAACGCCAAGTTCATAACGCGACCCTTTCAAAGCCCGCGAAATACCCGCGACAATGCGTGTGAATTCGACACCTTCCCATTCTTCATCTGAATCAGGTGACACGCTGACCAGAACGCCGATGCGATAGGACTTTTTTGTCCGCAGCTTCAGCCCGTCCAGATTGACCCGGTATCCAAGCTGTTCGGCGGCGGACTGAATCTGCTGCCGCGTTTCTTTCTTGACGGTTTCCGCACCACGCAGCGCGTTCGAGACGGTTCCGACAGAAAACCCCGTCTGCTTTGCAATCGACTTGATCGTCGCGCGCGCCACTATGTCACCTCAACGCTGCGCATTCGCATCAACAGGTCATGTCCCGTCTGCAATGTTTGCGCGTGATCGGCAGTTTCGTCATGTTCCACAAAAAGGTCAGCGCAGGGACTGTCAGCCAGAACACGCAGGACCAGAGGCCAGTCCACAACCCCCTGCCCCAGATTTCGCCAGCGCTCGTCGCCTTGTCCGGCCAATGGATCAACGTCTTTAGCATGGACGGAAACGATCCGGTCGGAATAACGGCTCAGCAGTGCAGCGGGGTCAGAAAGCGCCGAATACAGCCAACCGATATCCGGCTGCCATCCAATGGCCTCATGCGACAGGACCATATCCAATGGCGAGCCCTGCCCAAGATCGACAAGGTCAAAATCGTGGTTATGATAGGCAAGGCGCACACCGTCGGCAGACAGGGCATCAGCCCATTTCGCCAACCGGCCCGACACTGCCTTCCACCCCTCGGCGGTGCCGGGCCGAGCCTTGGGCGACAGCCAAGGCATGACCGCCACAGGGCATTCCAAAGCTTCAAGCATTCTAAGAATGTCATCAAGCCGTGTTTCAAATTCTTCCCAGTCAAAATGGGCCGATCGAACGGTGAAACCAGCCTGTCTAACCACATTGGTAACCTGCTTGGGGGTAAGATCGTGGAACCCGACCGTTTCAATATCGGTGAACCCGCAGGCACGCACCAAGTCAAGCTGGGCCGCCAAATCCCCAACCTGCCGGACTGTGTATAACTGCGCTGAAACTCGCATTTTCACGGGTCTGCCACAAAATGAAACGTTTCAATCAAGTTGAAACAGCATCAGGGGTCTTGTCAAGAACCGTGTTGGAAAGGGTTATTTCCGCATGGAAACCCCCTGATGGAACAAATGAACCTTGTCAGGATTCGCTGAGACCATCACAGTCTTGCCCCGCATATTCTTCTGAACGCCCGGAAGCTTGGCAATAAGGGCATCCGTCCCATTCTCTACCGCGAAGTATAACAGCGTCACCTCGCCCAAAGCCTCGGTAAAGTCTACGACCCCTTCAAGGATTGGGTCGCTGTCCACGGACACAAAATCTTCCGGGCGGACGCCGATATTCACCTGCTTGCCTTCGTCTCCAGCCTCGGTTGGTACCGCTGATATCGCCGTGCCGCCACCGTCCAGCTTGACGACTGTCTGTGCGCCGGTGGCGGTAATGACCCCCGACATCAGGTTCATTGCTGGTGAACCGATGAATTGCGCGACAAACTCATTGTCGGGCGTCTCATATAGTTCCAACGGCGTCCCAACCTGAGCGATCCCTTTGTTGGCCAGCACGACGATCCGACTGGCCAATGTCATCGCTTCGACCTGATCATGGGTGACATAGATCATCGTGCTGTCCGGCATCGCCTCTTTCAGGCGGGCGATTTCGATCCGGGTGGCGACACGCAGCGCCGCGTCCAGGTTCGAAAGCGGTTCGTCGAACAGGTAAACCTTGGGGTCACGAACAATGGCGCGCCCGATTGCGACACGCTGACGCTGACCACCGGATAGCGCTTTGGGCAACCGGTCCAGATAAGGTTCAAGCTGTAGGATGCGGGCCGCCCGATCGACCGCGGCGCCAACTTCAGCCGCCGGCATTTTGGCTATCTTCAGCGCAAAGGCCATGTTTTCGCGAACGGTCATATGCGGGTACAGCGCATAGCTTTGGAACACCATCGCGATACCTCGCTGTGCTGGCGGCACATCGTTCATCACCTGCCCTTCAATCTCGAGCGTTCCGCCCGAGATCTTTTCCAACCCGGCGACCATGCGCAGCAAGGTGGATTTGCCACAGCCCGAAGGCCCGACGAAAACGATCAACTCGCCCCGCTCAATCTCAAGATTGATGTTCTTCAGAACATCCACATTGCCATAGGTTTTGGCTACATCTGTGAGGTTTAGCTCTGACATGGTTTATTCCTTCTCCCTCAACAGCAGGCAGAATTGTGCAGCACCCAGAGACACTGTCCCCGTTCCCGCGACGCCACCCAGCTCTTCTCCGATCACGCGCCAGTTCCCGCCTGGCAAGATTACTTCGGAACGTTCGGTACCGAGGTTAAATGCGCAGAACACCTCTTCCGCTTGATCTTCACGTGTGAAGGTCAGAACGGTCCCGATCTGCGTCATGTTCTTTTGCGCCCCCAACATCAAAGCCGGATGGGCATGGCGGAATGCAATCGCACGACGATAATGGTGAAGCATGGACTTGGGCTCGGCCTCTGATCGATCCACGGCACGCTCGGCCTGAGGGTCACTGACAGGCAACCAAGGCTTGCCGGTGCTAAAGCCCGATTGTTCATCCTGCGCAGCCCAAACCATCGGCGTCCGGCATCCGTCGCGGCCCTTGAACTCAGGCCAGAATTCGACGCCATACGGGTCTTGCAGATCGTCAAAGGCCACGTCCGCCTCGGGCAGGCCCAACTCTTCGCCTTGATACAAGCAGGCCGAGCCGCGCATGCACATCATCAAAACTGCATGCTGTCTGGCGGCTGCATCGTCCAGACGCCAGCGCGACGCGTGACGTTCCACGTCATGGTTCGAAAATGCCCAGCAAGGCCAGGCATCACCTGCTTTGTCCTCGAGCTGATCAAATACCTGCTGTGCATAGCTGGCAGTCAAAGCGCGCTTTTCAAGGAACTCAAACGCATAGCACATGTGCATGCGCTTATTACCGCTGGTGTATTCGCCCATTATCTCAAGCCCGCGCTGTGCGTCGCCCACCTCGCCCAGACAGGCGCGACCTTCATATTGATCGGTCAGGGCCCGCAGGCGTTCCAGAAAGGCAATGTTCTCGGGCTGGCTTTTGGAGAACAGGTGGTCCTGATGGTTATACGGGTTTACCATCGGCGCGATTGAGGCATTGCGCTGATCGACGGGCAGGGCAGGATTATCTCGCAACTGTTCGTCGTGGAAATAGAAGTTGATTGTATCCAGACGAAACCCATCGACACCCAGATCAAGCCAGAACCTGGCAACATCCAGCAAGGCGTCTTGCACATCCGGACAGTGAAAGTTCAGATCCGGCTGCGAGGTGAGGAAGTTGTGCAAATAATACTGCAAACGTCGCGAGTCCCACTGCCAGGCCGAGCCCCCGAAAATCGACAACCAGTTGTTCGGCGGCGTACCGTCCGGTTTTGGATCGGCCCAGACATACCAATCGGATTTGGCGTTTTCACGGCTGGCGCGGCTTTCGCTGAACCAAGGGTGCTGGTCTGACGTGTGCGACAGAACCAGATCAATCATCACCTTCAACCCCTGGGCATGGGCGTGATCCAGCAGGTCCCGAAAATCCTCCATCGTGCCGAACATCGGATCAACATCGCGATAGTCGCTGACGTCATATCCGAAATCCTTCATCGGAGATTTGAAGAAGGGCGAAATCCAGATCGCATCAACGCCGAGAGAGGCAATGTACCCCAATCGCTGGGTGATGCCTTTCAGGTCTCCGATCCCGTCACCATTGCTGTCCTGAAAGCTGCGCGGATAGATCTGATAGATGACGCCACCACGCCACCAGTCAGCGGCCACCTTGGTTGCATTGGAAAGTTCTGCTGTGTTCTGCACGTTCATCAGACGCCTCTATTTGACCGACCCGGCCAGCAGACCACGGACCAGGTATTTTTGCATTGCGAAGAAAACAGCCAACGGCACAGCGATCGAGACGAACGCCGCCGTGGCAAGGATTTCCCAGTTTCCACCCCGCGTTCCAAGCAGCTCGACAATCCGGTTTGTCATCACTGTGGTCTGGCCGGACGCATCGATTAGGAACACTTTGGCAACCAACAGATCATTCCAAGTCCAGAGAAATTGGAAGATGGCAAAAGACGCCAATGCCGGAAAGCTGAGTGGCAGGATCAGTTTGGTAAAGATCTGGAACTCGGTCGCGCCGTCTACACGTGCGTTTTCGATCAGATCGCGCGGCAGCCCGGCCATGTAGTTGCGCAACAGGTAGATGGCCAATGGCATCCCGAACCCGGTATGGGCCATCCAGACGCCCAGATAGCCTTTCTCAATTCCGATGCTCAGGTGAAATTTCAGCAGTGGGATCAGTGCCAGTTGCAGCGGCACCACCAACAGGCCAACAACCGCGGCGATTAACAGTGCCCGACCTGGGAAATCCATCCAAGCCAGCGCATAAGCGGCAAAGGCGGCTACTAGGATCGGAATGATCGTCGCCGGTATCGTGACCGTCAGCGTGTTGAAAAACGCCCGCCCCATACTGTCAGTGCTGTCTTCAGCAAGCAGGACCTTGTGGTAATTGGCCAGGGTGAACTCGGGAGGCAGTTCCGCCGTCACAAAGACGCGCGTGCCGCGACTGCCGGTGAATTCTTCGGTGTTTTCCATCCGGTATTTGCCGTCGGCATCCACCGTGATCGTGCCACCCTTGCGCAGCTCTGCCGTGTCACCGGGTACAAAATCATCAATCGCCCGGGAACTGGTGCCCCATTTTGAGATCGCCGCCTGTGTGCCCGCCTCGAACAGGTTGCCTTCGATCACGTAAACGCCATTCTCCAGCACCTGAGTTTCAGGTGCTGCAGCGCGCAGGGTCAGGTTCTGCTCGGATGGGAACAACGACCGCCACCAGCCGCTTGTGGCAATCTGGTCGGCAGTACGAAAGGATGAGATCAACAGCCCCAGCGTCGGCACCACCCAGAGCACGACCAGAAAAAGAACCGAGGCATGGACAGCCCAGCGAAGGGCGGGTTTGGTTCCTGCTATTTCGCTCATGGCCTACTCCATCTCTTTGCGCGCATTGCGCACATTCCAGACAAGGATCGGTGCCACCAGCAGCATGATCACCATGGCCGAAGCCGAGCCCACGCCCCAGTCATTGGTGCGGAACAGCTTGTCATACATGTAATTGGCCAGAACCTGCGTTTCCCACTGGCCGTTTGTCATGGCAAACACGATGTCAAAGACCTTGAGCACGGTGATGGTGATCGTGGTCCAGACCACCAGGATGGTGGTCTTGATCTGCGGCACCTTGATACGGAAGAAAATCTGGAATGGATTGGCCCCATCCAGAATGGCAGCTTCGATGGTTTCCTCGGGAATGCCGCGCAGGGCGGCTGACAGGATGACCATGGCAAAACCAGTCTGAATCCAGACCAGCACAACCATAAGAAAAAAGCTGTTCCAGAAGGGGATGGTCAACCATGTCTGCGGCTCGACCCCTCCGAAAAAGATGTAAAGCGCGTTCAGCATCCCGATCTGGTCCTGCTCAACCGGACGGGTGTCATAGACCAGCTTCCAGATCACCGAGGCCCCCACGAACGAGATGGCCATCGGCATGAAAATCAGAGACTTGGCGATGTTGCCCCAGCGGATGCGGTCGGTCAGCTGAGCCACCAATAGGCCAAACGCTGTCGACATTGCAGGCACCACGATCAGCCATAACATGTTGTTGCGCATGGCTTCCCAAAACTTGGGCTCCTTGGCCATCTGGATATAGTTGTCCAGCCCGACCCATTTGTAGCCGCCGCCCGGGACACGATCAGTCAGTGACAGGCGTAGGGTTTCGACAACCGGATAGGCCAGATACAAGCCCAAAGCAGCCAGCGCTGGGAACAGAAACAACCAAGGCCGGATCATGTTCGCGCGGTTGATATTCCGGCCAGCATTCGGCCCCCGAGGCGGGAACAGAACTTTGTCCAGAAACTGATTGGATAGATAGAAGTAGCCCACGCAACCTGACACGCCGATGGCGATGGTCAGCAGGCCTTGAAATGCCGGGTGCATGCCGCTCTCCCTTGCGACGATAGGTTCGGGCAACCCGGCAGAGCGGGTTGCCCAATCTCAGACGCTTTAGTCCAGCGCGTCCCACGAGGATTGGATTTCGTCGGCGACGTCCTGGGCAGGTGTTCCGCCCGTATAGTCGACCATACCAGTCCAGAAGGTGCCTGCACCCACGCCGCCCGGCATCAGGTCAGAACCGTCAAACCGGAACGTCGTTGCACCAAGAAGAATGTCGTTCATCTTCTTCAGCGTTGGGTCTGAGAAGACCGAGGTATCGACGCCTTTGTGCGGCGTCAGGAACCCGGTCAGAGCCATCCAGGCTTCATGCGCCTCGGGTGTCTCTAGGTATTTCATCAGCGCATGCGCGCCCGGGCTGTCATTGGTGATTGCCCAAACTGTTCCGGCCCCAAGGACCGGGCTGCCGAGATCCTTACCTTCATAGGCCGGGAAATAGAAGAAATCGGCATCCTCGCCCACAACCGTGCCTTCAGGGAAGAAGGCCGGAATGAACGAAGCCTGACGGTGCATGTAGCATTGCGGAGGCGAGCTGAACATGCCCTTCGGGCTGTCACGGAAGTCAGTCGTTGCAACCGCGCCGGCTCCGCCGGCCACGTAATCATCGTTGCGCGCAAACGCTCCGAATTCTTCAATCGCGGCGACAACCTTAGGATCGTTAAATTTCAATTTGTTGGCGACCCAGGCGTCATAATCTTCGGGCGGCAACGTGCGCAGCATCATGTCTTCAACCCAGTCAGTCGCTGGCCAACCTGTCGCTCCGCCGGAACCCAGCCCGATGCACCATGGCGTTTCGCCATCAGCAACGATCTGATCGGACAGCGCCTTGAGCTCTTCCATCGTAGTCGGAATCTCATAACCGGCATCTTCGAAGTTTTCCGGCACGAACCAAACCAGCGACTTCACGTCGACCTTGTAGAAGAAGCCATATAGGTGATCCTGCCCGTCCGGACCTTGGTAGGTTCCCAGATCCACCCAGGACTGACCAGCCGCATAGTTGTCGCGAATCCAATCCGCGGTTCCTTCACTCAGGGGAGTCAGGAAACCTGCCTTGGCCATATCTGACGCCAGACCGGGCTGAGGGAACACTGCTACGTTGGGCGCCGATCCGGCTTCGGCATCAATTCTGATTTGCTGCTCAAAGCTGTCCGAGCCGACATAGCTGTACTCATGCCCGGTCGCCGCCGCGAACCCATCCAGAACCTTTTCGACATTCTCTTGGTCCGGCCCCAGCCACGGGCCGAATACGGTAACCTTGTCGGCCTGTGCGACGCCCCCGATCAGGGTAAATGCGGCGACGCCAGCATAAAGCGAGTGTTTCATGAATTTCTCCTCCCAACGATATCTCGCGCCTTTGGTCTCAAATATCCAAAGCGCTTTGGTTGGAGTGAGTTTATGCGCTAACAGCCTCCACCTGTCAACGATTGCTTTGCGAAGGCCCATAAATATAAATATCAAACAAGATGTTCGTGAAATCTGTTGACCACCAGCGAAAATGCCCGCAAAAACAGGAATACGCAGTAATTTGTAGGCGCTTTGAACAAATATGAACCTAAAGCAGCTCTCTGAAATCCTTGGTTTGTCTCAAACAACCGTCAGCCGCGCGCTGAACGGATACCCCGAGGTCAGCGAAGCCACGCGCACAAGGGTTCAGGCCGCCGCAACAAAACACGGGTACCGCCCGAACAGCCGAGCCAAGGGTCTTGCGACAGGTCGATCACACGTGATCGGGCACGTGATTCCCAGCTCATCCCAGCATGAAATGGTTAACCCAATCTTTGGCGATTTTGTCGCCGGGGCTGCTCGTAGATATGCTGAACACGGCTATGACATGATGTTCACTAGCGCCGACGACACATCTATTGAACGCGCCTATCGCGACCTGTTTCAGCGTGGTGCCGTGGACGGTGTCGTTCTGCAGGGCCCCAAGGTGAACGAGCAGCGGATTGAAGTCCTCAATCGCATGGGCGCGCCCTTCATTGTGCACGGACGATCCACTGGAATAGACGCACCCTATGACTGGGTTGATGTGAACAACAAAAGCTCGTTCAAGCGCGCCACCCAGTTTCTGATCGACCTGGGGCATCGACGGATCGCCCTTATCAACGGACTTGAAGATATGGATTTCGCCCAACGCCGCCGGGCCGGTTACCTGCAGGCCCTGAATCAAGCCGGTCTGTCACCGGACCCTGAATTGATGCGCAGCGCCGAGATGACAGAGGTATATGGCCACCACGAAGCGCGCGATATGGCTCAACTTAAGAACCCTCCGACCGCCATCCTGGTTTCGTCAATGATTTCGGCCATCGGAGTTCGGCGGGCATTGAACGAAGCAGGGCTGCAGATGGGCCGCGATGTTTCGGTGATCGCCCATGATGACGACCTGTCCTATCTGAAAAACGGGCAGGATGTACCGATCTTCACCGCCACGCGATCCTCGGTTCGGTTGGCCGGTGAAATAGCTGCCGAAATGCTGATCGAACGAATAAATGCGCCCGAAGACCCGGCCAAAACTAGATTGCTAGAGGCTGAGCTGGTAGTTGGCGGCTCGACCGGCCCCGCCCCCAACAGGTTCTGAATATGAAATACAACCGCACTGATTTCCCCAAAGATTTCCTCTTTGGCGTCGCAACCTCGGCCTATCAGATCGAAGGCCACGCACAGGGAGGGGCCGGGCAAACCCATTGGGATACCTTTGCCAGGACCCCCGGCAATGTTGTGCGAAATGAAAACGGGGATCTGGCCTGTGACCACCTGAACCGGTTCCCGCAGGATCTGGATCTGGTGCGCGATGGCGGCTTTGATTGCTACCGGTTTTCAACCAGCTGGGCGCGGGTTCTGCCCGAAGGCCGTGGTCAGGTGAATGAGGCCGGGCTGGATTACTATGATCGGCTGGCCGATGCGCTGCTGGAACGCGGTATCCGCCCCTGCGCCACGCTTTACCATTGGGAACTACCTTCGTTTCTGGCCGATCTGGGCGGCTGGCGCAATCGAGATATCGCCGGGTGGTTCGCCGATTTCACCGAGGTCATCATGGGCCGCATCGGCGATCGGATGTACAGCGTCGCCCCCATAAATGAGCCGTGGTGCGTCAGCTGGCTGAGCCATTTCGAAGGCCATCACGCCCCGGGTCTGCGCGACATCCGTGCAACCGCCCGCGCGATGCACCACGTCCTTCTGGCCCATGGCAGCGCCATCGACGCGATGCGGGGCCTTGGCATGTCCAACCTGGGCGCGGTTTTCAACCTGGAATGGGCCGAACCCGCAGATGACAGCCCCGAAGCGCGCCGCGCGGCTGATCTGTATGACGGCATCTACAACCGGTTCTTTCTGGGCGGCGTTTTCAACAAGGCCTATCCAGACAACGTTCTGGAGGGGTTAGAGCCCTACCTGCCCGCTGGCTGGCAGGATGATTTCGACATCATCGGTACGCCGGTCGATTGGTGTGGTCTGAACTACTATACCCGCAAGTTGATTGCGCCTTCGGAGACCACCTGGCCCAGTCTGCAGGAAATCGCCGGACCGCTGCCCAAAACTCAGATGGGGTGGGAGATCGAACCCGCCGCCCTGACCCGGTTTCTGACCCGCACCAAGCAGGATTACACCGGGGACCTGCCGATTCTGGTGACGGAAAATGGCATGGCCAGCCCCGAACGGCAGCAGGATAGCGACCGGATCGACTATCTGAACCAACATCTTTCGGCGGTACAGGACGCCTTGGCACAGGGCGTGCCGATCAAGGGCTACTTCATCTGGTCCCTGCTGGACAATTACGAATGGGCGCTGGGATATGAGAAGAGGTTTGGCCTTGTGGATGTGGACTTTCAGACGATGGAGCGCACACCCAAGGCGTCCTATACCGCAGTACAAAACGCCCTGACGGGAAGCACAGTGTCCTTACCGCTGGCGCAACCGGCTGGGGCCATGCACGACCATTGGAACCTCGTGGCCGATATCGGCGGCACCAATACGCGGCTTGGCGTTATCACCAATGGTGAACTGACGGACCTGCGCAAATACCCCACCGGCAAACTGCCCGAATTGCTTGAGGCCTTTCATAGCCTGCGCGACGAGATCGGAACCGACCCACGGGCCGTGGTTGCCGCCGGGGCAGGACCTGTCCGCAACGGTACAATCAGGCTGACCAACGCCCAACTTGATCTGTCAGAGGATGATATCGCCCGGGCAACGGGCGCCCGACATACCTTTGTGATCAACGACTTCACTGCCGCTGCGTGGTCTGTTGCCGAAATTTCCCATGACAATGTTGAAGTCTTGCAAGGGGCCAAGCATCCGCCGACCGGCACTCGTCTGGTCGTCGGGCCTGGAACCGGGCTAGGTGTCGGATCGCTGCTATATTCGAATGGCCGCTATCACACGGTGTCCGGCGAAGGCGGCCATATCGGCCTCTCGCCCCGAAGTCAGGACGAGGTCGAAATATTCAACGCCGCGCGGCAGGTGGCCCCCGAGTGTTTTTTTGACGACACCCTGACACTTGAGGCGGAAATGTTCCTCAGCGGTACGGGTTTGCCGATCCTTTATCAGGCCATCGAACTGGCAGGGGGTCGGGCAAAGGCCGAGCCCCGAACCGCGCGCGATATCCTTCAGGATGCACGCGACGGAACCGATGCCCATGCCGTCAAGGCCGCGCATATGTTCACCACACATCTAGGCGCGGTCATGGGCGATCTGGCGGTCGTCATGATGCCTGCCGGTGGCGTGTTCCTTGTGGGTGGCGTGGCCGAAAAGAACCGCTGGCTGTTCAAGGACGCCTTCCGAGACGCCTTTAATGCCGGAGGCCGGTTCAGCGAGTTGCGCCGATCCATGAACCTGTATGTCTCGGAACAGGATGAATTTGGCATTGTTGGCGCTAACAATTTCTGTAAAAATGCGCTAAGGCGGTAGTCTGACCGCACGTTTCAGAAACAGAAAGGTCCCGGCATGATCCTATGCTGTGGTGAAGCCCTGATCGATATGATCGAGACGCCCACGATCTCGGGCGAACTGGGGTTTGTGCCCCATTCTGGCGGTGCGATTTTCAACACGGCTATTGCCCTGGGTCGATTGGATACGCCGGTGGGTCTGCTGACCGGGCTTTCCTCTGACATGTTCGGGCAACAGCTTATGGCCGCCCTCAAGGCCAGCCATGTTGACTCCGACCGGGTAATCCATTCGGACCGCCCGACTACATTGGCATTTGTACAGCTCAAGGATGGGCAGGCAGCCTACAGTTTCGTCGATGAAAACTCGGCCGGACGGATGTTGACGCCAGAGGATATGCCAACCCATCTGCCCTCGGTCTCGGCGCTGTATCTGGGCGGGATCAGTCTGGCATGCGAGCCTTGCGCAGATGCCTATGCGGCGGTGCTTGACCGCTTTGGATCAGAGCGCGCCGTCATGTTGGACCCAAACATTCGCCCGGATTTCATCCGGGATCAGACCCGGTATCGCACCCGGCTGAACCGCATGATTGCGCAAGCGGATATCGTCAAGGTCTCGGACGAAGATCTGAACTGGATCATTCCGGGCCCAGAAAGCCTTGCTGAAAAAGTTCCGCTGTTGCTGCAGGCAGGACCTTCGGTGGTGATCGTCACCCGGGGCAGCGAAGGCGCGATCGGGTATCTTGCAGACGGGTCCGACGTTTCTGTTCCCGTAAAAAAGGTCGAGGTCGTCGACACCGTTGGCGCCGGTGACACTTTCAACGCAGGCGTCTTGTCCGCCCTAGATCAATCAGGCCACTTAACAAAATCCGAATTGCGCACATTGCCAGCAAACGCCCTGCGCGTAGCCCTTTCGAAAGGGGCGGAAGTCGCCGCTGTAACTGTCGCGCGCGCCGGGGCAAACCCGCCCTGGGCCCATGAACTCTGACCCAACGAAGAAGCCGATGAAACGTTCCGAAATCAACGAAATCAAACCCGAGGCCGAGGCCTTTATCCGTTCCTTTGGCGCGGTGCTGCCGCCCTTTGCGGATTGGTCGCCCGAGAAAATGCGCAGCGAACAGGCCGCCGGTATCCGTGAACGCGGGCTTGGGTGGGACATAACCGACTATGGCCAGGGTCGGTTTGACGAACTTGGCCTGTTCCTGTTCACCCTACGCAATGGCGATGTCAGCGATCTGAACAAGGGGCAAGGCATGCTCTATGCCGAGAAACTGCTGGTGTCGCGGGACAAGCAGCTTTCGCCGATGCACCGGCACATCGTCAAAGCCGAGGATATCATCAACCGGGGCGGTGGCGATCTGGTGATGGAAATCTACGCCTCAGACCCTCAGGGCGGCATTGACCGCGATACCCCTGTGACCGTGCCTAGCGACAACTGCCCTGTGACGCTTCAACCTGGCGAACTGCTGCGGCTAAAGCCCGGTCAAAGCGTGACCTTGATGCCGGGTATCTGGCACGCGTTCTGGGCGGAAAAAGGCGATTGTTTGATTGGCGAAGTGTCTACCGTCAATGACGACCGAACCGACAACGTCTTCGAACAGCCGATCCCTCGCTTTGCGACAATCGAGGAAGACGCCATCCCGGATTTCCTGCTGGTTGCGGATTATTGACATTGGCGCATAGGCGCGCTGGCACCGGCTTTGAACCCGATAAGCCCCTTTTACTAAATCGGAAAATCAGTCTACCATGGGCGATACTGGCACGCAGATAGTGGTCTGCCGGGAAGGAGCCTGAGCAATGGTGACAAAAGCCGAGCTTGAAGCAGAGATCGCAGAGTTGCGACGGCAGCTTGCCGAGCAGCCACCGGCAAAAAACGCTTCGCCAGATAAAGGGGCTGACGCCCCGCCGCGCGAAACCATCGCCGACCGGCTTACAGATAACCTCGAATCCTGGTCCACACAGCTTGACGATATACTTGAGGAATTCGAAGATCTGCCGCACAGAAAATCAATTCTGTTTGCCGCTGGTATTTTTGCCCTAGGCTACATGCTTGGCCGGTCACGCTAGGAGACGCCCATGAGCCGCATATCCCGCAATGTCTCAGTCATTTTGCGCGCTGAACGCTTGATCGCACGCGCACAGCTTGCGATCTCCGTGAAACGGGCCGGGTTTTACATAGCCGCCGGAGTGGCGGTGGGCCTGGCGATCATCATGCTGAATCTCGCCGGATTTTTCTGGCTTTCCGCGATCCTGTCGAAACCCGTTGCTGCGATACTTGTGGCGGGGACCAATCTGGTACTTGCTTTGATTCTGGTTCTGCTCGCCAATTCGATAAACCAACACGGCGATGCCTCGGCCGCAGTCGAACTTCGGGATATGGCGCTGCAAGACATTGAATCTGAAATCAGGGATTCCCTGGCCGAGGTCCAAAACACCGTAGCCGGAATTCGCCGCGACCCGGTTGGCGTACTGGCGCCCGAAGCCATCACGACCTTGCTGAGCATGCTGCTGAAATACGCCCGGCGCCGGAAAGAAACGCCGAACGAATAAGACCTATTCCAGAAAATTCACCGCAGCCCGCGCGATCACCATCTCCTCATTTGTGGGGATCGTCAGAATCCGGACACGGCTGAAATCCGTGGACAGGACTGTTCCACCATCGGCATTCCTGGCGTGATCCATTTCAATCCCGATCCATCGCATTCCATCACACACCATCTGCCGGATCTGGGCAGCGTTCTCACCAACGCCACCGGTGAAGACAAGCGCATCAATCCCTTCAAGTGCAGCGGACAGGGCGCCAAGCTCTCGCCGAATACGGAAGACGTAATAGTCGATTGCCTTTCGGGCTTCGGGCGTATCAGCGGCCAGCAACGTGCGCATATCCGATGATATCCCCGACAGGCCCAGCAGACCGGATTTTCTGTACAACATTTCGGCAATCTCTTCTGCGGTCATTCCGTCCTGCTGCAGCATATACAGCACGACACCTGGATCCAGCTGACCGCAGCGCGTGCCCATCGGCAACCCGTCAAGCGCCGAGAACCCCATGGTCGAAGCCACAGCGCGCCCACCTGAAACCGCGCACATGGATGCCCCGTTTCCAAGATGGGCGATAACCACACGGCCATCATACAGACCCGGTGCCGTTTTTTTCAGCTTGTTCGAAATGTAGTCATAGCTCAGCCCATGGAACCCATAGCGGCGAACGCCTTTGTCATAGTAGCTTTTCGGCAAGGCAAAGGTGTCGTTTACCCACGGATGGGTACGATGAAACGCCGTGTCAAAACAGGCAACCTGAGTTGTTCCGGGGAAGGCAGCGCTGGCTGCGCGAATACCCGCAAGACTGTAGGGCTGATGCAAAGGAGCAAAGGGAATAAACCCTTCTAAAGTGTTGATGACGGTGTCATCCACGCGCACAGGCTCGGAATAGACCGTGCCCCCATGCACTACGCGATGACCTATCGCGCACACATGAATGTCAGGAAGATATTCCCGCGCCATTTCAAGAAATGCGTGGATCGCTTCATCATGGCTTTTGGTGCTCGACAGGGGACGATCTACTGATCTGCCGCCTGCCGACTGGGCCAATAGGCGTGGTGCATCACCTAAACGTTCTATTTGTCCGCGCCACCGCATGCTGGGACGGTTGTCATCAACCAGTTCGTACAGCGCGAATTTCAGTGATGAGGACCCGGCGTTCAGTGCCAGAACATGGTCAGCCATGGAGTTTGCCTTTACTTGCATATGCATGAAGCGCCGCCACCGCGCAGGACGCCAGGCGCGAGTCGTCATCATCCGAACGCGAGGTTAGGATAATCGGAGCAGCAGCCCCGACCACGATCCCTGCCGCCTCGGCATGAGAGATGAAGGTCAGCTGTTTCGCCACCATATTGCCTGCTTCTATGTTTGGGGCGACAAGAATGTCCGCAGCACCAGCCACCTCGGACGTAATCCCTTTGGTGCGTGCCGCATTCAGATCGACCGCGTTGTCCATAGCCAAGGGGCCGTCAACCAACCCTCCTGTGATCTGACCCCGTTCGGCCATCTTCGACAGCAAGGCGGCATCAACTGACGACGCCATGCGCGGGTTGATCGTCTCAATGGCTGAAAGCACGCCTACCTTTGGGGTCTCAATCCCGATGGAATGTGCCAGATGGATCGCATTCTGAACAATATCAGCCTTGGTTTCGAGGTCAGGGGCAATATTCACGGCCGCGTCAGTGACCATGATCGGACGCGACATCCCTGGAACATCCATAACGAATATATGTGACAGCCTTCGCCCGGTTCTCAACCCGTTTTCGCGGCGCAGAACCGCGCGCAACAGGTCATCGGTGTGCAAATGCCCCTTCATCAGTGTTTGCGCCCTGCCCTCAACCACCAGGTCAACCGCGCGATGGGCGGCGGCTTGGTGGCCATAGGCCTCGATAATTTCAAATCCGGACAGATCGGCACCCAGTGCCTCGGCTGCGGCGGCGATCTTGCCGGGATCACCCACAAGGATCGGCGTGATAATGCTGTTGCTATACCCCAGCAAAGCACCCCCCAATGAGTTTGGCTCTTCAGGTGCAACAACAGCAGTTGGCATCGGGTCAAGGGGTCTGGCTTTCGCCAGCAACGCTTCGAAATGGCGGTGGCGTTGTACGATAAGTCCCGGCACCTCTATCGAATCGAATTCCATATGCTTTGCGGGCGGCGTGACTCGGACATCTCCGCTCAGGACCAGGGTGCTGTCGCCAACACGCCGAACCTCGGCGGTGCAGATAACATCACCATCGTCGGATTTTTCTGTGACCCGAACAACTGCGGTCAACTCATCTCCGGCCAGAACGATCGCGTGAAACCGTAGATTGGCCGCGCGGGTCTGGGTTCCAGCGCCCGGCAAAATATTCCCCAAGACGGCCGCCACCAGACCGGCGGGCCAAAGCGCAGGGGCCACCGCCTCGGGGTCTCCGTCGCCGTCACCGTCATAGGCCGCCAGATGCAGAGGATTGTGATCCCCCGATGCCGAGGCGAAGGCGTAAAGATCGTCAACCGTGCACAATCGTGTCAGCTGGGCTTCGTCTCCGACCTCGAGCTGTGAAAAGGTTCGGTTTTCCTGGATCTTCATTTGGTCAGGCCTTTTTTCAGACGGTGCATCGGCATGCCTCGGAATTGGCGGCGGGTCGCGGAGCGGGGCATTCTCGGTCACTATTCGACCTGCGCCAAATCCTCCAGATCGGATGACGGATCCATACCTTCGCCAATAACACGTTAACCTACCTCTAGCCGATCCTCTGCTGACGGCAATAGGCCGGATAATGTTTCAACAGCCCAATTTAAAATGATGGTTTGTTCGACAACAGCACTGCCCGGACCCTTCGAAGGAGTACTGCTCCTGAGGTGGCTTGCCATCCACACCGTCAACCAAGAATAGTTTTCACAAATTGCGAGTTAAACTTTTGATTTAAGAACCACTTTTGACATATATACGACCCGGCAAAACACCTTGCCGCCCTCAGACCTGTTCCCACTAGCCAGTAATGCGGGGGCAAAAATGGGACGGGCATTCACATCTGCACAGGCAAAAACCTGCGGAAGCTAGTATTCAATGCGGCAGACCGGGCATTTTGGTCTGATGGCCCTGTTTGGACTACAGCGCCGCTGTCCAAACTCTGTAACGTCCCTGCCCTGTCACCTCGCGGATCAAGCCCCTCCGGCTGAAACGGTCAATGTTGCGCTGAACCGCAGCGCGTGAGGCTTTAGTCAGCTCTTCCGCCAATGGGGCCGAGACCATTGGCCAGGCCGTAAACACGTCGATCAGTCTTGGTGGTGTGCGCCCGCTCAACTCTGCAGTGGTCTCTCTGGCGCGCTGCTCCCAGGCGCTGACCCGGTCCAGGTGCAGCAAGGCGGACAATACCGCCTGCCCTGTTCCCCTGATCCAGGCAGCAAGCTTTTCTGATGGTTCACCAACACCTCTCAACGCACCCGGACCCGACAGCACCAAGGGCATGAACACAGCCCCGCCCCGCCCCATCTTGGCCGCATGACGGGCGGCAATGATTGCAGCCTCGGTATCCTGTCCGATGCCTTGAGACAGGGCCCGCCAGGCATGAAAACCGATGGCGGCCTGCGTCACCGGGTGCAGCCCCTCGGAATAGCGCATGACTTCGGCAAGATCGGCGATGGCTTCGGGGACTTCGTCAATCCCCTGCGCAATTCGATCTAAAAAGGCTGTCAGGCCGGTTTCCCACCCGCCATCCGATGGCGCGGCGCCGGATGTTAGCCGCCGTACGGCCCAACCCGCGCGGTACAGGGCCTGCACATCATCCCCGGTTGCACCAATGCGAAGCCCGGTCCAAAGCGCCAGCCGATCAACGCTGATCCGGTCTCCGGTCCACCATCCCAAATCGGATACATCCATCAGCGCCAGCCGGTGTGTCCACCCATCCGGACCGGCGCGCAAACGTTCGTCCAAGGCGCCAAAACTAACTGCCAGGTCGGCCAGTTCCAACGACAGATCTGCCTGCGCCGCACGCCAGTCCCTGGGATCAAACAAAAGACTGCGGTCGACCCTTGGACCGGGCGGCAGGAAATCCTCGACAGCCTCTTCGTCAGGTGGCAGGAACCACAGATCATCCTCATCAGCGTCGTCATCATCATAGATGCTGCGCGGGCCGAGGGGGTCCTCGTCCTCATCCGGATCGGGAATGACGGGTGTGGTGGTCATGTCCTCTATATTTCTGGTATTTCCGCAGGTTCACAAGGCGTTTTTGACGCGACCTCAGCTTGCAAAGGTCGCGGTTAGAATATCCAGCTTACTTTCCAGGTCAGTCTGATCGCTGTCACCAATCAACATATAGCCATAACCGTCTTTGGACCAGGTCGCCGTCGCCAACCCGCTGAGCACTGCCTCTTTCAAATCCTTGCTTGGCGCGCCTTCACCTTGACGGATGACACAGAAGGCAAAAGGCTGCCCCTGTTCATTCGCAAAGACCACTTGAACCAACGGTTTGCCCCTGAAGGACAACACCTGCGCACGCTTCAATTCCATCCCCGGCAACGCCTCAAGAGTGTCACGTCTCAAGGACAGACCCAGCTGTGCCTCGGCCTGATCAAACTGAGTTGTCAACGCCTGTTCCGAGCTGTCCATCCCCGCGATCGTGTCCGCCGCATATAGTGATTGATAGATCGCCGCCTGCTCAGCCCACCCCATGGGCTGAGGCCTAGTTACCCAATATGTGGCCGACACAGAAATCACCGCGACAGATGCAGCTACTGCCAACAGGCGCAGAGGGCCGCCACTGGTTTGTATCTCGGCATTTGGGTCAGGCAAAACCATCCGGGGCATCTCGGCCGGGACATGTTCAAACACCGCTTGTACCACCGGTGCGAATGGATCATGCCCCATCAGGCGCGCCTCAAGCTCGGGTTCGGCCGCAACCGCAGCTTCTATCGCCTGGGCCTCGGCTTCATTCGCTTTGCCTTCCAGATACGCTTTGAGAACTTCATCGGAAAACTTCATTTGCGACTCCGTCGAACGGCATCTGCCGCCTCATGCTGCATCACGACTTTCAGTTTTTGTCGCGCATTGGACAGCCTGCTCATGATCGTTCCTATTGGCACCTCCAGCAATGCTGCGGCCTCGCGGTAGCTATAGCCTTCGACATAGACCAGCATCACCGTTTCTCGCTGTGCTTCTGGCAACTGCATCACTTGGGTAAACACTTCGGCGGCGAATATATTCGTTTCCGAGTCCGGTCCGGATGCAATCAGCTCTGACTCTGGGGTCAACGACAGTGCCTGCGCTTTTCGGACCGAGCGGGCACGCAGCTCATTCAACCAGATTGAACGGCAGATCGTCATCAACCAACTGTCCAACCGCTCAAATGACGTGACCTGGTGGTGGCGTTCAAGCGCACGCAGGCAAGTAGCCTGCAACAGATCATCGGCCACATCGGAAGCACCCGACAGGGCAAGCCCAAACCGCCAGACGCGCCTCGAATGCGTCTGGATCGCGCCGCGCACGGCCTGCTCGGAACTCAATTCACCGACCATAGTTTGCTTCACGACCTCTATCATTTTCACGAACCAGGTTCGCTGGGTCAGGCCTGACATACCCTGCGCGGGAAAGAAATGGAACTTATGTTGAAAAGGAAAGTACCATGAGGTCTTTGAAATTTCCCGTGATCTGATCGGAAATCCGCAGGCTCTGACCGAAGCATCCTCACTAGGAACGGAGTCTACATCCGGACAGCCGGATCAAGGAGATGGGTTTAGGTCGCGAAGATACACGTACATAACAAGTTCGACATGCAGGCTTCGGTCGATTTGATGCTTGCGATCAAGGACACGATGAAACCCCTCGTCGATCAGGGCATGTCCATGGATGAAGTCCTGGCGCAAAATCCGTTATCCGTCTTTGAGAAGTTCGCCTGGTTTCACATTCCAACCGAGCGGATGACGATGATTATCTATTGTCTGCTGGCAGAGAGCTGAAATTCTCTTGGCCGAAATCACCTCCTAGAATTTGGCCGTCGAGAATAAGGGCACAATGCGAGGCAGTTAACTGCCTCGCTCAAAACCCCACACAGCCCGCAAAAGGCGCGCTTCACAGATGATAATGGACCCGCAAGATCAGCGGAATTCGCTAGCCTGTGCCAGTTGAGGCAACGGTAGCGCAGCGAGTGTTAACCAGCCTTCTGGAGATACAAGTGTAGGGGATTTCTTCCAGGTTGCAGAGAAAGGCACCTGGCGAAGAAACGGAACAGATATTTCCTGCAATAGGTTCGAAGTCCGCTCGGAAATGTACGGTGCTTTTTACACAGATAACCGCGTAGTTCGTTGGGTCTAATCCGATATGAGTAAAATGCGCGCGATCAAGACATTGGTTCCGTATACTTGTGACAACAAGGTCAATACTTGCCTCGTGCCCAACCAAACGTAGGGCAGCTGTCTCGCCCAGCGTAGCTATCCCACCGCCATACATTTTTCCGGTATAGCGACAAATGCCATCACCCAAAGCCAGAACTTCAAACTCTGCTTTGACTGGAACGTGCCCAGCCAAATTGGACTTTGCACCGACCGCAAGTTTTACCCGTGCACCTTCTCCGGCCTCATGGGCTTGTTTTGCACTTTCAGGGTCATGGAACAGACCCATTAAGACACTCTTTGTCCCGCCCTCAATCAGTGCTGCCAGCAGGCCAGTAGTATCTGATGTCCCGCCCGCACCAGCGTTGTCCTGGACATCTGCGACAACAATGGGTTTTCCCCGCCTCTCGCGACATATCGAAACGGTTTCCTCCAGAGACAACATCGAACAATCAAGATCGGCTTCGCGAGATACAAACAAATGCACGACTTCTTCCACGGCAGCAGCAGCTTTCTGGGCTGTGGCCGCGTAGGCAAGACATGATGGGCCTGTGTCTGAGAAGTCCGCCGCGGTGAAGCCGAGGGCGATTTCTGCCAGAATTTCCTGCTTCTCAAATCTTTCGGGCAACTGATAGATCTCGCTGAATGGCTTGGAGCCCGTATGTTGCGCATGCAGAGGGATGAGGTAAGGCACCGGTTGGAAAGCCTTGTAGAGCGTTTCACCCGCTAGCAACCGCTGCAGGACAGGAACGCATCGTGCGCCCGTTTCCGCCATATCCAAGTGGGGATAGGTTCTAAAAACAGACAAATAGTCTGCATTGTCGACCATCTCAGCCGAGATGTTGGCGTGAAGGTCCAAACTTGCGACCACTGGCACTTCGAAGCCCACAACTTCACGTACACGACGCAGAAGCTCTCCCTCACCGTCAGCGAGGCTTTCGGTGACCATTGCCCCGTGGAGATCGAGATAAACGCCATCAATATCGCCCACATCCCGGATGCGATCCAACAACATCTCGCAAATTGTTTCGAATGCGTGATCGGTTACATGTGCAGACGGCTCGGCAGAACACCACAGGGTTGGTGCGACTTCAAATCCTGCTGCCGCTGCTGCTTTCGCAAAACCGGCGATAGGTAGGTTCATGCCAAACGTTTCCGATATCACCTGTGCACCGTGCAACATGCCGGGCCAGGAATCGGCCATCTCAAACTCGTGCAGACCGGCCTGCGTCACACCAAAGCAATTAGTTTCATGCTGAAAACCCGCGATCGCAATACGCTTGGTCGCCATCAAGTGTGCTCGATTTCTTGTTCGGCATGGGGCGCAGCAAAAACACTTTGGCCATTGCGGATCGTTTCAAGCACCCGCGTATCTGTCAGGCGGTCCGGATCGTGCAGTGGATTACGCGAAAGGACAACAAAGTCAGCAACTTTGCCCGGTTCGACAGAACCGCGCTGCTCGTCCTTGAAGACTTGCCAAGCAGCGTCGATGGTCTGAGCGCGCAAGGCTGACAGAACGCTGATCTTCTGATCTTCACCGAGCACGCGGCCAGAAACGGATTTTCGATTTACCGCACAGTGGGCCAGATGAATCGGACGCGTCGGGGTGACCGAGGCATCATTGTGGATTGTATATCGCAAGCCAAAACGTTCAGCAGACGCCGCAGGGGATATCCGCTCGGAGCGCTGCGGCCCCAAGAACGTATCGTAGTGGCGATCACCCCAAAAATGTATATGAGCCGGAAAAAAGCTGACGGTAAGTCCAAGCTGGACCATACGCTCCAACTGATCATCCCGCAGAGCCTGACCGTGGATAATGGTGTGGCGATGATCTGGGCGGGGATGCGCAATAAGCGCCTTTTCCACCGCATCTATGAACATCTCGGCACCGGCATCACCATTGCAGTGGCAATGCATTTGCAAGCCCTTGCTATGGAGTTTTCTGACGTCGGCATCTAGCTGTTCTTGTGAGGTGTAAACCATCCCACAAGGGTGACAGGGATCGGATGGCTTGAAATACGGGGTAGACAAAAACGCGGTCTGCAACTGAAAAGCCCCGTCCGTGAACAATTTGCGCGGACCCAGTGTGAAATGCGGGTTGCCGGGCCAGTTCGTACCTATCCAATGCTCGGACAATTCGGGTTCCAGACTTCCGACGGGTAAGAGCTCAATGTCTATTCCCGGATCCAGATCCGCGGGCTGGCTGGCAAAGTGTTCCAACATGGTTTGCGACGCCCAGGCGTTTTGGGCATAGGTCACACCATAGGATAGGTATTCGTCACGACAGGCCTCAAAGCCTTGCCAGAACCTTTCGCGGTCAATCAGGAAATCAGTATCGCCCATCTCGCCCATGGCCGATAATCCTTCGATCAATCCCGTCAGGGCTCCGGTTTCAGGATCACGGCCAAAGCGGCCGCCTTCTGGATCAGGTGTTTGACAGTTTAACCCGCGCCTCTGAAGGGCAACAGAATTGGCTACGCCACAGTGCCCCGACGCATGAATAACCCAGATTGGATGACGCTGTGATACATCGTCCAGCTCAGCCCGCGTAGGCATGCGGCCTTCGCGAATGGCAGTATTATCAAACAACACCCCCATGACCCATTCACCCTCGGGCGTCTCGCCAGCCTTTTCCCGAATCCTGTTCAACGCCTGCGCCATGTGCTTGCAGTCCCCTAAAGGGGGCGACGATAAGTCGACACGGAACAGCCGTATGAACCCTGGATCCGGGAAATGCCCATGCGGGTCGATAAACGCCGGCATCAGTGTACGACCTTGAAGGTTATACTCATGTGAGTCAGCCGGCATGCGTGCGCGCAGATCTGCTTCAGCACCGACGGCCTGAATACTTTTGCCTTCGGTCAGAACAGCCTCGGGAGAGGAGTTCTGTGCATCCATAGTCAGGATTGTGCCGTTAAAATATAGTGTGCTTGGCATTGGGTTTCCTACTACGACAGCGGGGCCAGACAACGCAGCCCGTGGCCGCCATTTACTTCCCATTCCGGAGTCTGGGTGCAGATATCCTTGGCAAAGGGACAACGCTCGCGGAACTCACAACCGGACGGGCGTTTGAGCAAACTGGGGGGCTCACCTTTAAGAGCGATCCGTTCCAACCGCGCATCCGGGTCCGGCTCTGGGTTGGCACTCAGCAGGCAGCGGGTATAGGGATGGCGCGGCTCGTTAAAGATGGCCTCGGTTGTACCTTCTTCAACCAATCGGCCCAAATACATGATGCCCATTCTGTCAGCCACATGGCGTACGACGCTAAGGTTATGCGTGATAATCACCATCGCAAGCCCCAGCCTTTCGCGCAGGTCGTTGAGCAGGTTCAGCAGCTCGCCCTGAACCGACACATCGAGACCTGCAGTGGGCTCATCCGCAAGGATCAATTTGGGTTCCAGTGCCAGTGCACGTGCCACACCCACACGCCGAGCTTGGCCACCAGATAGCTGATAAGGATAGCGGTCCGCGAAATGCGTGGGCAAGTTGACCATTTCCAACAGGCGCTTGGCTTCGGCGTCCATGTCACGGTCCTTCATGCCCTGAATGCGGTAAGGCTCGGTAATCAGACTGCGGATGGTCAGACGCGGCGACAGGCTTCCTACCGGGTCTTGAAACATCATTGCCATGTCTTTGCGCAACGGGCGCATGACACTTTCGGGTGCGCCCCGAATTTCCTGACCTTCGAAGGTGACCGAGCCATCTTGCGCAGGTGCTAGCCCGGCAATGGCGCGAATGACCGTGGTTTTACCAGACCCACTTTCACCTACCAGCGCGTAAGTCTCTCCGGGTTCTACGGTAAAGCTGACACCCGCCAGTACATTGACCGGGCCATAGCTGGTATTGAGGTCCACAACGTTCAGCAAGCTCATGATGCGACCTCCTGATGGTTCAGCCAGCACGCAGCGTGATGGCCTTCTTTCAATTGATCCAGTGGCGGCACTTCGGTGGCGCAGCGCGCCATGGCCTGATCACAACGATCCCTGAAAATGCAGCCCCCCGGCAGGTTAGCCAAGTCGGGCACTTCACCGGGAATCGTTGGCAATACACGGGCACGCTCTTTGATGTGACCAGGGTCGCATTCGATCAGTCGGCGTGTGTAAGGGTGTTTAGGATTGTGGAAAATCTCCCGCACGTCCCCGCTTTCAACAACTGCGCCAGCATACATCACAACAACCCGGTCGCAGAGTTCTGCGATCACGCCCAAATGGTGCGAGATGAACAGGATGGCACAGTGAAACTCGCGCTGCAGCTCTTGCAGGCGCTCAATGATCTGCACCTCCAGTGTCGCATCCAGTGCAGTTGTCGGCTCATCCGCAATCAAAAGATCAGGTTCGGACATCAACGCCATCGCGATGGCGATCCGTTGACGCATCCCGCCAGAGAATTCATGCGGATATTGCGCCAGACGCGCCTCAGGGTCAGGAATGCCAACAGCGCCCAACATTTTGGCCGCGTGCGCCAACTTGTCAGCCTTGGACTGTCTGGATCGGTGCTGAATATCCAGCATCTGCTGACCGATAGTCAGAACCGGGTTGTGCGTTTGCATCGGATCCTGAAAGACGATGGATATATCCGCCCCGCGCAGGTCCCGCATGTGCCGATCAGAAGCTTGCAGCAAATCCTTCCCCTTGAACCTAATTTCTCCTTCACGGAACCGGGTATTGGGCGCGGTCAAACGCAGAATGGATGAAATCAATGTGGATTTACCACAACCGGACTCTCCCACGATGCCAACGATTTCACCTTTGTTGACGTTGAATGTGATGTCCCTCAATGCCCTGAGGTCGCCACGGCCTGTTTCGTAATCGACGCAAAGCTGGTCGATTTCCAGAAGTGTCTCGGTCATCGCTGTTTCCTCAGTTTCGGGTCAACTACATCGCGCAGGCTTTCACCCAGAAACGTGAAGCCAAGCGTTGCCAGAATGATCGGCAGGCCTCCGCCAACAACCAACCAAGGAGTTTGGCGGATCAGGGAATAGCCATCCTTAAGCAAAGCACCCCAGCTCGGGGTCGGAGGCTTAACGCCCAGACCCAGGAAGGACAGGCCGGCCTCAAGCGCGATGACTGTAGGGATATCCATGGCTGCCAACACAGCCAGAACGCCAATGATGTTGGGCAGCATATGAACGCCTAGAATGCGCGCCATGCTGGCCCCCATTGAACGTTCAGCCAGGATGAACTCAGAGTTGCGAAGTGTCAGCGTTTGGGTCCGCGCCACACGCCCATATGTTGGGATCGAGGTCGCCATGACGACAAACACGACCGTCTGCAGACTGGGCCCGATCAGGGCCACAACGGCCAGCGCGAACATCACTGTCGGAAAGGACCGGATGGTATCGAAGAACAGCATTAGAAGATTATCGAGCCATTTCGGCCCATACCCTGCAATCATGCCCAGTGTCAGGCCAATCGCCATTGCTCCGAACACGGCGGGCAATGCCACCTTGAGCGCAACTTGGCCCCCCGCGATGACCCGCGAAAACGTATCGCGCCCTAACTGATCTGTGCCCAGCAGGTGTGCCATAGACGGTCCCTGCAAGCGGGATTTGATATCCATCGCAATCGGATCATAGGGTACGATCCAATACGCAAAGATTGCGCAGAAAACGATGACACCGACGATGATTAAGCCCATGAGGCCAAGCGGGTCGCGCGCAACGCCGACTATGATCTGGCCCATTTCGGAACGAGATTTTTCCATGTGCCTGCCTCCTCAATGAGCCGTGCGCGCGCGTGGATCAAGCAGCGCATTGATCAGATCGGCCAATGCGGTCGACACCACGAACAAAGCTGTTGATACTAGGACAGAGCCCATCACAATCGGGTAGTTTCGGGTCGTAATGCTGTCGATGACCAGTTTGCCCAAACCAGGTCGGGCAAAGACGATTTCAGCGAAAACCGCCGAGCTGAGAAGAAAACCCATCCCAACACCGATCACGGTAACCACGGGCAAAATGGCGATCCGCAGCGCGTACACCATGACCACGCGACGTTCGGCGATACCAAAGGCTCGGGCCGTGCGGACATGGCTTTCACCCATAACCTCCAGCATCGAGGCGCGTACCAACCGGGCAATATAGCCAACCCAACTGAGCCCGATGGCAAAGGCGGGCAGGACCAAATGGTCAAGACGGTCAAGGAAGCCTTCCCCGGCACCGATCGCGGGAAACCATTGTAGATGCACTGCAAAAACCAAAAGAGCCAAGAGCGCGACAACAAAGGCCGGAGCGGCCACAAAACTGACAGATATCGCGGCGGCAACCCGGTCGATCAACGTATTGGGATGCGCAGCCGCATAGGCGCCGAGTGCGATGCCCAGCGTTGCTGACCACAGGATCGACGCGAAAATCAGTTCCAGTGTGAATGGTAGTTGCTGGAACACGATGTCAGTCACGGAACGACCCGAAAAGACATCGGTTCCCAAGTCACCCTGCAAGAGGTTTCCGTAAAAAATCAAAAGCTGTTTCCAGATTGGCTGGTCCAGCCCCAACGCTACTGTGAGTTGGGCCTGAAGCTCGGGCGTGGCGCGTGGGCCGAGCATGATTTGGACCGGGTCGCCTGGCACGGCGCGGATCATCAGGAACATGACGGTGACCGCCACGAACAGGATAAGCAGCGACAGCCCGAAGCGACGGGTTGCGAATTTCAGCATGGCCAACTGGCTCCTTTTGGCTTGATGGCGTTGGTGTTGGTACGGCGAGCGTTACGCACCCGCCGCACCCGGTCGACCTGGGGAGATCAGGTCGCCTTGCCAAAATAGCGAAGCAGGGACAGGCCATCTGGCCGCAGCGCTGGAATGACGCGTGCGCTGTGAATAACCGGTGTCGCCTCGTGAGTGATAAAGCGATAAGCACCGCTTTCTTCCATCAGATCCTGCGCACGCTGATACATTTCAGCTCGCTTTGCGATGTCCGTTTCAGCAGCCGCAGATTCATGGATTTCGTTAAATTCCGGGCTGTTAAACCGTTCCCAGTTCCATTTCCCGATCTGTTCTGGTGTGAACCACGACGTCGCATAATACGGATCAGGCGTCATCGAGAAACGGTTCAGAACAAGCTGTAGGTTCTCATTGTCACCAGACGCCCAGAATGCCCCGGATTCCAGAACGTTAACCTCAACCGTGATTCCGATCTGCGCCAGCGTCGCCTGAATAATCTGTGCAGTTGTTGTAAAGGTCGTCTTGTTCAACGTATCGAGGGTTAGCGTGACATTGGTTTCACCGGATTCCGCGAGCAACTGCGCGGCTTTCTCGAAGTTCGCCTCAGGTGGTACAAGCGAAGATGGCCGATGGCCAGCAAGGCCCGGTGCGATGATGCCGGTAGCCGGTTCAGCAGCTCCAAAATATGCTGCCTCCAGGATGCTCGGAACATCCACTGCGTGCTGAATTGCCTGCCGCAGTTTTTGATTTTGCAGCTTTGGATGCTCGACGTTCATTCCCATCCAGACATAGTAAAGCGAGGGTTTCTCAACCAGCGACCCACCATTGGGAACCCCGGCGCGATACCGCTCAACTGAGCCCAGCGACACGCGAGTTACGTCCAACTCGCCTGCCTCGAACGCAATCTCGGCCGTGTTTTCATCATCGATCGGATAGATCTCGACGGTATCCCAAGCGGGGGCATCCCCTTTCCAGTCAGGGTTGCGCTTTAGAACGGTCTTTTCTTTGGGCGACCAACTGTCTCGCAGATACGGGCCGGATTCCGCAACCGGATCAGCACCGATCCGGCCACCGGCGGCTTCGACCGCTGCCTTGGAGACGATGTTGCCAGTAATATACGGCAGGGCAATCGACCAGATCGGGGCAAACGGGCTGTTCAGAACGATTGTCCCTTCACGGTCTCCTGTCACTTCAACATGGCTGAATGGCCCTAGGTCGGGCTTATTCGGACTGTCGGTCGCGTCGTCCACGATCCGTTCCATGCTGAATTTGACGTCTTCAGCAGTCATCGCGCCAAATCCGTTAGTGAATCCAATATCGTCACGCAATGCGAACTTGATATGGGTCGGGTCAACCTGCTCGATCATAGTTGCCGCATCCATTTGCCAACCCCATTCCTCGCCCGGCTTGTATTGGATCAGCTTGTTGTAGATGGAGGCATGCACTTCTTCTTCAACGACACCAACGGAATGTGCTGGATCCATGTTCTGTGCATCACCATAAGCCCGCACCCGCAGAACACCGTCGTCTGCTGCAAACGCGCGGTTCGCCCACCCCATCGGAAGCGCTGTAGCGGCCCCTAGCGCAGTTGCACCTTTCAGAAACCTCCGGCGACCAACATTGGCCTTTGTCCATTCGATCTTCATAGTATCCTCCCTTAGATTAAGTCAGAGAAGTCCGCGTGGAACGGTTTCGGACCATTCCCTTGTTAGGACTTCGATTTCATTTGCGCCTTCAGCGGCGCGTAGTTTGCGGTAGAGATAGAAATTCTCGGTGTCACAGCTCATGCGGCACTCGGTCGTGATGGCGACCTGCCATTCTTCGCGCTCGAACGAAAAACTCCAAGCGGTCTCTAAATACGCGATTTTCGGATCATCGGGGTGAATGCGGTAAAGCATGCGTACGTCGCTACCAACAATCAGATCGTGGTAGGGATCGCGCGTTTTACCATAGTCATCAAACGTCTCCAGAACCACGCAACCGCTTTCCGTCACCGTGCGTTCTGATTGCGCTGAAGGTAAACGCAACTGCTCAGCTGCCAGAACCGGATACGCCTGCGCCGGGCCGGGTTCAGAGGCTTGAATTTCATGCGCAACTTCGCGCACCGGCAGATGAAGAGCACAATCCAGCAAGTGTAAAGTTACCGTGGCCGATTGAGGTGCTGGCCAGACAATCGGCCAATAAGACGTCGACAACGCCAGTCGCAAAACGTGGCCCTCGCGCAAATGGTGCGCACATTCGTTCAGCGTGATTTCAGCCTCGTAGAGCTCACCTGGTTGCAGGGCCTGCGGCGTCTCATGACTGTGGGAGTGACACAGGTTCAACGGACGATAGCTGATCCGCTGTGACACACCTTCGGGTGAAACATCACACAGCCGCGCGACAAGCTGGGCAACAGACTGATCCACTGAAAACTGGAACTTTAGCTTTGCCCGACCCAGCAGCTCGAGCGGTGCTTGCAGCGGCGAGCTGTCAAAACAGACCGATAAGGCATCATCACCGGACTGATCCCCTGCAAGTTCATTGTCGATACGCATGCCCGCACAGAAATATCCGCCTTCCCCACCAACATGGTTGGGCGACGTGACAACGACCGTGCCAACCACCGGGTCCCGCGAAAACCCACCAGGAACCAGATGCCAGACCCGTTCTGAGACATGAGGTGACGGCCATGCCGTCTCTGCAATCCAACGACCTTTCCGAGGACCGTTTTGCGCAGTCGGATTGAAGTGTTCCTGCATGTATGTCCGATAGGCAGGCAAGTCCTCGGCGCCGTTTTGTTGTCCCTTCAGCCAGCGGTCAAACCATCCGACGACTTCGGAATGAAAATCTGCGGGATCAAGCTTTGAGATGTGCGGATAGCGGTGTTCCCACGGCCCAATGATAGCTTTGGTTGGCGCCGTCAGGTTGGCTGCCAAAGCCGGAGGCGCATTGACGTAAGCATCTGCCCAGCCTGTAATCGCCAAGACAGGGGTTTGGATCGCGGTCCAATCCTCGCAAACTGAGCCGTGCTTCCAATATGGGTCGCGCGTCTGATGTCGCAGCCAATCTGCAGAAGAGAATGGGACGTTTTGCAGTCGGGCAAGCCAGTCCTGTCGCCAATCTGCTCGAAGCTCTGGATCAGCTGGGCGCGTCAGATAGGCAAACATCTGACTGCCCCAATTCATGTTGTCACTCAGCAGGCACCCACCCATGAAATGGATGTCATCGGCATATCGATCCACAGTCGAAGCGACACTGACGATGGCTTTCAGTGCAGGTGGTTGCCTGAAGGCCAGCTGCAGACCATTAAACCCGCCCCAAGATATCCCAATCATCCCGACATTGCCGTCACACCAATCCTGCGCGGCAATCCAGGCTATGACTTGCTCACCATCATGCAGTTCCTGTTCCGAGTATTCGTCGTCGAATTGCCCTTCGCTGTCCCCGGTGCCAGCTATGTCGACCCGAATACAGGCATAGCCCGCCTTTGCAAAAACCGTGTGTGTTGTTTCGTCTCTGGGCGCGGTACCGTCACGTTTGCGATATGGCAGGTATTCCAGAATGGCCGGTGTGGGGCCTGTCTCGGGCAACCAGAGGCGCGCCGCAAGCCGTCGCCCATCGGCGAGTGTGATCCATGTGTTTTCGATTGTTTCGATTGGCATCTGAAGCTTGTCTGTTACGATCTGATGCTGAAGAAGAAACCGATTTGCAGATAAATCAAATTGTGCAATCTTATGCGAGTTGACGCAGTTTGCAGTGATATAGCGTCAAAACGCGAAAGGTTTTTCTTGTGTCCGAGTATTTTTCTGCCAACTTACGATCGTTGTGCGCAGAGCATGGAAACATTTCGCAGATTTGCCGCGAAATCGGCGTCAATAGACAGCAATTCAATCGCTATTTGAATGGCTCCAGCCTGCCCTCTGCCCATAACATGCGCCGCATTGCACGTCATTTCGACCTGACCGAAGCACAGCTTTTCGAGGAAACTGCAAGCTTCGAACGAATGCTAAGAGGCGTCCTGCCACAAGTTGGGAAAACGCCCACAGATGCGTTTTTGGAACCCTTCCGGGGGCAACAGAAGAACCTGAGGCGCTACATAGGTTTTTATCATTCCTATTTCTGCACGCCATCTTGGGAAGGAAAAATCTTCTGTTCATTGATCCGCATTCAGGAAGTTGAAGGGCTAATCACGATCCGGTCCCGTGAAATTGCCACGTCTCCAGACAAGAGCATGCATCAGATTTCGCGCTACGCTGGCTTTGTAACTATGCGCGGGAACAGGATATTCGTGACCGAACACGAGCTCGCGCGCGAAGGCAGCGTTTCCAATACAATCTTGTACTCGGCGCATCGCCAGCAACTGAAGTATTTGCGAGGGATGACCATGGGCGTTGCTTGGCGCCCATACCCCCATCCATACGCAGCCAAAACAATCTGGAAACGTCTGCACGAACGCGTAACTGCGCGCGAGGCGATCGCAGCTTGTGGCATTTACCCAATTCAAAGTAACAGGATTGATCCAACTGTCAGAAAGCACCTGACCGAGGTTTGACTCGCCGGATTGACATAAGCGGCAGCTCCGTTCTTTAGGTGCAGACTCCAATTCCGATAGCAATTTTTCGTCCAAGCTGTACGAGATCAATTCGTACCAGTTCTTCGAGACAGCACTGACAATGCCGCAAGTCTAGCTCGTGCAACGGGTAATGTTCGTCTCTGATTGCAGCGAAGAGGCGGATTATGGCCCAGGCATCACCACCGATCTGGCATACCATGTGCGCGCAGTAGCATTTGTGCTGCTTCTGCAAATATGCTGCCTGTCTGACGTCTGGCACGAAACACTGGTCAGAACTTAACCCACCGCTGCACGAAAACGCCGCCCCCGATCAAAGGGGCGGCGCAAGGTTCGTAACGCTATAGGTTGATTACTCGGCAGCCTGTGTGCTTGCGTCAGCATGCTTGTCACGCTGTCCGTCGCGGTAAAGCGCTTTGGTCAGCGAGACCATCATCAGGGCCATCACCATGGTAAATGGCAATGCACCGATGATCATCGCGTTGCGCAACGCATCCATCGGGTTGTTTTCCCCTGCAGCAAGGATCAGCGCGCCGATCACAGCCGTCAGGATCACCCCCCAGATGATGCGGTGCTTGATGCCGGTCTCCTGGCTGCCGCCGGACATGATGGTGTTCATCACCAGAATGCCCGAGTCAGCTGAGGTCACCAGGAAGGTCATGATCAGGATCACGCACATGACGTTCAGCATGGACAGTAGCCCTCCGTCGATCATGTAGGACAGGGTCACGAACAGCTTGTTGGTGTTCGAGGCACCAATGATCGCGCCTTCTGCGGCACCGGCCAGCTCCAGATCAATCGCGGTGCCACCCAGTACTGTCATCCAGGCGAAGCACACCAGTGCCGGTGCGAAGACACAGCCCAGAATGAACTCACGCACGGAGCGACCTTTGGAGATACGCGCCAGGAACAGGCCCACAAACGGCGAGAACGCAATCCACCAGGCCCAGTAGAACGTGGTCCAGCCAGACTGCCAGCCGAATTGACGGCCCTGCTCGCCCGCTGCATAAGCTGCGGCCAAAGTTGCTTCGTCCAACTCCGCAGCTGCGCCTTCCAGACCGCTCTTGAAGCCGTCAAAGCTGCCCCAGGCATTGGTAGCGCCACCCATCAGGGCGTCCGCATGCGCCTGCGCTTCGGCCGGAAGAGCCGCCGCAAAGGCTTCGGTCGACAACGGACCATATGCACCAAAGCTCAGCGAAAGGAAGTGCAGAAGGTAGTCAACCAGGGCCGTACCATATGTGGTCATGGCAAAGACGAAGGACCCGAAGATCACGAACGTGCCCAACAGGATGATCGACAGGACAAGGTTCAGGTTCGAGAGGTATTTAACACCGCGTCCCACACCCGAAACCGCCGAAATAATCGACAGACCCATGATGACGACCAGACCTGCAATCAGTCCAACTTTGCTTGGCGTCGGAACATCTCCGCCAAAGTCCATGATCCATTCCATGCCGGTGATGGCATAGAAACCGTCGATGAACTGGCTGACGCCAAAACCGATGGTCACGGACACACCCAGGATCGTTGCAACAACGCCCAGAACGTCGACCACATGGCCAAGGAATCCGTTCATCAAACGACCGAACAGCGGGGTCAGAGCCGCACGGATGGTCAGAGGCATGTCACGGGTATAGGCGTAATAGGCCAGCGACAGGCCAGTCACCACATAGATTGCCCAGGCGTGGAAGCCATAGTGCAGGAAGGTATACCGATAGGCCGACTGAACGGATTCGGGATCGTTGCCAGCAACTGCACCGGACACGACCTCGGGGTTTGATCCCCACAGGCCCAGCGGTTCAGCCGTAGCAAAAACCATCAAACCAACACCAAGACCGGCACCAAACATCATCGAGAACCACGAGAAGTTCGAGAACTCGGGCTTTTCGCCAGGTGTTCCCATCACCCGCTTCCCTGTCGACGGCAGGATCGCCACAATCACCAGAAAGATGGCAAACAGGCCGACAATAACAATGTAGAAGCTGTTGAAGATTTCCAGCAGCTTGCCATTCCAGCTACCGAGGGTGCTGTTGGCATTGGCCGGGAAGACAAGCGCCCACAGTACAAGGGCAACCATGATGCCCTTGCTGATCAGCGCAATCGGTACGCTGTAATTCTCATAGAAACCGGCATCCGCCGTTTCTATCTCTAGATCCGTAAATGGTTCAGGTAATGACATAAGGTTCCTCCCAGTTGTCACTTTTTCATTATTTTTCCGCACAGGTTAGTTGGCTTTTTACCATGAACCCGACGGGCCTTTGGTTCGAACACACGTGCCGATTTTCTCATGCAGCGTGGCGGTTAGCGCTACGTCTCCGGTAGCGGCACATTCAAGGATTACCGACGGTTCACATCTGGCAGCCGAGCATTGCTCGCCGACTGAAACGACGCGATCAGGTTCAGAAGTGGTCACGTCTGGCTCCAAATTCGGCAATTCCGATTCAGAGCAGAATGCAGCTACAGGGCGATATCAGTCAAACTCAATTAGCTTTAATTAACTTCAGTAAAGATGAAGTCGGTAACTTTCCTTGCCAGAATTCAACAACCGCATGGATCTACTTAGGTGCATGCATAGGGCAGACACTAATGATCTGAACCGCGCCAACAGGTCGTAATCTTTGAATAGCGTTGGGCCTATCCCGCCCTATCCGACGCGAAACCGGTTCAGTCAATTTCGGCCTCGGCCGGGTTGGTAATAGCTACAGTCCCCGTCGCATAGATCTCTATCAGGGCTTCGCCAGCCTGTAATCCATCTAGCTCCACCTCAATGATCTCAAGGAATTTTTCGGTCTCAATCGCAGCCACCGCCATTGTCCGCATATAGATTTCCCAAAGATTATACTTGCGTTTGGACGAAAGATTCCCATCATTCGATATACAGTCTCGTATTGTGAGAATTTCATTAACATGCACCTAGAACGTCTGATCCAGATACTTGAAATCATCGCAGTCGTCGGACGCCCTGTTTCGGTGGCAGAGGTTCAACGTGCAACCGATCTGCCCAAGCCCACATGTTACCGGCTCATTCAGTCACTTGTTGAACAAAATCTCCTCGACGAACCCTCTGATGACGGAAAATACATCATTGGCGAGCGGATGATCAGGATTGCCTTGCTTGGAAAGTCCGATGCCGATGTCCGACGCTGTGCAGCCCCCCTCATGCGCCTCGCAGCGACAAATTTTAATGAAACGGTTTTTCTTGCGCGCTTTCGCGACAACAAAGTTGAAATCATCCACGTAGAAACACCCGATGATCCCGCTCGTGCCTTCATTCATCCGGGCTTGGGCGTACGTCCCATGCATGCCTGCTCGTGCTCGAAAGCCATTGCCGCCTTTGCGGAACCGGAATTTCGCGAAAGCATCATGTCAGGGAGCCTGAAGGCGTATACTGAACACACCAAGACGACCGAAGATGAGCTACGCCGCGAATTCGAGATAATTAGCGAACGCGGCTTTGCCGATTGTGATCAGGAAATCGACATCGGAATTGCCAGCGTTGCGGCACCGGTATCGATCGGCAACATCGGAGCTACTTTCAGTATTGGTGCGGTTGGCCCCATTCGCCGGTTCCGCACCGAATACCGCATGAAGATCGGCGAGAAATTGAAAGGTTTGTCCAAGAAGGTCAGTGGCGCAATCCAGCTGTGCAACGTGACGGATACATAACGAAACGAACAACTACCGGCCCTTTTGGCCAAAAGGATGACACTGAGAATAGGAAAAATTCAACAAACCGGAGGAAACCAAATGAACCTGAGACCAGATCCAACGTTTCACGCCTCGCCTAAGCTTGCCATGCAGGCACCGGTGGAAAACTACGCCTTCACTGTTATGCTCAGCCCGGACGGATCGCAATCTGATGGCATCGCGGTCATTGACCTCAAACCGGACTCCGACACCTATGGCCAGATCGTACATCAGGTCATTGTCCCCAACAAAGGCGACGAATTTCACCATTTCGGCTGGAACGCCTGTTCGTCATCTCTGTCTCCTCTGACCGGACACGCCTTTCTGGAACGACGTTATCTGATCGTACCTGGAATCCGATCCTCACGTATTTACGTCATCGACGTGAAAGACCCGTTGAAGGCCAAGATCCACAAGACGATCGAACCCGAAGAACTATTTGCAAAAACCGGGTATTCGCGCCCGCACACCATCCACTGCGGTCCCGAAGGGATCTATGTTTCCTGCCTTGGAGGTGGCGGCGAAGACGGTACAGACGGACCTCCGGGCATCTTCATTATGGATTGCGAGACGTTCGAAATTATCGGGCAATACGAGATGGATCGCGGCAAGCAGGACAAGCACTATGATTTCTGGTGGAATCTGCCGCAGGACTACATGGTTAGTTCCGAATGGGGTTTGCCGCCGCAGTTTGAAAACGGCGTGGTGCCCGAGGACCTGTTGTCGAACAAGTATGGTCATTCGATCCACTTCTGGGACTTGCGCGCGCGCAAGAATATCCAGACGATGGATTTCGGCGACAATTACCAGATGGCACTGGAAATTCGCCCTGCGCATGACCCGACAAAATCTTATGGTTTCTGTGGTGTCGTGGTGGACACCACCAACCTGCAAGGCGCAATTTTCACATGGTGGCGCGGTGACGACGGCAAATGGCAGTCCAAGAAAACGATCACAATCGATCCGCGCCCCGAAAAGCCCGAGAACCTGCCGCCACTGTTGCAAGGGTTCGAGGCCGTGCCGCCGCTGGTCACCGATATCGACCTGAGCCTAGACGACAAATACCTCTATGTTGCGTGCTGGGGGCTGGGCGAGATGCATCAATACGATGTCAGCGACCCGATGAACCCAAAGCTGACCGGAAAAGTCGAGCTGGGCGGCATCGCCCGCGGCACCAAGCACTCCAACGGCAAGGATTTTGCCTATGGCCCGCAAATGGTAGAAATCAGCCGCGACGGCAAGCGCGTCTACTGGACCAACTCGCTTTACTCCACCTGGGACAACCAGTTCTATCCCGACGACGAAGGCGGACAAATGGTGATGGCCGATGTGGGCGAAAACGGGGGGCTGACGCTGAACAATGACTTTTATGTCGACTTCCCCAAAGGTCTGCGCAGCCACCAAATTCGCCTAGAAGGCGGTGACTGTTCGACCGACAGCTTCTGCTATCCGTCCGTCTAAGAAATGGGCGACATAACAACAATGACAGCCCTTTGGTGGGCTGTCATTTTTTCTGGACTCTACCACGGCATCAACCCCGGCATGGGTTGGCCGTTGGCCGTTTCGGCGGCGTTGATGGAGCGAAAGCACAGCGCCCTGCCAAAAGCGCTGGCAATGTTGGCCACGGGGCATTTCCTCGCGATGATTGGCATCTTGTTGCCATTCTCACTGATGATGTTCCTTGTTCAGTGGGAAGTTCAAATCCGCGTGGTCGCCGGGCTTTTGGTCATCGCCATGGGCCTCTATCTGCTGATCAACCGAAGACATCCGAAAATTCTCGCGCGCGTGCACCCTGCCCGGTTGGCGCTCTGGTCATTCATCGCTGCGATGGCGCATGGGGCTGGTTTGATGCTGGTGCCGATTTTTCTGGGCATCTGTGCGATTGGAGCGAACGAAACGGGTCATGCCGCAGTACAAACACTTATGAACAGCAACGTGACGACTGCGTTTCTTGTTGCAGCAGTACACACGTTGTCGATGACAATTGCTGGCGGCACCATCGCAGTTGTGATCTACCTTTGGCTGGGGCTCAGGTTCCTCTCAAAGACATGGTTCAATCTTGATGTCGTTTGGGCACTCAGCCTCATCGCCGTCGGAGCATTCGGACTCTATGCAGCACTTTTAGGCCATTGAAATCGGTCACCCGTCCAAATGGCACCTGTTCACGAGCTGGCAGAAACCCGCAATCCCGGCAGTTAATCTTTCAACGCATCTTAGTGGTACCTGAAGCACCGCGTTGCCGATTTAGTCAGTTGGAATTTCTCCTGCAGGCTCTGCCGCAAACTTTTCAACTTGATTGCCTGGCATAACCCCGACCGGCATGATGCGTGAGACAATCTGCAAAGCGGACGCTCAACACGCTCGTTCAAAGAATGTCATTTTCCAAAGCACATCGTTGTTCACGCAATCTACTTTTACTCACGATACTCAGTGTCTTAACGCGATCTGGAGCAGATTTTGGCAGAGCGGGGCGTTGCGGTTGATCATGTGACAATCAGAAGATTGGGTGGTGAAATTCTCGCCCCAGGTCAAGATTGAGATGCACAAATGCAAGCGCCCTAGTGCAGTTTCATGGCGCATGGACAAAACCCATCTCAAAGTGCGCGGCCATTGGATGTATCGGTATCGAGCGGTTGATCGCGACGGCGAAACCCTTGATTTTATGCCGTTTGAAAGCCGCGATACCGCGGCGGCCAAGCAATTCTTCGCGGAGGCATTGGCCAACAAAGGCATTCCGTTGCAGATCGTGGTCGACAAAACCGTCCCTCTCGCTGCAAATCTGTTTTCATCCCAAGATCAAACATCTTCTTTAAACTGCTTACGCAACCAGTCCACAAAGATCTCGACCTCTGGTCGTACAGATTTTTTGGAAACAGGTTGCATTAGGAAATGTGCATCCGGATGTGGCAGCGGTTTGCCGGCAAATCGAACGCCCGAGGCGAGCCCATTTCCGGTATTGACCAGTCGCGAGAACACTAGGGCATAGCCACCGCCACTCGCGACAAGTTGCAGCGCCGAAATGGTTGTGTCTACCAGGTATTGCGGGGCGTCTTGCGGCTTGGTGCAGTCATATGTACTCAAGTATCGTTCCCAATGGCCTTCATGGCCCAATATGTGAACAAATGGACCAGACAGCAGATCCTGCACTTGCTTTGCACTGTTCTTCCGGCCTTTGGCGCATATCGGGACGATCGTTTCATCAGAGAGTTTCTCGGAGAGTGCGTCGGTCCAGTTGCCACGACCCAAGCGTAGCTCTACGTCGATCTCTTCTAAATTGGTGGTCTCTGTCCAGATATTTGTCACAAGGCGAAGATTTATCGTCGGGTGGTCTTTCTTGAACGACGGAAGACGGGGCGCAAGCCAAAGTGAAGCGGTCGATATCGGCGCCTTGATCGTAACTGTCTTCGTCGCCATCGACCCGAAAAGGTTTGCCGAGGCCATATCGATATCAGCAAGCGCCTGCCGGACAGTTGAGCAATAAGCCTGACCAAGCTCTGTGAGAGACAGGTGTCTTGCGCGCCTCACAAATAGCTTGTGCTGCAACTGCTGTTCCAACGATCGGATGTGCAGGCTGACGGCAGCCTGCGTCAGCCCCAATTCGACGCTTGCACTGGTAAAATTCAGATGTCGGGCCGCGGCTTCAAAGCTACGCAGCCAGGTTAGACTTATCTGGTTGGACGGCATTTACTACCAAGAAAAATTCGCGTTAGCTCGGTTTATTTATCATTTTTCTTTTATCAGCAAGTTCCCAAATAGGGTCTGGTTTTGTTCTTTCACTCGACCAGGAGATACGGACATGACTGAAAAAAACAGGATGTGTCGCAAACTCTGGGGTCTAGTTGACGAGCATGCATGATCTGAGGTTTTTACTGGTCGAATAATTTTCGAACAGGTTATTTGAGCATGATCTCGTTAAAGGGCTGTCATTTCCCCAAGGATGCAGTTTTGTACGCTGTTTTCTTCTATCTGCGGTACACGGTGTCCTATCGTGACTTGGAAGAGATCATGGCTGAGCGCGGTGTCCGAGTTGACCATGCCACTTTGAATAGGTGGGTGGTGAAATACTCGCCTATCGTCGCAGTTCGTGCGCTGTCAAAGAAGCGTCCAACGCCGAGTTCATGGCGCATGGACGAAACCTATATTCGTGTTCGCGGCAACTGGATGTACCTCTATCGGGCCGTCGACAAAGCTGGGAATACTCTTGATTTCATGTTGTCTGAGCGCAGGAACCGTCCAGCAGCAGCAAGGTTCTTTGCCAAAGCGCTGTCTTCAAATGGAATCCCGAGCAAGATCGTCATCGACAAAAGCGGCGCCAACGCGGCTGGCATTCGAGTGGTCAACAAAATCCTTAATCGGTTTGGCTGCCCAGCCAAAATCCAAACGGTCAGGTCCAAGTATTTGAATAAGCTAATCGAACAGGATCATCGGTTTATCAAGCGTCGTGTACGGCATATGTGTGGGTTCAAATCGTTCAGATCCGCATCAGCTACTTTGGACGGCATCGAGGTCGCCAAAATGATCCGGAAGCGGCAATTCCCCAGCACTACCACGTCGGGCTTTCGGCTGTTTGCCGAGATCGCAGAATAGGTGTGTCCGGTAGTTGACTGCCTATGGTCGTTGCAAAAGTTTGCGACACATCCAGTTCACAATGAGGAACGAACGGCGGCCCTGCGGACATAGCTGCAATTCGCCCTTTCCCAAAATCCTCTTTGTGTCGCAGTCTTGCGCGTGACGTCCGCTTGACGACACGACCCCTATCAAACGATCATCTCAGAACTGTCATGTGGTACTTCAAGGGAGATCTCATGGAAGTATTCGGAAGTGAAGCACAGCGACGCATGTCAACCATGGGCGAGCATCTTATGCAGCTGTTGGGTGATGACCCTCGGTTTTGTAGCCATGGGCGTGGTATACAGATTGCCAACGAGTATAGCGGGGCGTTGGATGATGCCGTCGCAATGGCCCGAATTCTTGGCATCACGGCGATAGAAAGCATACCGCGTGAGGAGGTGGCGACGGCGCGAGAACGAATTGAAAGCGAGGGTTTAAAAACCGACACGATTGCTTGCTATCTTGGCGGTCTGAACTGTGTCGAAGCCGCTCGCCAAGTGGTCGCAACTCATGCTTTGCCCGAGGATTTAACCATACGAGTGATTGATCGCAGCTCTCCACCAGAATGGCTTGAAGCTTTCGCGGAAGTCGCGTTGAGCCATGGTGTTCTACCGCCAATAGGGCCGGTGATGCGCGGATTGTCTCGTCCCGGGTTTGCTATGGTCGTCGTTGATCGATCAGGTGCTCCAGTCGCAACTGCGGGTTCAGTTCTGTGTCATCCCTCCAGCAGTCGGCTGCATAGTCGCGCACAATGGGGGCAACTCTCGACCAAACCTGAACGCATGGGCGAGGGCATTGCAAAAGTCTTGGGGGCGATAGCTCTAATACACTCGCATGAAAAGCTTGGCGCCACAGGGTTCAAGACAGGCATCGCTCCGGGTAACATTCCCTCTGCACGGCTTTGCGAAAGACTTGGCTTGGAGGACAGTGGAAACGACATAGTCGCGATCATTGACCCTCACGTATACTCAGAAGATCGGTTAACCAAGTGACCCATCCGGCTGTCTGTGGTCGCATTGTGTAAGCAATATTACCAAGAGCCTGAGTTGGTCTCTTGAAAAAGCAGTCTGAAGTGAGCGCATATGGGACCAAAAGCCCCAGAAGGTTGGGAGAACAACTGGGCGCAAACCATGCCAGGGCAAAGCTTCAACGTGATGATGCGCCTCTACGGACCGCTCGAGCCTTGGTTCGACAAAACCTGGCGTCCTGGTGATCTGAAATTGGTAGAATAAAGCGACGGCCACGACTATCGGGCGACGCTACTTGTTGGCGTCGCCTGGCATTTTCTTTGGTGTCCACTTTGGTCTCAAAGCGGAAATCCATTTTCGGGAGCACTGCCATCTTTCTTTAATTCTAGATTTATTCCTGAACCAACTGCCTCCACTACTACTACTGCAGTTGCAAAATATCCGGGACGCAGAGTTTTCTTTTGGCAGGCATTTTGTCTGCACCATCTGATCGTTTCAGTCGCTTCGGGCCGTCCTTGACCTTGATTTTCGGCTTAGCTAGCGGGCCTTTTAGAGTCACTGGCCAGGGGCTTTTCGAAAGAGGTTCGCCAATCTTGCGGGGCTGTAGATCTAAATCCAAGACCTTGCCAGCCACATCGACCCCGCCAAAAACGACAACTTGGACATGATCCGTTTCCAAGGTGGTTTGTTTCGTCGAAATACTTCCATTGGAGATACTAATCGGCGCGCGCAAGCACACGATCGGAGCAACCTTTTGTTTTTCTTTGGTAAACACCCAAGGTAGCACACCCAGCCCCGCCAAATCCAAAAGCTGGGTCTCGATCGAGCCATCACGTAATGAAACTGTGGCGTTGCCGTTCATGCTGTTGGCAAAGTGCTTGGGTGAATCGGTTCCTCCTGACACCGAAAAATCTGCATAAATCGTACCGCTTGCACCTTTTTTGAAGTTCAGTCCGTGAAGAATGTCATCCAGCTGCCAGCCGCCTGCCTTGCCGGTCAACGTGAGCAGGTGCGCATCGTTCGATAGATCCATTTGCCCGCTGACGTCGAAATGAGCGCCACCGTATTCAAATTTCAAAGGTCCGGCCTTAAGCTCATTTTTGTTAAGCGTCAGTTCGCTCTGCAAACTGCTAATGCCTTTGGCGCCCTCTATGTGCCGAAGGTCAATGTCGACATCCATATCCATACCGGACAAGAGAACTGAACGTCCAATTGGTTTAAGCGTCACATCTCTCAAAGGGCCAGTGTCATCTGCTTCTTGATTGACATCTTCCTCATCGGGCTCCGAACCGCCTAGCTTCCGCAACTGTGCGGCGGCCTGAACGATGGTTCGGATATGATCTATCTTTATCAAGTCACTCTCTATGGAACCTTTCAGCACAGGATCACTTGTTGCATCATCAAGATCGGCGACAATTTCCAGGACAGATTCAGAAACCTCGACATTGGCACTCGCGTTCCAATCGGTGCCTTCGCTAGCGAGGTCAATCTCAAGGCGAGCCCGCCCGGTTTCCACGCGATCAAGCGATAGTGCCTCCAAAAGGTCTGCACCTGATGGGACTTCAACATCAATTGCCAAATCCAGGTCCTCGAATTTGAGTACATTCTTGACAGTGCCGTGTACTTCGAGGTTCCAGACTTCCGTTTCGCTTGTCCTGCCATCCAAATTCGTCAGCGATAGCTGATTGATGTCGCCATTCAAATGAAAGTCGCCGGAAAATCTGCCGAGTTGGTCGTCCGGTCCTAACAGTTCTGGTGAGATCAAACTGCTTGCCGGAATATCCATTAGACCTTCTGCTGATATTCCTTGTAACTGCAGCGCGTCATCGACCGAACCGTCCAAAATGATAAACGGATCAGCCGGGTTCCCAATTCTCAAGTTGATGCTTCCGACCCTTAAGCTGCCTTCTGGTGTTCTGGAAAGTTCGGAGAACTTGATCGGAGGCGGGCCCTCGCCAGACGTGTCCAATGTGAATCCGTTGGTCTTAATGACCATTTGCCGCTGCGGAATCCGCCCGGGGACGCTGTCGATAACCATGTCGACCGCGATAAGTTTAAGATCATACCGCGATGCGGCGGGGGCTGGTTCAGCATCTTCAGGATACAACCGAATGCGGGTTGTCAACGATACGTCTTCCGGATTTCCCAATTCTCCGATTTGTCCTGTCAGCGAGAGGCTTTGCCCGCCATCCAAATCCGTCAAAACACTTAGATCATCAATCCGAGCAACGCCGTCGACCGATTTGAATGTTGCACCAATACTTCCTGAACCTTCCAGGACACGGTCAAGCTTCAGGATATCGAGAAGCTGGCCAAGTTCTACAACCTCTAGGGTCGTCTTCACTTGCAGCCCGTCTTCTATGGGGGATTCCTCTGCGGTAATCGAAATCTGTTCGAAGTTCACCGCTACCTGAAACGGGTCTTCCGCAGGGAATGTCGCGTACAGATCAAACCTCTCTCCGTTTAGCGAACCGGCCCCAACTGCGGTCGCAACGTCGGTTTCCGTATCGCGTTTTAGAAGCAGCTCAGAAAACTGCAGATCCAGCTCAAGCCCGTTTAGATCGTTTTGGTAAAAAACGGTGATATCGGTCAGGTCAATTTTATGGTCCGTTAGAACTCCAGCCAACGGCATTTTCGGAGACTTAGCAGCTTGCCCGGCTTCTACATCTGATTGGGAAAGGGACTGCCAGTTTCCGACGCCGTCTTTGCCTGTGATCAGGTTCAGGTGAACGCCCGAGAGAAAAAGGTTGCTCAGCGATAGATTACTGTTCCAGAGGTCGCGCGTGGAAATTTCGAACTCAAGTTCGTCGATTGCTGCCAGATTCTCGTTCGCTCTCCGCGAACCGGGTAGTACCAGCCCCGCCGCTGACACCTGCAAGTGCCGGCCAAGGCCCAGACGCACTTCATCCTCTATGATGACGTCCTGACCAAGTTTCTTGGAGATCAGGTTTTCGACGAAGGTGGTCCTTACAGAAGAAAACAACGTAGAAGACAGGAAAAGCCAAGCTGCTAACACAGCCACAAACGCGACAGCGCAACAAACCAATACACCTTTTGCAACGTATCGCACGCTTTTCTCCTAATGTTCCGATTCATACCTTGGGCAACCTAAACCATTTATTTGTTAGGTTAATGGATTATATTGTCGAAAGATTTCCCGACCTCTGAATGATCTTGACCGTACAGCTGATAACTCTCGCTGATTTGGTCGGACAGCTAAATCACGGGTAGATGACAAAATAACTTTTGTACCGCTGACCCAGCTTCCAATCAGCTGGCTTGAAGCGAGTTTGACCGACCAGAACTGGACACGTTGCAGGGGTTGCGATTTCAGCGGCTCGACGCATCCCCAAGCTATTGGCAGCCAGATTTCCTCGATTTCCCACATTTATCTAATTACTGTTATATGTGAATTCTTCAAACGACGAGGACAGGATGAACTCACTAACTAGAATAACACGTGGGATAGGCGTCGCTTTCAAAGACGGTAGAGTGAAAGGCATTCTTGCCTTCACGGTTGGAATGATTTTATGGGCCTCGGTCTTTTACCACTTTGTCGAGGGTTGGAGTTGGCTCGACTCAATCTACTTTTCTGTAGTGACAATTTCGACCGTAGGGTTTGGTGACTTCTCACCTGAAACCGCGGCAGGGAAGATCTTCACAATGATTTACATCATCGTGGGCCTCGGTGTCTTCGTGACCGCGGCGACCACAGTGGCGGATACAATCTTGTCCCAAGACGACAAAAAAGCGGACTAATAGACTGCACTCAAATGAGCCAAACCGAGTTCCTGCACAGGCATTGGCCCGTCTGTGCATCTCAAGCTGCGGCCTGGATTCATTTGCGTCTTCAAGCTGATAGATGATCACTAAAACTAAAAAAAATATACATATTATGTTTTTTGAGTATAACATTCAAAAAACATATGGAGGGATGGAATGGAAAAGACACAGGACGCAAAGATTGTCGATCTAGCGATACGATTGCTCTTTCTCGGACTATTTCTCTACAGCGCTTTGGTCATGGTGGCCCCGCTTGCGAGCGTGGTTATCTGGGCAACGATCCTTTGTGTGGCGCTTTACCCGGCATTTGATTGGCTTCAGTCCAAGCTTGGAGGTCGGAAAAAACTTGCCACGACGATCTTGGTTTTGTTGGGCCTTGTTCTGACCCTCGGGCCAGTCGCTACCGCGGTGTCTGGTGCCGCAGAACTTGGGTCTGAATTCGCGGAACAAGCAGACAAAGGTGAGTTGAAAGTCCCACCTGCGCCCGAGGGTCTCAAGGAATTGCCCTTGGTGGGAGACAAAATAGCCGATGTTTGGGGGATGTTTGAGCGCAATCTTGACGGCGCGCTTACGAAATATGGCGCGCAAATCCTTGAGATCACCAAGTCGCTGTTTGGAAAGGTGTTGGGCATCGGCATCGGGCTTCTTGGCTTAGCTCTGTCCGTATTGATAATGGGGGCGTTGTTCAGCCCCGGGCCAAATATGGTCCAAGGTCTTCAGCGCTTTGCCAACCGTGTTTTCGCTCCGCGCGGTGGAGAATTCGTAACACTGGCAGGCGCAACAATTCGGAACGTTACAAAAGGCGTGATTGGCGTAGCTGCCATTCAAGCGGTCTGCGTTTGGATACTGTTGGCTTTGTTTGGGATTTCTTCGGCCGCCACGTTGGCATTCATCTGCCTGATACTCTCGATTATCCAAATCGGGCCCGGATTGGTTCTAATACCGGTAATTATCTACGCTTGGAGTTCCATGTCCGGCGGGACTGCTTTGATCTTCACCATATTGGCCGTTCCCGTCATGATAATGGACAGTTTTCTAAGACCCGTGTTCATTTCAAAAGGCCTTGAGACTCCCATGTTGGTCATCCTCATCGGTGTTCTCGGAGGTATGATGGCGTACGGTCTGATCGGTGTCTTTATGGGGCCGGTTCTCTTCGCTGTCTTCTATGAGCTGTTCAAGGTTTGGATTGATACCTCGCCCGAAGCCGAGGGCGCTGCTGAAGGTGCGGCGAAATGAGGAAGACAATATGGACAACCCTGGCTGTCATTCTGATTTTTCTTGTTTGGTACCTGGTCGCTGATCGGAAAACGCCATTTACTGGGAACGCCAGAGTAAAAGCCGTGGCGACCCAAATCGTCCCGCAGGTGACTGGCACCGTGACTGAAGTCTTGGTCGAAAATGGTCAGATTGTCTCGGCCGGAGATATCCTTGTCCGGATCGACCCGCGACCCTACGAGATTCAGCGCGACAAAGCGGAAGCTGACCTCGAAGCAGCCACTCAAGAAGTGGGCGCATCTTCGGCAGAGGTGAGAGCGGCACAGGCCAAACTAGCAAGGGCGCAAAGCGATCTGGATACGATGCGCATTCAAACGGAACGCGTGTTCGCGCTCGAAAAGAAAGGGTTGATTGCCGTCACAAAGGCCGATGATGCGCGAGGGCAACTGGCAGAGTCTGAGGCAAACTATGAGAACGCAAAAGCGGATCTGGAAAAAGCAAAACAGAGGCTTGGTGACGACGGGATTGAAAACCCGAAAATCCAGCGCGCGTTGGCCGCCTTGGCAGATGCAGAGCTTAACCTTGAATGGACTGTACTACGTGCTCCGGCGACAGGTGTCATCTCTAACTTGCTGATAGCCCCCGGAACATATGCGCGATCAGGCCAGGATCTATTGACGTTTCTGGACGCGACTGACGTCTGGATCGAGGCCTATTTTTCCGAAAACAACCTAGGAAGAGCCTCGATAGGGTCTCCGGTTGACGTAGTGTTGGACATGCATCCAGGTCAGATTATTCCGGGTGTCATTGAGAGCTTTAGTGCGGCTGTTTCCTTAAGTGGCGGTGATGTGCCCGGACAATTGGCGAGCCCGCCAAGCACCAAAGGTTTTTTGCGGGAGCCTGAGAGATTCCCAGTCAGGATCGTTTTGCCCGGCTATGAAGCAGGAAGCACCGAAGATGACCTTCGCTTTCAGCTGAACGGTCAGGCCGATGTGATCATGTACCTAAGCGACAACTCGTTGCTGAACCTCGTAGGTCGCACCTACATCCGCGTGGTTTCAATTCTGTCCTATGCGTACTGAGGACCAACGCTCTGTCACCCGGCTTGCGCTGGGTGTTACCGGCGTCTTTTCATTGGGCCTATTTCTTGGGTGGCCGCTTGCCGTCGTCGGGGCGGTGTTCGCCGCCCTTTTTCTGCAAGCACCTGCCGCATTGCCTTTGACAGCATTTGCGAAGCTCTTTGTCTTCTCTATTGGGTTGATGTTCATTTCGTTCCTGGTGTCGTCGATCTTCTCACCATATCCGCTTGTATTTCTGATGCTGGTGGCGATTGGAATAATCCTGTCTTTCATGTGGTCAGTTTCCGGCGCCGGAGTATTACCCGGTGTCATAGCTCTCATGGGGGCATTGATGATCCCAAACTTGGTTCTGCAATCACAGGACCTGGCTTTGGTGCTCGTGTATTGGATACCGTTGAACCTGCTGTTCGCAGGCTTCATATCGACACTGATGTTCGTATTGATACCCGCTGAACCTCAAACGGCGGCTCAAAAAAAAGCTGCAGCGCCGCCAAGCTTCGACCCACATCGTCGCATAGTCAGGATGTCGCTTGTCACAGTCCCGTTTGCTATGGCATTTTTTGTTTCCGGCGCGTCTGCATTGCTGGTTCTGTTCTTTGTCGCGCTGCTGAGCCAGCAACTTGCGGCAATGCCCGCTGCAGGCAAAACAGTTGCAAAAGCAATGCTGACGGCAAACCTTCTTGGGGCGGCAGTATCCATCATTTGTTATGAAATAAACGTAATAGCTCCGGTTATTCTCACCCCCATTTTGCTGTGTTTTTTCTTTTGCCTGACACTCGGAGCACTCGGTAAATCTCAAGCCCCGCTCGCCACCGCTGCCGGCTCTGCTATTACAACGGCTCTCATAGTATATGGCGGGTCGGTTGCGCCGTTTTCAGACGAGGCTGACGTCAAGAGCATCATTCGAGTTTTACAAGTTGCCAGCGCCGCATTTTTTGTAATCATCGCATATGTCGTGGTAGATGAATTCTGGCCGGAAAAAGAGCGCCAGGCGGCTCAATGAAGTTAGTTGCAACAAGGCCTGGCGCTGAAACCGACAGAGTTCTCAACTTGACCAATTCTACTTAGGGTCAGGATTCATAACCAGTACATAACGGTTGCCTCGAGTGCGAAGGCTGAGAGGAAGACCTTGGGACTACCGTCATAACGTGTCGCCACGCGCCTCCAATCCTTGAGCCTGCCGAACATGATCTCGATCCGGTTGCGGCGTTTGTATTTGCGCTTATCGTATTTGACCGGTGTCTTGCGTTGCTTACGGCCTGGGATGCAGGCGCGTATCCTTTTGTCTTTTAACGCTTCACGGAAGCAGTCGGCGTCATAGCCGCGATCCCCGAGCAGCCAATACACGTTCAGTATGCTGCTGAGCAGAGCCCGAGCATCGATGTAATCGCTGACCTGCCCGGCGGTAACGAACAGGTTGAGCGGGCGACCTTGGCTATCACAGATAGCTTGCAGCTTGGTATTCATGCCGCCTTTGGTTCTGCCAATCAGGCGGCCACGCCCCCCTTTTTGACGCCCAAGCTGGACGCCGTGCGATGGGCTTAGGTTCTGGACCTATTAATTTGGTTGCCGTCATCCCGCCTGCGTGATTCATACCCGTGAGTTTCAGGGGTATAACA